>DATJET010000021.1:0-51693 GCA_035496295.1 Gemmatimonadaceae bacterium
CGCGCGATGCGCTCGATTCGCGTCGCGCCACCGGCGCCGCGCTGTTCGCGGCGATCTCCCAATAGAGGCTGAACACCACCCACACAGCCAGCGAAATCCACAGCGGCGGCGTGTACCCGGAGAAGATCGAGGACACCCACCGTGGCGGGTTGTCGCTTCCGTTAGGCGCACGCATGACGAGGCGTGCGCCCACAGCGCCGATGAGCGCGCCCAAGAGCGTCGAATACAGGAGCCTGCGCGTCCGAAATGTCATCGTCAGGTGTGCGGCGCCGAACCCGCGAGCGTCCGCCGCGCCGCGGTCAGCCGTGCCCGGAGGCCCGGGACGGCGCTCGCGGTCGCCGGATTCGCGGAGAGTTTGCCGAGCGCCTCGTCCACGGCATCGAGACCGAGGTTGGCACCAAAGCGCGCCGATGCCTGGCTCCAGGCACTCTGGAACTTGGGATCGGCGGCGAGCTCGGTCTCGCCTAACGATTGCGCCTTGCCGATGATGTCGGCCAGCGCCGCCACGGCGCGCTGAGCGCCCTGCGGCGTCGAGAAGCTGCGCGGGTTGCCGACCATCTCGAGCTCCGGCATGCTCGCCACGAACCGGTGCAGCGCCGCCGCCTGCTGCGGATTTCTCGGATTGTTCGAGTGCATGAGCGCCTGCGCCGCGCCCATGATCGCGAACGGCGCCGTCGCCGCGTGGGTCAACACCGGCGTTCCCGACACGACGCCCGTGAGCGGCAGCGCGCCCAACGCCAGTCCGCCTAACCCGTGAACGACGTGCAGGATCCGGCCTTCGATGCCGAACACGATGTGCGTCACGTCGCGGAGCGGTGCGAAGCCGAACAGCGCCGCGCCGCCGAGGCTGGCCCACGCCGCGCTCGATGCGCCCGCGAGCTTGAAGTGCTGGTAGGCGCCCAGGCATCCGAGGGCGATGAGGAGCAGCGCGAGGTGCACGAGCACCCGCGTCACGATGGATCGCACCGTCCTCCGGCGCTCGGTCGGACGCCCAACGGCTTCTGGGTTCAGCACGCGACGCTCCTGTGCACGGACCGCCACACCATGCGCGTGTTCGATCACCCGGTCAAGTCCGCACCGCTCGCGATCGCGTTCCCTGACTCGATTCTTACCGGGCGCCGGTCACGATCGGCAGTTCCACGAAGCTCGCGTGGCCGGCCTCGTGGAACACCCGCTGCTCTGCCTTCTTGTAGTCGCCGGGTTTGGCCCAGAAGATGTTGGGCACGAACGTCTGCGGGTTGCGATCGTACAGCGGGAACCAGCTCGACTGGATCTGCACCATGATCCGGTGGCCGGGCAGGAAGACGTGGTTGGCGGTCGGCAGCTCGAACTTGTACAGCAATGGTTCGTTAGGCGCAATCGCTTTCGGAGCCGAGAAGCTCTCGCGGTACCGGCCCCGGAAAATATCCATCGACACCGGCAGCTCGTATCCGCCCATGGCCGGATCGTCGCCCACTTCGTCGGGATAGACGTCGAGCAGCTTGACTACCCAGTCGGCGTCGGTGCCGGTGGTGGACGCCACGAGGTTGGCCACGGGCTGTCCGCTGATCTTGACGGGTTCCGTTAGGACGCCGGTCTCGTACGAGAGCACGTCGGTGCGGCCGCCGACCTCGCGCTGGTCGTCCACCAGCCACTGTACCCAGGTGAGCGGCGGCACGTACCCGACCGGCTGGATGGGCCGCGTCCGGAACGGGACGGGCTTCGCGGGATCGGAGACGTACGAATCGAACGCGGCGTCGGGCGCCGCGGCCGTCGGCGCATCGAAGCTCGCCGTTAGGCCAGCACCGAGGTAGAGCGGCGTCGGGCGGATGGTGCAGCCGGCGTCGCAGCCGGACGGCCACGCGCGGAGACGCTCCCACCGGTTGGTGCCCGTCTCGTATGCGTTGACGGCCGACACATCCATCGGCGGCGCGCCGTCCTTGAGGTAGTGCGCGAGGAACGGCCCCAGGATGTTGCGCTGGAAGTAGTCCGAGCTGTTGGCCTGGAAATCGATGGCGCCCAGCGAGCTGCCGTTCTCGATCTCCTGGCCGTGGTGCCACGGGCCGATGACGAGAAAGACTTTGTCGTTGGACGTGTCCTTCGGCTTGATCGCGTTGTACACGGCGATCGCGCCGTAGATGTCTTCCTGATCCCAGAGGCTGTGGACGAGCATCACCGGCACGCTGACCGGTTGGGCGGCGAGAATCTTGTCCATCGCCTGCTGCTGCCACCACGAGTCGTAGCTCGGGTGCGCGAGGATCTTGGTCCAGAACCCGACTTGGTCGAGGCCGTGCAGTTTGCCTAACGCGCCGGCGGATCCCGACTGCATGTACACGTCGTAATCGTCGAAGTGGTCGGTCCACCACTTGGCGCTGTTGTCTGGCGTCGCTTCCTGCTCGAGGATGTACGGCATGTTCTGCTCGCGGAACGCACCGTTGTGGAACCAGTCGTCGCCCATCCAGCCGTCGACCATTGGATTCATGGGCACGGAGACCTTGAGCGCGGGATGCGGATGCACGAGCCCCATCAACGGCTCGAACCCATCGTAGGAGATGCCGAGCTCGCCGACGTTTCCGTTCGTCTCGGGGACGTGCCTGATGAGCCAGTCGATGGTGTCATAGGTATCGGTCGACTCATCGACCTTCGTGGGATTGAGCGGACCGACGAGCGGGCGATTCATCACGTAGTCGCCCTCGGAGCCGTACTTGCCGCGGATGTCCTGGACCACGCGGATGTAGCCGCCGGGAATGATCACCTGGAGCGCGTTGTCGTAGCCGTTGAGCTCAGGGGCAAGGTGTGCGCTTTGCGCGTACGACGTGGTCGCGGTTGCGTCGTACGGCGTGCGCGTGAGCAGAATCGGCGCGCGGTGCGCGCCCTTCGGCACGAGAATCACGGTGTGGAGCTTCACGCCGTCACGCATCGGGATCATCACATCGCGACGCTCGTAATCGAACGTCGAGGTGGCGGGCGTGAACTTGGCCGGTGTCTCGCTGGGGAGCGTCGTGGCCTGCGCGACCGCGCGCCCTACCGGCAGCAGGGATACAGTCAACGCACCGGCAACCAGGGCGCGGAACAGCGCGTTAGGCAAGTAGGACACTGACATGATGTGATCCCGGGAGATTGGACCGGCGCAACGTCGAGCGGTTCAGCGATCCTGCACGAGCACTTCGTTCCACTCTCGAATCGTCCATCGCGCGACCACGCCATTGGCCACGAACGGATCGTCACGAACGAACTGTTCGGCGGCTGCACGAGTCGAGAACACACCCATCGCGCCGCCGGACGGCTCATCGGTGAACGGCCCGATCAACAGCAGCCGGCCATCGGCGTGATAGGTATGCCAGAGCGCGCGGTGCGCGGCGAAATGCGCCGCGACTTTCGCGCGGTAGTCGGGTGTCCCTTCGTAGGTGAGGACGTACTTCACCGGCGGCTCCTATTGCTGCGGCGCCCGTCCTCGCGGCGCGGCGAGGCACGCGCGAGAGACGGGCGACGACTGTTGCACAAAGAGGCGCCGGGTGCGCCTCCGCCGCAAGACCGTAGCGGCACGGCCCGCGTTGACGTGCTTCAACGTACGATGGGCGCGTTCGCCCTCAAGACCTCGGCGATCGGCATGCCCTCGACGTTGGGCAGCGACACACCCAACATGCCGGCGAACGTGGGTGCGAGATCGAGCAATGATGGCTCGCGCTGCAGTCGTCCGGCGGACACGCCAGGTCCCACCGCGACGAACCAACCGCCCGGGCGGTGTTCGCCACTCCGCCCGTATTCGTTCGCACCGACAATGGTGCCGATGCGCGGCGATTGCGCGATCACGCGCGCGCCGGCGCCTCCCGCCAACGCTGTGCTGCCCATCGCCGTGCGATCGCTCCACTCGACGAGCAGATCGGGCAAGGCGTCAAGGTGGTCACCGCGGTAGAGGTCGCGCGTGCGGACGAGGCGCGAGATGAGCGCCGCACCCGTGGTGTCGTCCACGATCGCAAGGAGATCCGATTCGAGTTGTTCGATGAATCGCTCAACCTCTTCACCCGGCCTCAGCGTGCCATGCGGCTCGCGGCCGACAAGGTTGAGTCGGATGCCGCTCACGGCCAGCCCGTTTGCCACCGGGAAGCACCGGCTACGACCCGGCGCGACGCCGATGCGGCGTGCAGCGGGCGCTGCGTTAGGCACAATGCGGCGGGATCGGATGGCAGACAGCGGTGCGCGCACCGCGCGAGGAAGCACGTGCCACGCCGCCGCCGCCCGACCGTGCGCGCGGTCGCGCAGCGTTCGGCCCGGGCGTTCGGCCACGCCTAACGCAACGAGCAGGTCGCGCAGAAGAAAATGCGCGCCGTAGCGGTGCGACATGCCGTGCGCGCTGAACACGACGCACGCGGCATCGCCCGCCGCGGCGACGATCTCGCCGATCGCGCGATCGATCGCCCGATACACCGAACGCATCGGATCCCCGGCCACCGCCGATACCGCCCGATCGTACGCGGGATGGCTGCGGTCGTGCAGATGCCAACATTGATGCCCAACGCAGTGCGACTCGCTGAACACTTGCATGAACAGGTCCCACCCGCCGCGCCGCAGGAGCTCCAGCGTCCACGCCGTTTTGCGCTCGACACCCGCCTCGAGCGCGATCACGAAATCGCGATACGCGCGCGCACGACGGCCGCCGACGTCGCATGAGACGCCGGCCGGATGCCGGCCCCACTTCGATTCGAGCCATGATTCCAGCTCGGCTGGGTGCGTCGAAAAGCCAAACAACCCATCGTGCGCGCCCCACTCGACGACCTGGACGCCGTTGAGTGGCTCGCGCTCCGGCGCCGCGATCGGCACATCGAGAACGGCTACCCTCTGACCCGCTCGATGCAGCACGCGCCAGAACGGCTCGCGCTCCACGAATGCGCCGCGCACGCGGTCGGCGATGCGATACGTTCCCGGTACCAGCTGCGACTGGTAATGGAATCCGTGCTGCGCCGGGTTGGTCGCCGTGTAGAACGACGGCCACGTGGATCCGACGAAGAACCCATCCAGCCCGCGCGTGCGCCCCGTTAGGCCGCGGGCGACGAGCGCCGCCAGGTTCGGCAGTGTGCCATCGGCAATCCACGTCTCGATCAGCTCGGGGCTGGCCGCGTCGATGCCGAGCACCAACAGCCGCGCGGGTGCGCTGGTCATCGCCGGCGGCGAATGGTCGCGCGCACGAGGTGTCGCAGGAACGGCGCGTAGCGCCATCCCGACGGCTGCAGGAGCGACCTGACGTGCCACTGCCAGGCTGCGCCTAACGCACCCACCTGCAGCTCGTGGTCGGCGGCAGCGTGGTAGGCGCCGGCGATGCGGGATCGCAGCGTCCGCCGCACGTCATCCGGCAACGGCAGCGCGATGATCCGGCGCAGCGCCGTCACCTGGCCGAGTACGTAGGCACGCGAGCTCGACTCGGCGGACGGACTGCCGACGGTGTAGATGACGCTCGGCGTGTCGAGCCACACGATCTGGTGCTCCGACGCCAGTCGAAGACCGAGGTACGTGCACTCGAGGAAATCGGGCATCGCCTCGAACACGTCGACGCCGACGCGGTCGGAGCGACAGAGCCATGATCCGGGCAACAGCCAGTTGTGCGCCAGCATGGCGCGGACCGGATCGGCAGACACGTCGTGGTGCGACGAAACCTGCAGCGTATCACCGGCGCCGTTCCGGCGCCATCCGTTAGTCACGACCGCCGCGCATTCGGGACGTTGGTCGAGCGCGTGCAGCCGCAGCGACAGGGCGTTGGGCATGAGCAGATCGTCGTCGTCGAGCGCCGTGAACCACGGAGTCTCGACGATCGCGCGCCCCGTTGCGAGCGCCGCCGGGAGGCTCGCGCGTTCGCGAACGACCAGCGTGATCCGCGGGTCGGCGCGCAGCGAACGCTCGACGGTTGGGTCCCGGCGCGGGCCGTTGAGCACCACGATCACCACCGGTCGCACGTCGCATTGAGACGACGCGCTCTCGATCGCGGCCGCGAGCGACACCGCTCGTTCGCGAAGACCGCGTGTCGGGATGATAATTGTGACCGCCGGATCGGTCGGATTCACGATGGATGACCGCCTCGAGGAGACGACATGCTGCTCGATGCAAGACGCTTCAACGGCGCAACGACCTTCGACACCGACGTGTGCATCGTGGGCGCTGGCCCGGCCGGTCTCGTGCTCGCGACCGAGCTGGCGAGCCGTTGCGACGTGATCATCCTCGAGAGTGGTGGTGATCATGCCGATCCGGAGGCGCAAGCACTCAACGATGGCGACCTCATCGGGGACGAATATGCGGGCCTCGGCGCTACGCGCCATAGGCAGGTGGGGGGTACGTCGCATATCTGGAACACGCCGGTGGATGGCGCGGCGGGCGCCAAATACGCACCGCTCGACCGGCTCGACTTCGAGCGACCGGGCGGCCGGGCGCTCGGCGGCTGGCCGTTCGGCCTAACGGAATTGCGCGACGAGTATGCGCGCGCGCAGCGCATCTGCGGGCTCGGCCCGTTCGCGTACGAGGCGGCGTCATGGTCGCAGAGCGGGTGCGAGCCGTGGACGGAGGCGGGTGCGCTCGTGTCGCGCGTATACCAGCTCGGAACGAGGCACGCGTTATTGGGGCCGCTGCGCCGCGATGTTGGCCGAGCCACGAATGTGCGTCTCTGCACGCATGCTACCGCCGTAGCGATGCACAGCGAAGGCGGCGGACGGCGGATCGGTCGCGTCTCGATCGCGACACCAGGCGGCGCGACGTGGAACGTCCGGGCCAAGCGCGTGGTGCTTGCGGCGGGCGCAGTGGAGAATGCGCGGCTCTTGCTCCTGACGGACGATGGCACCGGATGCGCCGGCAACGCCTCGGGATGGCTGGGTCGCGGCTTCATGGAGCATCCGCGCGACAGCGCGATCGTCCTCCGACCCCGCGCGGCCGACTTCTACGCGGCGTCGTCCTTTTACGATGTGCACCGCGCGGCCGACGGCACGTGGATACTCGGCCGCCTCGCGCTCGACGACGCCGCGCTTCGCGCCGGTGACATGCCTAACGCGTCGGCGACGCTGCTCCCGCGTCCGCGGCCGGCACTCGAGCGCGTGCGGACGCTCTTGCCCGCGGCCGCCCGACGATGGGTACCCGGCGGGGGACATGGGTGGGCCAGGCAGGCGCACGGTGCGCGGCTGTTCGACGGCTTCACGGTGCTCCTCAATCTCGAACAGCTGCCGCACCCGGAGAACCGCATTGCGTTAGGCAAGCGGCGCGACACGTTAGGCGTGCCGCTGCCCACGCTCGAGTGGCGATGGCGCCCGGACGACCAGCGCGGGCTCGATCGCCTGCGCGCCGTCGTGGCGGCCGAGCTGCGCACCGTCGGCGCTGTGACCGTCGACCCGGCGCGGCACCCCGATCCCAACGCCCATCACCACGCCGGCACTACACGCATGCACGACGATCCTGCGCTCGGCGTGGTCGATCGTCACGCGCGCGTGTACGGCACCGACAATGTGTACGTGGCAGGCGCCTCCGTTTTTCCGACGGCGGGATTTGCGAACCCGGTGCTCACGATCGTCGCGCTCACGCTCCGGTTGGCCAGACACCTCCTCGACCGGACCTAAGGCCGCATTCCCCGCAGCGCCTCGAGCTAGTCCGCGCGCAGCGCGACGACGGGATCGGTACGCGCAGCGCGCCGCGCCGGCACAGCGCTGGCGAGAATGCTGACGAACGTGAGAACCAGCGCCACAGCCACGAGCACGATCGGGTCGTGCGGCGATGTCCCGTACAGCAGCGACGCCACGAATCTGCCTAACGCAAGCGATGCGGCGACGCCAACCGCGATGCCGATCAGCACAACCCGTACGCCCTCGCGGATCACGAGCGACATCACCTGGCCGCCGCGGGCACCAAGAGCCATACGCACACCCATCTCGTGCGTTCGCTGGCTAACGGAGTACGCGCGCACGCTGTACATCCCGAGAGCCGTGACGATGAGCGCGAGGACGCCGAACGCCGAGAAGAGCGACGCACCGAGACGCCAGGGAGCGAGCTCGTTCCGCATGTTGGTCGTACTCGCCTCGATCCACGGCGGCTCGGCGGTAGGAAATTCCTCGCGTATGGTGCGGCGCAGCACGGCGATCACGGCGGCCCGCCGTTCAGGTGTCACGCGGACAAGCAAATAACCGGGATGCGTGAACATGCCGTCGCCGTGTTCTTGGGAGGAGGGAAGGATCAGGTTGGCGATCGGTTTCTGGACGAGTGCAAGGACGTGCACATCGCGCACCACTCCGATCACTCGCGTGCACGGCGCCGTCGCCTGGATCATCATCAGACACTGACCGAGCGCGTCGCGCCCCGGCCAGAACGCCCGGGCAGCCGTCTCGTTCAGCACCGCGACAGGTTCCGAACCGGCGTTATCGCGCTCGTTGAAGAGCCGCCCGCGCACCAGATGCGCGCCAACCGTGCGAAAGTAATCCGACGTCGCCGTGACCACCGTCGGTTCGACGCCGCTGACGTTAGGCGCCTGACGCCCGCCGCCGAGATACACCTTCTCCATGGCGAAGCCCAGCATCGGCGGTGACATCGCGAGGGCCGTCGCTTGGACCCCGGGCACTTGACGCAAGCGCGCTGCCACACGCGTGAAGCCGGCGGTCACCTCGGCCAGATGACTCTGGTCGAAGTAGCTCACGTAGTGGCCCTGCGGGTCGGCAAAGTACACCGTCGCGGACACGATTCGATCGGCATCGAATCCCACGTCGATGGCGCGCGCGCTATCAAGGCTCCGAACGAACAGACCGGCGCCGACGAGGAGTACCACGGACAGTGCCGCCTGTGCAAGAACGAGCGCCGCACGAAACGTTGAGTGCTCGACGCTACTTCCCTCGCGCGATCCCGCTTTGAGCGACGTCGTCAAGTCGGGGCGACTGGCGCGCAACGCAGGCGTCACACCGGCGAGCAGTCCAGTCGCCAGCGCCACCGAAATTGCAAACGTTGTGATTCGCCAATCCAAGATCGTACCGCCCGCGTCGGCGGGCGGTAAGACGGCGTGGCGCAGGGCTAACGCACCCCATGCGCCAACGAGCAGTGACGCCGCACCGGCGATGATCGCCAAGATCGCGCCTTCCGTTAGGAGCTGGGCGACGAGACGGACACGCGACACGCCGAGCGCGAGACGCACGGCGATCTCGCGACGCCGCCGGTGCGCCCGCAAGAGGTGCAGGTTGGTGACATTCGCGCACGCGATGAGAAGAACAATGATTGCCACGCCGATGAGGCGCGTCGTGATGACAACCTCGCCGTCGGGCTGGATCGACGGCCCTCTCGCGGCCTGAATGGGACCGACCAGCAGCGTGGCCGAGTCCGGATGCCGCTGTACGTTCGCGAACTCGCCGCGGTCGAACGCCGACGTGGCCGCCGACTCCAGCCATTCGTTAGGCGTGTGCGGAGGCACGCGCGCCAGCACCCGAACGTCGACGCCGCTTCGCCAACTCTCGTACCAGGGCACGCTCCCCATCTTGGGAAACGCATACGTGGCCAAGGGAAACCACACGTCGACCGGCGCGAGGTCGACTCCTGTAAACCCGGGCTGCATGACACCGATGATCGTGTATCGCTGACGGGCCATGGACACGACGCGACCGATGATGTGTGGGTCCGCGCCAAAGCGCGCTCGCCAGAACGCATCGCTGATCACGGCGACCAAAGCGCCGTTTCCCATCTGGTCTTCATCGGTAGCGAACACGCGGCCGAGTGCTGCGTGAGCTCCCAGCATCGGCAGAAGATTCGCCGTGGCATAGACACCGCGGGCGGGTAGCGCGTCGTCGCCCACTCGAACCGAGTCGGGCACGGTATACGCGGCCGTTTGCGCCCGAGCGGCGACACCATGCCTAACGGCTTCATACTGGGGGTAGCCGATGCCATCCGTGATGCTCAACACCGACGCGAACGTGTGATCCGTTCGCTCGTACAATCGTCGGAGGGATCCCGGGTCGGCAACTCCCTCCGGGTTCCGCAGAAACAACCGGTCAGCAAGCGAAAAGAGCGCCGCATTCGCTCCGACGCCGAGCGCCAGCGTGGCAACCACCGTCGCCGCAAAGCCTGGCGAACGACGAAGGCTTCGCAGTGCATATGCAAAGTCTTGTCGCAGATGGTCAACGATCGTGGCAATGCGGGGCATGTCTCCTCCGCGCGACGACTCCGAACGCTGGGCGCCAGCCCGCTACGCATGAATCTGCCAGGCAGCCTATTGAGAATCGTGCGCGAGACGCGCGATGCGCAAGACGGTGGGGTGAATGCCTTACAAATCGCGCCCAACGGCCACGCAACTCCCCGGAACTTCGGCCGTGCACGCAAACTTCGTTAGGTAACGCCGTTCATGATCGCTGCCACGCTGACACGAGGGATGGAGCATGCGCAGAGCGTTCGCAGTCCCAGCGATGCTATTGGCCATCGGATCCGTTGCGCACGGACAGGCGCCAGCATCGTTCGCCGCCAATTCGGTCGCGCCCTCGGGCGCGGATTCCTCCATTACCGTGCCCGCGGGCACACACGTCTTTGCGCAATTGCAGCGGCCGCTCTCGACGCGAACGGCGAAGCCGGGCGACAGCGTCTACTTGCAGGTGACGTTTCCTGTCACAGTAGCGAACGCCGTTGTGATTCCAGCCGGTACGTATGTGTTGGCGACGATCGACACCGTGTCGCGGGTCGGCTGGATCCACCGCAGCCTCGCGTTCCAGTTGCACGTGGCCACGATGGTGTTCACGAACGGCTATGTCGCCACGGTGCGGGAGCCCGCGCACGCGCAGCCCCGGGATCCGGCTCAGTTAGGCCCCGCCGAGCGTCCGGCGGCCCTGATGGTGGCCAGTGGGGTCGCGCCGGTGGCCGGCCTCGCGATCGGAGCGGCGACGGGTGGGAAGAACGGCGCCTGGTTAGGCGGCGAGATCGGGTCCGCCGTCGGCCTCGTGACATTCCTCGTCGCCGCGGCGCACAGCGGCGACTACGAGCTGGGCCCCGGTTTCCCGTTGGAGCTGCGGTCCCAGGGACCGATCGTGCTCGATGCGACGCGCACGGCTGATGCGGCGCGAACGCCGTCCACGGTGCAGCACCACGAGAACACGAGCTGTTATACGCCCGGCACGCCGGGAACGCCCGACATCACCATTCCGGGAACGCCGGGCACTCCGCCGGTGGGCGACATGCCCGGGACGCCCGATACGCCGCCCACGGTCATCCCCGGCACGCCGGGGACGCCGGGTTACTGGCATCCATGTCCGTGACGCGTCGAGCGCCCTACCCGTGCGCGGGGAGGCGCCGGAGCATCTCGAGCTCGACTAACGACGCCGTCGCCTAACGAGAGGCCGCGGGCGCCGGGTGCAACCGGATTTGGTAGAGCATCGGCCACTGCTTGCCCGTCAACAGCAGTTGCTGCCCATCCGGCGCGATCGCAATCCCGTTCATCACGTCGGCCGAGACGGGCCGGTCAGGGTACAACTCGCCGAAGTCGATCGCTTCGCGCGCCAGGCCGCTCGAGGGATCGATGCGCATCACCCAATTCGTGCGATACACGTTGGCGAGAATCTCGCCGCCCACATACTCCAATTCATTCACCTGCTGCAGCGGCGTATCGTGATACCGCACGTGCATCACGCGCTGTAGCTGAAACGTCGGCGAATACACACGCAGCGAATCCGACCCGTCGCTCATGATCAGGTTGGTACCGTCCGTCGTTAGGCCCCACCCTTCGCCGGCGTAGTGAAAGGAATCGCCCGGCGTGAGCGTCGCCGGATCGTACGTGTACGCCACGCTGTCCTTCCACGTGAGTTGGTAGAGACGGCCGCGCAGCAGCGTGAGCCCCTCGCCGAACCGATTGGCCGCGAGCGCTCTCGACGCGAGTACGCGACCCGTCTTCAGATCGACACGCCGCACGTCGGATTGCGCGTTGAGCCCGGTGCTCTCGAAGAGCACACCGTTACCGCCGACGAGCCCTTCCGTGTACGCGCCCGGGTCGTGCGGGTACCGAGCCGTCACATCGTAGCGAGCGGGCTGCGCGCGCTCGCCGCCCCGGCACGCCGACAGCACGAGGCTCATGGCGAGCGCCGCGCGCACCCCGCGGATCACCGTTAGTCAGGCAGGCGAGAATAGACTACGTTGCCGCCGACCACCGTCATCTGCACCTTGGCATCACGAATCTGCTCGGGCGGAATCTTGGTGAGATCATGGTCGATGATCACGAAGTCGGCGAGCTTGCCCTTCACCAGCGATCCCTTGCGCTGCTCGTCGAACGACGCGTACGCGGCACCGGTCGTGTACGCCCGCAGCGCTTCTTCCACCGTGATCTTCTGCTCCGGGATCCACCCACCCGGATGCTTCCCGTCCAGCGTACGCCGCGTCACCGCCGCGTAGATCCCCTCGATCGGTGTCGGCGGCGCCACGTCCCAGTCGGATCCGAACGCCAGGTGCGTCCCCGCATCGAGGAACGAGCGGAACGCATACGTCGTCTTGCTGCGCTCGTGCCCGATCACGCCTTCGGCCCACCGCCCGTCATCGATCGCGTGATACGGCTGCATGCTTGCGATCACGCCTAACTGAGCGAACCGCGGGATGTCCGACGGCGCCACGTGCTGCGCGTGCTCGATCCGGAACCTGCGGTCGCGCGGACCGTCCTCCCGCTCCACTCGCTGGTAGATGTCCAACTGCAACCGGATCGCGCGGTCGCCGATCGCGTGACAGATCACCTGCAGCCCGGCCTTGTCCGCACCACTCGTCCAGTTGTACAGATCCTCGGGCGTGTTCACCAGCAGCCCGCTGTCCTTCGGCGCGTCCGCATACGGCGTGAGCATCGCCGCCGTGTGCGATCCGAGCGATCCGTCCACGAATCCCTTGAGACCGCCGATGTGCAGCCGCGCGTCGCCGCGGCCGCGCGCCGCGATCGTGTCGCGGAGCCGTTCCCACGTGGCTAACGGAACAGCCGCCGAGATGCGCGTGATCATCCGGCCGGCCTTGTGCGCGCGCTCGAACACGGCCAGATCGTGCCACGTCCCCATGTGATCCACTTGCGTCACACCCTGCGCCGCCACGTACTTCATCGCGGCGTCGAGCGCGCGATCTTCCACCTCGGGCGGCGCATCCGGAATCGCCTTGGTGACGAGACCCATCGCATTGTCCTTGAGCACGCCGGTCGGCTCGCCGCTCGCGTCGCGCACGATCGTTCCACCGTCGACGTTGGCCGTCGCGCGCGTCACCCCCGCGGCGCGTAAGGCGGCGCGGTTGGCGAGACCCATGTGGCCGTCGAGACGCCCCACCCACACCGGATGGTCCGGCGTCACCGAATCGATCCAATCGCGCCGCGGCAACTCGCCGCCCCACAACGTGTGATCCCAGTCGCCGCCCAACACCCAGGCCCCTTTGGGCAGCGTGGCCGCGTACTCCTTGATCCGCCTAACGAACTCCGCCGGCGTCCTGGCGTCGCGCAGCTGCACCGACGAGAGCGCAAATCCGCCGTCGAGGAAGTGGACGTGTGAATCGATGAACCCCGGCACCAGCATCGCGCCGTGCGCGTCGATGATGCGCGCGGTGCCGGCTATCTTCCGGATTTCGGCACTCGAGCCCACGGCGGCGATCGTGTCCCCGCTCACCGCGATCGCGTCGGCCCACGGACGCGCGGTATCGCCCGTCCACACGCGCGCGTTCACCACGGCCATCGTCACCGGCGACGATGTGGTGGGATGCGATGCGGTCACGAGCAGCGATGAGAGAGCGAGTGCAACGAACGGCGCGCGCACTCAGCGACGCTCCATGGCGTCGCGAATGTCCAACAGAATCTCGAAGTACAGTTGCTCGCGCCGGTAGGCAAAATCGAGGGTCGACATCTGCGCTTGATCAGCACTCGACTTCGCGCGTTCGAACGCCTCGCGGTACATCTCGTCGAGGTTGGACAGGATGCGGTCGCGGGAACGGGACATACGGATCGCCTCGAGGGCTCGAAGGATGAGACGCGGCGGCTCGATCTCGGCCGGCGGCGTGATGCTCGCTTCGGCTTTGGCGAGAAGGAATCGCTTGGCCGCGCCCATGAGCGCGCGGCGAGGAGGAATGGGATCGAACGACACGAGAGTTCAGGTCTCACACACTATAGCCGATCGCGCTGCCGCCGCCAATGCTCGAGCCCGCCTCACGACGCACTCAGCAGGCGCGCGGCATCGCGCGCGATCATGCCTTCTTCATC
The DNA here is from genome assembly GCA_035496295.1 of Gemmatimonadaceae bacterium. Taxonomy (GTDB): domain Bacteria; phylum Gemmatimonadota; class Gemmatimonadetes; order Gemmatimonadales; family Gemmatimonadaceae; genus JADGGM01. The sequence goes on from DATJET010000021.1 coordinate 14,168, forward strand.
CGTTGGGATGGCGTACACGGCCACGCGCGAGTCGTCGGCGCTCACGCGCGCCGGCGCGCCAACGCATGCGGTGTTGCAGGACGAGTCTAACCGAATGCCGCACCACTCCATACCCTCCAGGATGCGCGTGCGCACGATCGGCGAGTTCTCGCCGATGCCTCCGGTGAGCACTACCGCGGACGCGCCGCCGAGCGCAGCGAGATAGGCGCCGACGTACTTGCGTGCGCGATACGCGAACATCTCGATGGCCAACCGCGCATGTTCGTCGTCGCGCTCCACGGCCAACAACTCGCGCATGTCTCCGCTCGATCGCGATACGCCGATGAGACCAGACCGTGTGTTGAGCCACTGCTCTACGGTCTCCGCCGGGGTGCACTCGTGTTCGGCGAGAAACGCAACGATCGCCGGATCGAGATCGCCGCTGCGGGTGCTCATCACCAATCCCTCGAGCGGCGTGAATCCCATGCTCGTATCCGACGACCGCCCGTCTCGAATCGCGGCCGCGGAGCAGCCGCTGCCAAGGTGCAATACAATGAGTGTCGCGCGCTCGGACGGCGTGTCGGTGAGGTGACAGTATCGCGCGAGTACGCTCCGGTACGACAACCCGTGAAAGCCGTAGCGCCGGATCGCGTACCGCTCGGCGAGGCTGGCTGGAATTGCGTACTGCGACGCGACCGGCGGCAGATCGTGGTGGAAGGTCGTGTCGAACGACGCCGTCATCGGCATGGCATCGCCTAACGCGGTCCGCGCGGCGCGCACGCCGGCCACGCACGGGCCGTTGTGCAGCGGCGCCAGCTCCTCGAGCTCGGTGAGCGACGTGACGACGGCGTGGTCGATCACCGTGGCGTCGGCAAAGCGCGCGCCGCCGTGCACGATGCGATGCCCAACCGCGTCGATGGCACCGTCGCCGTATGCCTCGCGGAACCGGGCCAGCAGCTCGCGCACGGCGCTCGAGTGATCGCGCAGGTGCAGCGCGCCCTCGGTGTGGTTCTCGCCGACGTCCACCGACCACGTTGCGTTAGGCGACGACACGTTGCGCACCGCGCCGCGCGCCCACACCGTGAGCGGCTCGTGGTCGGCGACGCGCGCGTCCACGTCCACCACCTGCAGCTTCACCGACGAGCTGCCGCAATTGAGGACCAGCACCTTCACGCCCGACACGCTCCCATGGCCGGCTCCGTTAGTCGACCAGCTTGTTGTCGCCCGGCGGCGCGCGGTGCCGGTACTGCTCCACCACCCGTCCGCCCACCAGATGCTCGCGCACGATGCGCTCCGCACCGTGCACGTCCACGCCCGCATACCACACGTCATCCGGGTACACGACGACCATCGGTCCATGGCCGCACTGGTTCATGCATCCGGCGTGGTTGATGCGCACGAGACCCTTGAGCCCGGCAGCCGCCGCGCCGCGCTTGAGCGTCGCGTGCACCGCGTCGGACCCTTGCGTGGGGCACGTATTGCCCGACGTGCACACGAACACGTGATACTTGTATTGACCCATGCCGGAAGATAGACCGCTGGGCGCGCTTCGGAATTCCCCGCCCTCGCCTGACGGCCGACGCCGCGTCACCTTTCGCGCATGACTGCGACCCCACCTCCTTCCAACACGGTCGAGCCGTGGCTGCGCGGCCCGGTGCCAGGCGTCGATCCGTACCTGCAACCTGCCGCGCACGCGCTGCTTCAAGCGTCCGAAGACCTCGACCGAGCAGCGCGCGATCTCTCACCAGACGAGCTGGCGATCCGCCCCGGCGGCGCCGCATCCGTCGCGTTTCATCTGCGGCACATCGCCGGCAGCGTGGAACGGCTGCTCACGTACGCGCGAGGAGCTTCGCTGTCGGATGCGCAGCGCCGTGTGCTCGTGTCCGAGTCCACGGGAGGCAACGCGCCTGGCGATGCGGCGGATCTCATCGCGAACGCGCGCGCCGCGATCGCGGGCGCCATCGAGACGCTGCGCGCCACGCCGCACGACTCGCTGCTCGACGCCCGCTCCGTCGGCAAGCAGGCGCTGCCCTCGACGGTCCTCGGCCTTCTCTTTCACGTGGCGGAGCACACGCAGCGGCACGTGGGCCAGGCGATCGCCACGGCCAAGGCCGTCCGCGGGTTGCGTTAGGCGGCGGCCGGGCCGTCATCCGGCGGACGGCCCGCTGCGGCCGCGCGCTCGAGCAGCAGGTCGCGCTCACGCACGTTCTGGGTGAGCGACGCCGCGCGCTTGAATTCGGCTTGCGCTTCGCCATGGCGGCCGAGCTTCGCCAACAGGTCGCCGCGCACCGCCGGCAGGAGGTGGTAGCGATCGAGCGCTTTCTCGTCGCGCAGCTCGTCCACGATCTCCAAACCCGCCTCTGGCCCGAAGGCCATCGCCACGGCGACGGCGCGATTCAGCTCGACCACCGGCGACGGCGAGAGCTGCGACAGCGCATCGTACAGCGCCGCGATGCGCATCCAGTCGGTGTCGTCGGCCGTGTGCGCGCGGGCGTGGCACGCGGCGATCTCCGCCTGCAGCCCGTACGCGCCTAACGATCCGTCCAGCCGCTCGGCCTGCTCGAGGGTCGCGAGCGCGTGCCGGATCAACACCCAGTCCCAGCGCGCGCGGTTCTGGTCGAGCAACAGGATCGGTTCGCCCGACGGACCCACCCGCGCGCGCAGCCGCGACGCCTGGATCTCCATCAACGCGACCAGGCCGAGCACTTCTGCTTCGTTAGGCATGAGGCCGCCGACGATGCGGCCCAGCCGCATCCCCTCTTCGCACAGCGACGGGCGGATCCAATCGTCGCCCGCCGTGGCCGTGTACCCTTCGTTGAAGATCAGATAGATCACCTGCAGCACCGACGACAGCCGCGCGTCGAGCTCGCGCCCGCGCGGCACCTCGAACGGCACGCGCGCCTCGGCCAGCGTCCGCTTGGCGCGCACGATCCGTTGGGCGATCGTCGCCGCCGGCACGAGGAAGGCGCGCGCGATTTCCTCGGTGGTGAGGCCGCCTAACAGACGCAGCGTGAGCGCGACGCGCGACTCGGTCGGCAGCACCGGGTGGCAGGCGATGAACACCAGCCGCAGCAGATCGTCGCCAATTTCGTCGTCCATCGATTCCACCAGTGCCGCCTCGGGTGTGTCCTGTTCGTCGTCGCGCTCGGCGCCTAACTGTTGGTGCGTGCGGTCAAGCATCTTGCCGCGGCGCGCGTGGTCGATCGCCCGGTGCTTCGCCGTCGCCATGAGCCACGCGCCGGGGTTGTCGGGGATGCCCGTCTCCGGCCACCGCTCGAGCGCCGCCACCAGCGCGTCCTGCGCCAGATCCTCCGCCAACCCCACGTCGCGCGTCAGGCGGGTCAAGCCGGCAATCAACTTCGCCGACTCGATCCGCCACACCGCATCGATCGTTCGATTGATGTCGGGCACTCAGCCTCGCATGGCGATCACCGCCCCTTTTGGTTCGCGATCTCGGCGCGCAGGCGCTCTTCGCGCGCTTTCGTCTCCGGCGTGAGATTCGAACCAAAGTCCTCGTTCTCGAACACCTGCCGGATCTCGACCTCGCCCTCCTTGAATGGCGCGCGCTTCAACCACTCGATCGCTTCTTCTTTCGACTTCACGCTCCAGATCCAGAAGCCCGCGATCAACTCTTTCGTCTCCGCGAACGGTCCGTCGATGACCTTCGGCTTGCCCTCTCCGAACCGAACGCGCGCTCCCTTGGAGCTCGACTGCAACCCTTCACCCGCGAGCATCACGCCCGCCTTCGCCAGCTGCTCGTTGAACTTCATCATGTCCGAGAGGTCCTGCGCGCTCGGGAGTCTGCCGGCCTCGCTGTCCGCGTTGGCCTTTACGATGATCATGAACCGCATGGTTATGTCTCCGTCTCAAGGTTCGACTCTTCACGATTTCGACAACCGGAAGCGGGTGCCACGCGCAACATCGGGACCCGCCTTACAACGCATCGGGGAATACTTACCTACTTTGTAGGCAGCTACTCCCCGATGCGCCCTCACACGACTACCGCGCTGCGAGCGACACGCGCGCCGCCAACATCGAGCGATACGCCGCGCGATACGTGATCGCCAGATGCACCTCGAGCCCAAACACGATCGCGGCCATCACCGCGCCCGCAGGCAGCAGGAACGCGTGGAACGCCACGATGTTCACGATCACCGGCGCCAAGAGCGCAAGCGCGAGCGGCACGTACCGATTCACGAGGAGCAGCGCGCCCGACACGAGCTGCGTGCCCGCGACCAACTGCAGCATGTACCCCGTCTGCATCAACGCCGCGAAGAAATCCATGGCGCCCTTGGGAAGCGAGCCAGGCGCCGGCTGCGGCATGAAGTTGAGAAAGCCGTTGAGCCCGGCGACGAGGAAAATGAAGCCGAGCAGCGACCGCGACACGGCGGGCAACCGGCGGACGATCGCAGGCGACACACGGCGGCTGGTCGCGACTTCGGCGCGGGGAGAGAGGGCGATGGCGGTCATGGCGTGTCTCCGGATTCGAGTCGTGTGGTGATTGTTGCCTTCACCATCACGTCGAACGAGACACGCTCGAATCGACATCACCCAGAAGACGTTGTCACTTCAGTAGATGCGGCGGACTCGTCAGTGCGGTAAGTCCACAGATCGTACTGCATCGCGATCCACACCGCGAGACACGGCGCCGCTTTGAGACCCAGTAGCGTCGCGAGCGCAAGCACCATGCGCCAGAGCGTGATCGGCGACGTCGCGAACCAGATCGCCACGCCCGTCACCGCAATCACGTACGACGGCCGCTCCGCCTGATGATTGAACAACACCACATACACGAGCAGGGAGCACAGATACAGCCGCAGAAATCGCGCATCCATCCATTCGCGCGGCCGCGCCACGAGCGGCGCGACCAACGCGATCGTGCCCGCGACTTGGACCGGCCAGTTAGGCCACGATCCGTGTACCACGTACGCCAACAATCCCATCACCGACGCGCCGTGCGCCACCGCGTCGGCCGACTCGACCGCGGCCCACCACCGGTACTCCTGCCGCAGCAGCGGCGCCGACACGACGCCTAACGGAAGCAGCAACAGCACGGCGCCCACCAGCGCGATGCGCCACGCGAACCGCCACCGCGTGCGATACGGCAGCGCGAAGCTCACCGCCGCGAGCGGGAAAATCTTGATCGCCGTGCCTACGCCGATCGCGATGGCAGCCGCGGTGAGGCGCGACCGCTCGAGCGCGAGAAACGCCAACACGATGAGTCCTGCCACGAGCGCGTTCGACTGCGACGCCTGCGCGGACACGAACACCTCCGGCAGCATCACCAGCGCCGCGATCGCTGCCTCGCGCCGCGGCAACAGCCGGCCGATCGCCGCGAGCAACACCAACGCGTTCAGCAGATCCCACGCGAGTAGTCCAACGGCCGGCGGCACGATTGCAAACGGCGCGAAGAGCAAAGCAAACGTCGGGCTGTACTTGAAGAGATCGTAGCCCTGCGCCGGATCGGGCGCGTACAGATTGCGATGCGCGACCAGGTGCGAGAACGACTCGCGAAACACCGGGAACGTCCAGTGATGATGCGGCGTGAATGCGCGCGTGTACCATGCGAGCGTTGCCGCGCCCACGTATGCGATCAGCAACAGCATCGCCGAGCCAGATGGGGTTGCCGCGAACGACGCGCGGCGCAAGGTTGTCGCCATGGCAACTGTCGATGACTTTCTCACGCTCGACATCCGCGTTGGCACCGTCGTCGCGGCCGAGCCGTTTCCAGAGGCGCGCAAGCCGTCGATCAAACTGCGCGTCGACTTCGGCCCCGAGTTGGGCGTGAAGCGATCCAGCGCGCAACTCACGGTGCACTATACACCGGAGCAACTCGTCGGCCGGCAAGTAGTAGCGGTCGTCAACTTTCCTTCGCGACGCATCGCTGGATTCGAGAGCGACGTGCTCGTGCTCGGTGCGATGCCGACGGAGCGTGAAGTCATTTTGCTCGCCGTCGACCGCCCCGTGGACGACGGCACACGCATCGGGTAGCGCTACGCGTCAACCTTGACACGGACTCGTCTGCGGGATACTTGTTGAATCATGAGTCTGACGATGACACCATCACGCACGGGTCAATGCATGTGCGCGTGTTGCGGGGCCGCCGATCGGTGGCCGGGCGGACCCGCGCGTAGTCGCTACTGACGTCATCGTCGCAACGTGCGTTCCGGCCGGCCGCTCGAATCAGCGGTCGGCTTTTTTGTCTCCGGTTGACGCCCGCGCGCGAACCATTGGTCGCACGCCGGCGTTCGTCACCAGTACCATTCACCTCGAGCACGAGGACCGACCCATGGCCACCGCAACAGCTCCCATAACGGCGCCGGACAAGACGATTCTCGCCAAGGGATACGTCCATCCGGAGCTGCTGGTCTCCACCGATTGGTTAGCCGCAAATCTCGATAATCCGTCCATCCGCGTCATCGAAAGCGATGAGGACGTGCTGCTCTACGACATGGGGCACATTCCCAACGCGCAGAAAGTCGACTGGCATGCCGACCTCAACGATCCCGTCGTGCGCGACTACGTCGACCGCGAGCACTTCCAGGAATTGCTCCGCTCGCGCGGCATCGATGATTCCAAGACCGTGATCTTCTACGGCGACAAGAACAACTGGTGGGCGTGCTACGCCCTGTGGGTGTTCCGTCTCTTCGGCTTCGAGAACGCGCGCGTGTTGGATGGCGGACGCGTGAAGTGGGAGCAGGAAGGACGCCGCCTGATAGCGGACGTCCCGCATTTCCAACGCACCAACTACACCGCGCCGCAGCGCAACGATGCGCCCATCCGCGCGTTCCGCGAGGAGACGCTGGCGCACGCCAAGGCGGCGCTGCCGCTCATCGATGTGCGCTCGCCCGATGAGTTCAGCGGCAAGAAGACGCACATGCCCGAGTACCCGCAGGAAGGCGTGCTGCGCGGCGGACACATTCCTGGCGCGAAGAATGTCCCGTGGGCGCGCGCCGCGAATCCCGACGGCACGTTCAAGAGCGCCGACGACCTGCGCGGTATCTACGAGAAGGAAGCGGGACTCAAGAAAGGCGACGACGTGATCGCATACTGCCGCATCGGCGAGCGCTCGTCACACACGTGGTTCGTGCTCACCTATCTGTTAGGCTACGACAAGGTGCGCAACTACGACGGGAGCTGGACGGAGTGGGGCAATTCGGTCCGCCTCCCGATCGAGAAAGGAGCAGGCGCGTGACCGAACCGAAGGCCCAGATCGCTCCGGCCGCCGTGAAGCACAAGCCGAACCGCGTCGAGCTGGTGTGGCACGCGGATCACCGCTTCACGGCCGGCCGGCCCGGCGGCCCAACGCTGCCCATCGATGGCGACGGCCTAACGGCGCCCGGTCCCGTCGATACCATGTTGTCCGCGCTGGCCGGCTGCGCCTCCGTGGACGTGATCGATATTCTGGCCAAACGGCGCACGCCGATTCAGGCGCTGCGCGTCGAAGTCGTGGGCACGCGCGTCGAAACCGTTCCGCGCCGCCTGTCCCACGTGCTGCTCCGCTTCCACATCACCGCCGCGGGTCTCGATCGTGAGAACGCCGAGCGCGCCGTGCAATTGTCCGTGGAGAAATACTGCTCGGTGCGCTCGTCCCTCGACCGCGACGTCCCGGTCGAGTGGGAGGTGGAGCTGCACTAGCCGTCCGCCGCCATGTCGACGATCGTGCATCCCACTGTCTCCTCCGCCATCGGCCGCACGCCGATGGTGCGGCTCGAACGCGTCGTCGAGCCGGACATGGGAGAAGTGTGGATCAAGATCGAAGGCATGAACCCGGGCGGCTCGATCAAGGACCGCACTGCGTTAGGCATGGTGGTGGACGCCGAGCAGCGCGGGCTCCTCGCGCCGGGCGGCGCCATCGTCGAGCCGACGTCGGGCAATACCGGCGTGGGCCTCGCCCAGGTCGCGGCCGCGCGCGGGTACCGGCTCATCCTCTGTCTCCCCGCCCAGATGAGCGAGGAACGCAAGCGCACGCTGCTCGCCTACGGCGCCGAGTTGGTGCTCACCGATCCGGAGCGGCGCATGCTGGCCGCGATCGAAGAAGCGGAGCACATTCGCGACACCACGGGCGCGTGGATGCCTAACCAGTTCTCGAACCCGGCCAACCCGCGCATCCACTACGAGACGACCGGGCCGGAAATCTGGGAGCAGATGCACGGCCGCATCCACGCGTTCGTGTACGGCTCTGGCACCGGCGGCACGATCAGCGGCGTCGGACGGTTTCTCAAAGAGCGCGACCCCACGATTCAGGTGATCACGGTCGAGCCGGCGCGATCGGCGGTGCTGAGCGGCGGCCAACGCGGCGAGCATCGCTTCCAGGGCATGGGTCCGGGATTCATTCCCGACAACCTCGATCGCTCGGTCATCGACCGCGTCGTCACCGCGTGGGAAGAAGACGCGTTTCCGTTCGCACGCCGCCTCGCGCGCGAAGAAGGACTGTTCGTGGGCATGTCGAGCGGGGCGATCGCATTCTGGGCGCTGCGCGTGGCGCGCGAGCTTGGCCCGGGGAAGCGTGTGGCGATGATCGCGCCGGATTCGGGCGCGCGTTACTTGTCCACCGCGCTCTTTTCCGACGGAAACGCCGCCTCGCCCTGACGCCGCGGCGCGCGGCGCCGCCGTCCGTTAGACTTCGAGCCCTGCCTTACGGAGTTTGGCGAGCACCTTCCGCCGCACCATGTTCGGTGCCGGATGCTCTCGGCGCGTCGCGGCCAGCGCTTCCAGGAAGGTCCGCTCGAAGTCGAACTGCGGATAGCACTGCTTGCACTGCGCAAGGTGCGAGCGGATGGCGTCCATCGACTCGTCCGTCAGCTCCCCGTCCAGGTACTCCCAGAGTTGTCGAACGACGTCATAACAGTCCATGGCGACCGTTTGTGTCACGGTGAGGTACATGTCACACCTCGCACGAAGCCTGCGCGGTGAGTCCCGCGTCTCGCCCGTACATCACGAGCGATTCCTGCAGCAACCGCCGTCCGCGGAAGAGTCGCGATCGGATCGTTCCGACCGGGACGCTGAGCACGGACGCTGCTTCATTGTATGCCATTCCTTCGACGTCTACTAGCACGACGGCCGACCGAAAGACGTCGGGCAGCTCTCCGATCGCGCGCTCGAGCGCAGGCCCCAGATCGACACGGCTCAAGATGTCGACATGTTCCGCGGTCGAACCAATGCTCTCCTGCGCCGATGCCAGCGCTTCGAGCTGCGCATCATCACCGCCGTAATCCACACGACGGCGTTCTCGTTCCCGAAGACGCAGAAAAACATTTCGACAGATGGTGAAGAGCCATTTGCGGCACTCGCTGCCCGGCTCGAAGGTGTGCCAGGATCGGTATGCACGGAGGAAGGTCTCCTGGACGACGTCGTCGGCGTCGGATTCATCGCGCGTCATGGAGAGCGCGAATCGGTAGACGTCGTCGAGCCAGGGCAACGCTTCAACCTCGAAGCGTCTCGAGTCGACGCCTTGCGACCCGGATGCGGGTATCGTTCCGTCCATGAAGACCTCGTGTGTTCCCCACCGCTCGTGGGGTTGTTGACTCCGGCAGCAACATTATCACATGCCGGCGTATACCCGAGCGGTTCCCGCGTGTGCCACAAATCAGCGTTACGATTTTGTCAAATGTAAGTTGACCCAAACACTTGCGCCTGAAAGAGTTATAGCGTCACCATCCTCTTCGATCTCTCCACCCCGGAAAGCCTGGTGTTGGCATCAGAGCGACAGTCGCTGGCCATCTCCGCACTGGTCGCAGAACCGGTGAACGCGCCTTGCGTGACGCGTCGATCGGGTGGTATAGTGGCCTGGTGAGGGCGCGACGGGCCTGGGCTCGCCTCTCCTCCGAAGTGGGTTCGCCGGTGCGGCCGCGCCGGGAACAATCACTTTTCTCTCGAGAGGAACCATCTCATGCGGTGGACGAAGCCAGAATTCGAGGTCGTCGAAGTGACGATGGAAGTGACGGCGTACGTCGCCCGGCGCTAACGAACGCGAAGAGAAAGAGCCCGGTGACCCCGGGCTCTTTTCTTTTCTCCGCCTCTGTTGACGTGTGCACGTAACGCTTCTGGGAACCGCAGCCGGCGGCGGATTCCCACAATGGAACTGCTGGTGTCCGTCCTGCCGCACCGCGCGCGAGGCGCCTGAGCGCGCGTACGCCCGTACACAGTCGTCGGTCGCCGTGAGCGCCGACGGGACGCGCTGGTTCCTGTTGGACGCATCGCCCGACGTGCGCGGCCAGATCGCGACGCTGCCCTCGGCGCGCACCACCGAGACGCGCCACGTGCCGATCGATGCCATCGCGCTCACCGACGCCGAGCTCGATCACACGTTAGGCATCGAGCTGTTGCGCGAGGGACGCGCCCTGCACCTCTACGCCACCGCGTCCGTGTTAGGCACACTCGACCGCGACTCGCGCGTGCTGCCCGTCACCCGCACCTTCGCCTGCGTCGACGTCACCGTCCTCGAACCGGACGGGATGCCGGCGCCGCTCCGCTATCGCGACGGGGCACCGAGCGGCTTGTCCATCCAGGCGTTCGAGGTGGCCGGCGACCCGCCGCGCTTCGCATCGGCCAACGAGCCCGGCCACACCGTGGGCCTGCTCGTCCACGACGGCACCGGCGGCGGGACGTGCGCGTTCGTCCCCGGGTGTGCCGACCTCGACGATGCCGCCGCCGCCCGCCTCTCGGGCGCGGACGTTGCGCTGCTCGACGGCACGTTCTTCACCGACGACGAGCCCCAGCGCTTCGGGCTGGGCGACCGCACCGCGACGCAAATGGGACATGCGCCCATCGACGGCGCCGCGGGCACACTCAGCCGGTTCGCGGGGCTCGCCTGCCGGCACAAGGTGTACACCCACATCAACAACACCAACCCCGTCCTGCTCGAAGATTCGCTGGAGCGTCGCGCCGTCGAGCGCGCCGGCGTCGTGGTGGGACGGGATGGCATGATGTTTCAGATCTGACCATGGCTGCTCCGTCGTTCTCCACTATTTCGGCACCGCCGCCTCCGCCCATCCCCCGGCTGGAGCGGCCGCTCCCGCCTAACGAACTGGCGGACGCGCTGCGCGCCTTCCACTCCTCGTACTACGTGGAGCATCCGTTCCATCAGATGATGCACGACGGCCAGCTCACGCAGCGCCAGCTGCAAGGCTGGGTGGCGAACCGCCTGTGCTACCAGCGGGCCGTGCCGCGGAAGGACGGCGCGATCTTGTCCAACTGCCCCGTCCCGGCCGTGCGCCGCCAGTGGATCCGGCGGCTCATCGACCACGACGGCACGCGCGACGGCGAGGGCGGCATCGAGCAGTGGATTCAGTTAGGCATCGGCCTCGGGCTGACGCGCGAGGAGCTGGAGGACGAGCGCCACGTGCTGCCCGGCGTTCGCTTCGCCACCGAAGCGTACGTCACCTTCTGCAAAACCAGGCCATGGGTGGACGCGGTGGCCGCATCCCTCACCGAGCTGTTCGCGCCCGACATCATGCGCCGCCGCCTCGCGTCGATGCCCACGAACTATCCATGGATCAAGCCCGAGGCCTACGCGTATTTCGAGAGCCGCCTCACGCAAGCGCCGCGCGACAGCGCCGAAGGGCTCGCGATCGTCACCGCGTACTGCACGACGGTCGAGATGCAGCAGCGTGCGTTCGACGCGCTGCGGTTCAAGATCGAGATGTTGTGGGCGATGATCGACACGATCTACCACGCGTATCGGGACGAGTGAGCCATGGCGTTCACCGGCGGTACGCGTCCCAAGCTCTGGCGGTTCGCCCGCGTCGACTTCGACCCGGTGCGGCAGCGACGGGTGCTGCTCTATCCCGAGGGCGCGGTCCTGCTCAACGACACGGCGGCCGAGATCCTGGCGTTGTGCGACGGCGCGCGGACGATCGATGAGATCGCCGCCGCGTTGGGCGAGCGCTACGCGGCGGATGTGCGCGCCGACGTCCTCGAGTACTTGCACAAGTTAGGCGAGCGCGAGCTCGTCCGCGACGCCGCCGTGCCACCCTCCGTCCAGACGCCACCGTGATGCGCTACCGTGCTCGCGTCGCGCTCGTGTTCGCCGCCGCGCTCGTCGGCGGGGCGGGCGCCGGCCTCGCCCAACAGCCGCGATCCGCGCCGTCCGCCGCAGCCGGCACGCCAACGGCGCTGCCGGCCGCGGCCGCCCGCATGCGGGCCACGCTCGAGAAGGTGATCCACAAGACCGTGCTGCCTAACGGACTCGAGGTGATCGTGATCGAGAACCACGGCGTCCCCCTGGCCACGGTCGAGATCGACGTCAAGAATGGCGCGTTCACGCAGACGCCGGAGTACGAAGGGCTCGCGCACATGTACGAGCACATGTTCTTCAAGGCCAACGCCGACTACCCCGAGCCCGAGCAGTTCGTCCAACGGGCCGCCGAGCTCGGCGCCGTGTTCAATGGCAGCACGCGCGAGGAAGTCGTCAACTACTACATCACGCTCCCGTCCGACAGCGTTGCCGCGGGCCTCGGCTTCCTCGCATCCGCGTTCCGCGCACCGCTCTTCCGCGCCGACGAGCTCGAGAGCGAACGTCAGGTCGTGTTGGGCGAGTACGACCGCCAGGAATCGAGCCCGTTTTTCAAGTTCACCGAGGACATGAACCACCTGCTCTGGCGCTCGGACTACAGCCGCAAGAACATGATCGGCAACCGCGACGTGATCCTGCACGTCACGCCGGCCCAGATGCGCGAGATCCAGCACCGCTACTACCTGCCCAACAATGCGGCGCTGATCGTCGCCGGAGACGTCCGCCCCGACCGCGTGTTCGCGCTCGCCCAACAGACGTTCGGCAGCATTCCCCGCGGTCCCGATCCGTTCACCAAATTTCCCATCCCCGACGTGCCGGCCCTCCCGCACGACCAAGCCGAGATCGTCGAGGAACCCGTGAGCACCGTGTTCGTGCAGGAACAGTGGTTGGGCCCGAGCGTCAGGAAGGATCCGCAGTCGACATACGCCGCCGACGTGTTCTCCGACGTGATGAACCAGGACGGATCACGGTTCCAGCGCCGCCTCGTGGACAGCGGCCTGTGGCACTCGGTGGTGGTGAACTACTACACGCTCGACCACACGGGCCCGATCACGATCAGCGGAGAGACCACCGCGGACAAACTGCGCCCTGCCCTCGCCGCGCTCAACGCCGAGATCGCCAAGTTCGACACGCCCGATTACTTCAGCGCCTCTGACGTCGCACTTCAGAAGCAGCAGCGTGCCGTCGGCACCGCGCTCGGCCTCGAGCGCGCGTCGGGGTTCGCGCACCAACTCGGATTCTGGTGGTCGGTGGCGGGTCTCGACTATTACCTGGGCTACGTGGACAACATGGCGCGTCAAACGCCCGACGATCTGCGACGCTACGTGCGGACGTACATCGCCGGCAAGCCCCGCGTGGTGGGCGTGCTCATCTCGCCGGACGATCGCCAGCGGCTCGGCCTAACGACGGCCGACCTGCTGCATCCAGCCGCGCCGTCCCGGACGGCGCCGCAGCCATGACCCCGCGCGTCGCCGCGATCGCGTGCGCGCTCGCGTTGGGCGCCTCGTCGGCCGGGGGCGGTGTGGCCGCGGCGGTGCCGCGGCCGCACGCGCCCCCGGCCGACACACTCACCACGAGCTTCGATGTCTCCGGCGTACACGTCATCCTGCGCCGCAACGCGGCCAACGATGTCGTCGCCGTCAACCTCTATCTCCTCGGCGGCACCCGCGGCCTGACGGAAGCGAACGTCGGCATCGCGCCGATGATGCTGTGGGTCTCGGAGCGCGGCACCCAGCATTACTCGCGCGAAGCGCTTCGTCTCAAGACCGCGGAGCTCGGCAGCAGCATCGTGGTCGAGCCGCAGCCCGACTGGACGATGTTCGGTTTCCGCGGCATCCGCTCCACGTTCGACAGCACGTGGATGGTGTTCGCCGACCGTCTCATGCACCCCACGCTCGACTCCGCCGACGTCGAGCTCACACGCTCGCAGGTCGCGAGTGGCGTGAGCGAACGCCACGATTCGCCCGACGATTGGATCGAGTATCTCGCCGACAGCGTCGCATTCGCCGGCACACCGTACGGGCTGTCCGCCTCCGGCACCGAACGGTCCATCGCATCGATCTCCGCCGCCGACCTGCGCCGGTTCCGCGATACGGCGCTCGTGACGTCGCGCATGCTCGTCGTAGTGGTGGGCAACGTCGACAGCGCGCAGGTCGCGCGCGACGTCCAGCGTACGTTAGGCACGCTCCCCGCCGGCAGCTACAAGTGGACCGCGATCCCAGCCGGCGTGGCGTCGGACACGTCGGGCGACCCGGCGGTCCCGGGGACACCGTCACCCGTGGTACTCGAGCAGCGATCCCTGCCCACGAATTACATCCTGGGCTACTACAACGGACCCGCGGCCACGAGTCCCGACTATCAGGCGCTGCGCGTCGCGACGGCCGTGCTGAGCGGCCGCCTCTTCGCCGAAGTGCGGTCGCGCCGCAACCTCACGTACGCCGTCGAAGCGCCGTTCCTCGAGCGCGCGGTGGCGGCGGGCGGTCTCTACGTGACCACGGTGTATCCGGACTCGGTGCTCACGATCATGCGCGAGCAGGTGCACGAGCTGCAACACGGCCTGGTCGACACCGACAACCTGCACGTCATCGTCGCGCAGTTCCTCACCGAGTACTTCCTGAACAACGAGACGAACGATCAGCAGGCAACCTTTCTCGCGCGCTCGCAGCTCTATCGCGGGGACTGGCACGCTGCCGACAACTTCGCCAACGAGCTGCGGCGCGTGACGCCGCAGGACGTCCAGCGCGCGGCGCGGCGCTACATGCACGACGTCAAGTTCGCGTACCTCGGCGACACGACGCACGTGTCGCGCGCGCTGCTCACCGGCTTCTGAGCGCAGCGGCCGTGCGCGCGCCGCGCCTGCGTTAGGCAGCACTGTGATGCCGACCGGTGCCGAGTCCGTGGTGCGCGCGCTCGAGGACGAGGACGTCCCGTTCGCGTTCGGTATCCCCGGCACGCACACCATCGAGCTGTACGACGCGCTCGCGCGGTCGTCGCGCGTCAAACCCATCCTGGTCACCGACGAGCAAAGCGCGTCGTTCATGGCCGACGGCGTCTGGCGTGCGTCGGGGCGGCTGGGTTGCGCCGCGCTGGTGCCGGGCGCAGGCCTCACGCACGCGTTGAGTGGTATCGCCGAGGCATATCTCGACACCATCCCGATGCTCGTGTTGGGCTGCGGCGTGCGGCGCGACACCGGCATGGCATTCCAGCTCCACGACATCGACCAGGTGGCGCTCGCGCGGCCGATCACCAAGAGCATCATGCGGCCGGAGCACGGCGCCGACCTCTACCGCACGGTGCGCGAGGCGTGTCGCATCGCGCGCGCCGGCGTGCCGGGTCCCGTGTTCGTCGAGGTGCCGGCCGAGATGTATCTGCTGGCGCACGACGGCGACGCCGCGCCGGCGTTATCGTTAGGCGCTCCGCCGCCGCAGCCGCCGGCCGAGCTCGTGGAGCGTGCGGCGGCGCTGCTCGCCGGCGCGCGCCGGCCGCTGCTCTACCTGGGATTCGGCGCGCGCGGCGCCAACGTGGTCGCGCTCGCCGAGACACTCGAGGCGCCGGTCGCGACAACCATTCACGGCAAAGGCGTGTTCCCCGAGTCGCATCCGCTCGCGCTCTGGCCCGGATTCGGCGAAGCGGCGCCGCATTTCGCGCGCGCCGTGGCGCACGAGTGCGACGCCACCCTCGCCATCGGCTGCCGCTTTGGGGAGGTCGCTACCGGGAGCTATGGCGCCGAGCCGCGTCGTCCGCTCATCCACGTCGACATCGGGCAGACGGCGCTGGAGCGCAACGTCGAGACAGATCTGGCAATCGTCTCCGACGCGCGGGCGTTCGTCGACGCGCTCCTCGCACGCCTAACGCACCGGCCCATTGACGTCGCCATGCGCGCCGCCATTCGCGACGGACACGCTGCCGTGGAACGCGCGTGGCGCGAGAACGCGAGCACCACCGGCGTCACGCCGCATGCGCTCCTCGTGGGCCTGCAGCGCCGCTTCGGCCCGGCCACGATCTACACTGCCGACAGCGGCAACGGAACCTTCCTCGCCATGGAGTGCCTGCGGCTCGAGCGCCCGGGCCACTTTGTCGCGCCCGTGGACTTCTCCTGCATGGGCTATAGCGTGCCGGCGGCAATCGGCGCGAAGCTCGCGCGCCCCGAGACGCCGTGCGTCGCGCTGACGGGCGACGGGGCGTTCCTCATGACGGGGCTCGAGCTGCTCACGGCGGCGAGCCACGAGGTCGCCATCGCCGTCGTCGTGCTGCGCGACCATGAGCTCGCGCAGATCGCGCAGCTCCAATCGCTTGCGTTAGGCAGAAAGAGCGCGAGCCAGCTGCCCGACTACGACCTCGAGCAGCTGTGCGCCGGGGTGGGCGTGCAGTACCTGCGCCTCGACCGCGACGTCGAGATCGCCGACGTGGTCGACCAGGCGGCAGGCATCACCGAGCGCGGCGGTCCCGTCGTCATGGACGTGGCCATCGACTACACCCACAAGACGTACTTCACCCGCGGCGTCGTGAAGACCAACTTCGGCCGCCTGCCGTGGGCGGACCGTCTGCGCTTCGTGCTCCGCGCCCTCGGCCGACGGGTGACAGCGGCCCGGCGGCCGCAGCCCGTCCGTTAGGCAGTTGGTCCGAACGGTTGTTCGAGCGATGGACTGCGCGGCGTGAGCAGCTCCGCGCCGGCGGCGGTGATGTGCATGTCATCCTCGATGCGCACGCCGAATTTGCCCGGGATATAGATGCCCGGCTCGTCGCTGAACATCATGTTGGGCTGCATCGGCAGCGTGTTGCCGCGCACGAGATACGGCCATTCGTGTCCGTCCATCCCCATGCCGTGGCCCAGTCGATGCGCGAAGTACGTGTAGTCGGGACCGTAGCCGGCGTCGACGATCACCTTGCGCGCCGCGGCATCCACCGCCTGACACTCGCGCCCCGGCCGCGCCGTCTGCAAGGCGGCCGTCTGCGCGCGGTACACGATGTCGAACACTTTTTTCATTTCATCGTTAGGCGTGCCGAGCACGAATGTGCGGGTGATGTCGGACGTGTAGCCCTCCACTTTGCACCCGCCGTCGATCATCACGATGGTGCCGTCGCGAATCGTCTGGGGCGTGCGCGACCCGTGCGGCAGCGCCGAGTACTCGCCCACTTGCACCGTCGCCTCCCCGTCGAAGCCTTGCCGGTGATGTCCGGCGGCGACCAACGCGCTCACGTCCTGCTGCGTCATGCCCTCCCGGATCGACTGCCACGTGGCGTGATACGCCCGCAGCGTCACCGCGGCCGCCAGCCGCATGAGCGCCACCTCGTGATCCGTCTTCACCATGCGGCAGCCCGCGGTCACCGGCGTGGCGCTGGCGAGCGACATGGCCGGCAGCGCGTGCGCCGCGCCGTCGCTGAACACGTAGCGCACGGTCTCCTCGATGCCTAACCGGCCAGTGGCGAGGCCCCGCGACTGCAGGCCCCGCGCGACGAGGGCGTACGGACTCTCGTGCTCCTGCCAGGTCATCACGTCCGTGCCGGTATCGAGCGGCCCCTCGGCAACCTGCTCCATCGCGCGCGAGCGTTCGAACGCCGGCGTCACGAGGAACGGCGTGCCGCGGACGGGAAGCACGACCGCGAGCAACCGCTCGCTCAATCCCCACTGGATACCGGTGAAGTAATCGAGCGACGTGCCGCCCGTGAGCATCATCGCACTCAGGTCGCTGTCGTGCATGAGCGCACGCGCGTGCTCGATGCGGGCGCGTCGTTCGTCCACCGTGATCGGTTGGGCCTGGCTCTTCACCGACGTGAGCGCCGCGATGGCAGGCGGCTGCGCGACGCCACCATCGGTCGGCTCGGGCTCGGTGCGCGCCGTGGATGCATGACACGCCGTGCCGGCGACGGCCACGGCGGACACACCAATGAATTTCCGTCTCGACACCATGACAGCCTCCCGGAGGCACACGCTGCGGCGCGCGACCGGGAGCAGGTCCGGCGCGCGTCGCACGACGCACGACGCGGCCGGTAAGTTGGTGTCGGGTCAGCGCGCGCGGAAGACCGCGTCAGCGCTCGGCGCCGCTCAAGATCTGGCTGAAGAGATCGATCGCGCGCGCATCGCCGCTCTGGCCGAGCCAGAACAGCGCCTTCCTGCGCAGCACGGGGTCTTTGTTGGTGCGTGCGACGCGAATCAGCACCGGCACGCTCTCGTCGCGCGGCTGCTGCGAGATCGCGAAGATCGCCTCACCACGCACCGCTTCGTCGTCCGACTCGTCCGCCTGGTCGTGGTCGCCGAACAGCGTCGTGCCATTGATGCGCGCCGCGGCCGCCTGGCCTAACCAGAAGGTCGCGCTCTCACGCGTGTCGTGCGACTGCGCGTTGCGCGCCAGCGTGATGAGCGACGGCCACGGGGTGGTGCTGTCGGCCAGCACGGCGGCCAACACCGCATCGTCGCCCACGCGGTGCGACGTCCCGCCGGCCAGATCGAGCAAGTAGCTCACCGCGTCGCGAGCGGACACCATGCCGAGATCGTGCACGTCGGCGCCACTGTCGTTGCCGCCGATGTTCACGCTCAGACGTTCGACCGACCCGTTCGCCGTGCGCAGCACCACGCGCACCGGACCCGGCTCGCAGCGCTGGCGCCATTCCCCCTCGGCGTCGCGTGACGACCAGTCGCCGCGCATGAAGTTGTGGTCTCCGCCGGAGATCGTGCTGTGTCCGTCGCCGCACACACCCGGACGCGACGCGAAGCGCAGCTGCACGCGGCCGTCACCGGCGCTGCTCACGCGTTGCGCCAGGGACTGCCCGGCGGCGCGCCCGGCGCCTAACGCAAACGCCGCCGCCATCAGCACACCGTAGCGCATTGCCGCGCCCTCAGTGCTCGAGAATGTCGGCGAGGAACTTCGCCACGCGCGGATCGTTCTTCTGGCCCAGCCAGAACATCGCCTGCTTGCGCAGGTCGTGCTCGGGATCCGAGCGCGCGATGCGCATGAGCTCGTCGGTCGCCGCCGAGTCGTCGCGCTGCGAGAGCACGAAGATCGTTTGGCGCTGCATGGCGTCGTCGTGCAGGCGGCCGTAGAGCGCGCTGAGATCGGATGTCGTGAGTGCCTCGCTCTGTCCCGCCCAGAAGAGCGCCTGCTTCCGCACCTCCACGGGGCGGGCCGAGTCCGTAACGATGCCCAACAGCCAGGCCTTCGCATCGGGGCCGCCATGCTGCGCGACACCCATGAGCACGCGGTCCTGCAATTTCTTCGTGCCTAACGCGTCGAACTGGCTGCGGAGGAACGCCTGGTCGTCTTGCGAATCGTGTTGGCCGAGCACGAACACGGCCTGCCCTTTGACCTCGTCGCTCACGCTGCGATCGGTCACGAGTTGGCGCAGCGTCTGGCTCGCGCCTGGATCGTCGATCTGGCCGAGCCAGAACGTGGCCTTGGCCGCGAGCCACGGCTCTGCGCTCGATCGCGCGACCCGCGTGAGACCCGGCACGCCGGCGCCATCGGGCAGCTGCGACAACACGAACACGGCCTGCTCGCGCAGACGCCGGTCCTCGGTCGTGTCATCGGCAATGCGCTGCACGGGTGCGCTCACGTCGCTCTCGTCCACCTGCCCCGCCCAGAACAGCGCGGACTTGCGCACCTCGATCGGGTGCGAGCGCTCCGTGGCCAGCGTCAGCAACTCCGGCGTGACCGTCATGGAATCTGCGAGCGCGACGGGTGTCACGGCTTCGCGCGCCACCGGCACGGCGGCGCTGCGGGCCAGCGACAGAAAGTACTGCACCGCATCCCGGTCGCCCACCGCGCCGAGGTCCGTTAGGCCCGCGATCGCGCGGTGGCGCGTGCCGACCAGCGTGTGGATGGCCTGCACCGTGCCGTCGTGTACGCTGAGGCGCACCCGGACCGGCCCAGGCTCGCAGTGCCAGGATCCGTCGTTGCCGGTGTCGTGACGCGACCGGAAGTTCACCGACCCTTCGCCGTCGCCGCACACGCCGGGGCGCGCCGCGAACCGAATCTCGACGTCGCCCGATGCGCCGCGCACGCGGTCGGCTATGGACTGGGCCCGCGCCATCGACGGTCCGAGCGCGGCCAGCACGGCCGCCGCGGCGCACGCGGCCCGCCTCACCCGATCAGATGGAGTCATTGGTGATCAGCTCCTCCAGAAGTTTGCGGACGCGCGGATCATCTCGCTGGCCTAACCAGAAGATCGCCTTCTTGCGCAGTTCGATGTTGTGGTCGTGCCGCGCGATGTCGATGAGTTTGTCGGTCGCCTCGCGCTCCTCGCGCTGGGAGAGCACGAAGATCACCTGCTCCTTGAGCGCGTCATCGGTCATGCGATCGTACATCGACGACAGATCGGCGATCGGCACGCCGCCCTGGCCGGCCCAGAACAACGCCTTCTTGCGAATCTCCACGTCCTGATGCGGATCCTCGGCGACGCCTAACAGCCAGCGGCGGTTGTCCGGGTCGTCGCTCTGCGCCATCGATTGGATTACCTGCTCCCGGAGCTCCGGCTTGTCGAGTTTCGGAAACACGTCGCGCAAGTAGGCGAAATCGGACGCGTCGCCCCGGTAGTGGCCGAGCGCGAAGATCGCACGCGACTTCACGTCATCCGATGTGTTAGGCTGCGTGATCAGGTCGCGCAGGATCTTGCCGGCACGCTCGCCGCCGTGCTGTGACAACGCGAAGATCGCCTTGTCCTGCAGATTCTCATCTTTGGTGGACGTGAGAATCGAATCGAGCAGCGACACCGACCGCTCACCCGACACCTGGCCGAGCCAGAACACGGCCGATTCGCGCACATCGTTCGATGGGTCGCTGCGTGCGACGCTCAACAGGATGTCGGCGCTTTCGGTGTCTTCCTTCTGCGCGACGATGAACACCGCCTTCTTGCGCAGGGCTTCGGAGCACGCGTCGCGGCGAGCGAGCACTTTGCGCAACACGGGCAGCGCCTCCTGCGCATCCATCTGCATCAGCGCGTTGAGCGCCGCCACACGCATGTCGTCGTCTTCGTTCGGACAGCCCTTTGTGGCGCCCGCGGCAGTCTGAGCCACGTACGCGCCGGCTCCCGAATCACCGCGGCGCGCCAGCTCGCCGTTGATCCGCGTCGAGAGCGCTGCAGCGTCGCCGTGCGTCGCGGCCGACGGATACTTGCTCCGTTGGGCCTCGAGCGCGTCGAGTGCGGAATGCAGGTCGCCGTTTCCCCCGCGGCGGTAGAGCGAAAACGCCTGCCAGTAGAGCGCGTCGCCGGCGTAGCGCGAGCTCGGGTAGTCTTCCGCGATCTGGCGGAAGAGCGTCGCCGCGCGACGATAGTCGCCGTCGTTCAGCGCCTTCCGGGCCACGCGATAGAGCGAGTCCGCGGAGTCGCCGGGAAACATCGCGGCCGGAGGTTGCGTGGCGAAGGCGTGCGTCGGCGTCGGCGCGACGGCCGGCGCTACGTGAGGCATCGAGAGGATGCCATGCGGCGCGCTGATCACTATCAAGAACGACATCACCATCAAGAAGGTCGGCATCGAGGGTCTCCTCAGGAGCCAGAGGCGGGTGCGGCGCTCCCTGGAGGCGTCGCATCGCGCAATCGGGTCATCATGTTTTGGCTGCGGACCGCCTGTTCGATGATCTCGAGCTCATCGGACGACGAATCCGATTGGGACTTGAGCTGGGCGATCTGGGCGAGCACCACCTCCAGATCGCTCAACAGTTTGCGCGTGCGCGGATCGCGGGCACGCGGGGAATCCAGCAGGAGTCGCGTTGTCGTGAGCAGGTCACCGGCCCAGGCTCCGACCTGCGGGTCGATGGTGCCGTGCGAGGACTCCGTGTTGAACGTCGTGAGGAGGGCTTCCGCGCGCCCGAGGTGATCGGCGGCGGCCGCATCGAAGGTGAGCGAGCCGGCAGCGTTAGGCGCCGGAGCGCGACCCGTCGCACCGCCGCGCGCCGCGGGCGCCGCGGGCGCCGCAGCGACGGGTGTGGTCGCCGAGGGCGCGGGCGTCGTGGATGGACCCATTGCCACAGTCGGTGGCCGCGATCCCGTCGTCTCCCTCCCGCTCTCCATCCAGGTGCCGAGGGCTACGCCTAACAGAAGCGTCGCCGCGAGGGCCGAGGCGGTGAGCCACCACCGGCGCCGCTGCGTCGGGACCGCCAGCCGGCGAACGCGGCGCTCGGCCTCGATACGCGTCCACATCTCCTCGCGCGGCGTGGCCGGCGGCTCGTGGTACGAGCGCGCCGCCCGCTGCAGGAATTCATCGAACTTGTCGTCGCTCATGCGGTCCATTCTCCTGCAAAATCGGACAGGGCTTCACGGAGCCTGGCGCGCGCCCGCGAGAGTTGCGCCTTGGACGTCCCCGGCTGTATGCCTAACGCAGTGCCGATTTCCTCGTGCGTGTATCCTTCCACGTCGTGCATCACGAACACCGCCCGGAACCCCGGCGCCAGTGCGTCGATCGCGGCCGCGAGCCGCTGCTTCAAGTCCGGCTCCGCCCGCCGCCCCGTCCACCCATGGTCGCGCGCCTCGTCCAGATCCGCTTCGCGCGCCCGGAACCGCTTCACCTTGCGCAACCCGTTCATCGACACGGAGAGCGCGATCGTGTGCAGCCACGTCCCGAAACTCGAGTCGCCCCGGAAGTCGCCTAACCGGGCGAAGGCGCGGATGAACGTGTCCTGTGTGAAGTCCTGCGCCAGGTCGTCACTCCCCGCCAACCGGTACGCGAGTCGATAGACACGGTCGACGTGCGCGTCGTACAGCGCGCGCTCGGCCGCGGGATCGCCGGCTCGGGCTCTGGTTAGGAGATCCGTTTCGTCCACCGCACCTCGGTCGCAACGTCGTGGGCGAAAGCGATCCCACGTAATGACTTGTCCTTGGGACACGACGTGTAGAGGAAGGGTTGCGTGGTGCGGCCCCTCGCCAGGTACCCCATTCCCTCAGCGGACCTACTCCGCGCCTCCCCATTCCCTCGGGCGGACCAGTCGCCACTTCCCCCCGGCGTTCAGACTTCGTGCATGAGCTCCCGCTCATACGCGCCGAGCACGTCCGCACGGCTCAGGACGCCCACGATCCGGGGATGCGCCTCACTCATTACTACGGGGATTACGTCGATTGCGCGCGCGTTCATTTTGCGCAGCGCGTCGGCGAGGGAGTCGGAGGGCAGCACGACCTCCGTCGGCGCGGCCAGGTCGGCGGCGAGGACCACACCCGCGAGCGCACCGCGATCCAACATCGCCTGGCGCAATCCATCGTACGAGATCACGCCGAGGAGCATGTCATCGCGATCGACGACTGGCAGCGTCGGATACCGCGTGCGCCCCGCCGCAGCGATCACGTCCGCCAACGTGTCGGATGGTCGCACCACGATCGGGTGCGTCTCGAGGGCCTCAGCCGTGCGTATGCGGTGCATGAGCGCGCGGTCGGCGCCGTGGGCGAGATGCTCGCCGCGGCGCTCGAGCCATCCATCGTAGAGGCCGTACGGCGCACACTTGCGAGCCACGGCGAACGCAATGACCGAGACGAGCATCAGCGGCGGCACCAGCTGATAGTCGTTGGTCATCTCGAACACCATGAAGATCGCGGTAAGTGGTGCGCGATTGGCGCCGGCGACGAGCCCCGCCATGCCGACGAGCGCCCACGCTTCGGGATGCAAGCCGAAATTGGGAAATCCGAGGTGTGCGAGGCGCCCCATGGCGCCGCCCAACGCCGCGCCGATGAACAGCGTGGGCGTGAACACGCCGCCCGATCCACCGGAGCCCAGCGTCACGGCGGTGGCCACGGACTTGGCGAGCGCGATGCCTAACAGGAGATACCACGCGATCCCGCCGAAGATCGGCGTCGGAATCGCGAGATGCCCGTTGCCGACGAGCAGACCGCCCGAGGCGTAGACGATCAGCCCGACGATCAGGCCGCCCAGAATCGGCCGCAGCCAGCGGGGACCGCGCGCGCCCGCGAACGCCGATGCCGATGCGAAGAAGGTCCGCGTGTAGAACGCGGACCAGAGGCCGCACACGATGCCCAACAGCGGATAGAAGAGCAGAATCGCGGCCGGGCGGATCGTGCCGTACGCCGGAATGTGGAATGCCGGATGCGACCCGAGGAACGGCCGCACCGTGAGCGCGCCGGCCACGCTCGCGATGACCACCGGGCTGAACGCGCCGATCGAGAACGACCCGAGCACTTCCTCGAGCGCGAAAAACGCGCCGGCGAACGGCGCATTGAACGCGGCAGCAATGCCCGCGCCGGCGCCGCACCCGACGAGGATCTTGAGGCGCCGCTGTTGGAAGCGGAGCCCCTGTCCAATGAACGACCCGATGCCGGCGCCCAACACCGCCGTTGGGCCTTCGCTGCCGGCCGACCCGCCCGAGCCTAACGTGACCGCCGACGCCAGCGTTCGCACCAGAATTTGCCGCCAGCGCAGCACGCCGCCCCGCTTGGCCACCGAGAGTTGAACGTCGGAGACGTTCTGTCCCTCCGGAATCCGGCGCACCAGCGCCCATGCGGCCCACAGCCCCAGCGCCGTGAGCGCGGGCCGATACACCACGTGCGTCGTCACGCGCAGCCGCGATCCGATCATGACGATGAAGAGGTCGTACGCCGCGTCGATCAGGTGATAGAACCCGACGACGCCTAACCCGGCGCCAACGCCGATGAGCAGCGCGAACGCCATGAGGAGCGCGCCCTCGTCCCAGTCGCTGCGCGCGAACAGCGTGACCACCCGCGCCCACGGCGCCTCGAGGCGCGACAACAGTGCCTCCCGAAATGGCAGCGCGCGCGCGCGGTCGTTCATCGTCCGTTTCATCGCGTCGACGTCTCCAGCTCCGTTCGGAGGCGGCGATAGCTGTCGTATCGCTGCGATGTCACCGCACCAGATTCGACGGCCGATCGCACCGCGCACCCCGGCTCGTCGTGATGCCGGCAATCGCGAAACCGGCATTCGGTCACGAACCGACGAAATTCCGGAAAGCACCGGTCCAGATCGCGCGGTGCGACGTTCCACACGCCCACTTCGCGAAGCCCGGGCGTGTCCATCACGTAGCCGCCATCCGGCAGCGGATGCATCGTGGCAGCCACGGTGGTGTGCCGCCCTTTGTCCACCGAACGACTGATCTCGCCCACACGCAGCGACAGCCCCGGATACATCGCATTGAGTAGCGATGACTTCCCCACGCCCGATGGCCCGGTGAGCGCCGACACCCGTCCGTGCAGCACGTCGTGCAGCGCGTCGAGTCCCGCTCGCTGCGGCACGCTCGTGCCGTGCACCGGATATCCCGCGTCCGCGTAGGACGCGAAGATGGTGCGTGCATCGTCCGATGCGAGGTCCACCTTGTTGATCACGATGCGCGCCGGCACATCGTTCGCCGCGGCGATGACGAGAAACCGGTCGAGCATTCTTGCGTTAGGCGTGGGGTGCGCGGCCGCGAACACCACCACCACCTGATCGACGTTGGCGGCCACCACCCGCTCGCCGTACGCCCCGCCCGGCGCGCGCCGCGCCAGCCGCGAGCGGCGCGGCAGGATGTCCGCGATCGCCCACGTTCCATCGCGTGCATCGCGTTCGAGCTCCACCTCGTCGCCGACCACCAGCTTGAGCGACTCGCCGTGCTTGAGCCGCCCGCGGAGCGAGACATCGTGCTCCGCGCCGGACCCATCGCGAGCGCGCCAGACCCCGCCCGTGCCGCGCAACACCACGGCCTTCACCGGCGCTCCGGTGCGCTCACGTGCCGTCCTCGTCGCGCATTGCCTCCCACCACGGACGCCCTGCGTTAGGCAGCCGCTCCGCGATCAGACTGTCGAGGAGCTCGCGCGCCCGCTCGAGGGGCAGCGCGCCGACACGCGCCCGCGCGTCCTCGTCCGTGCGCGACCGCTCGAGAAAGTCCGTTTCGAGGTGCCCGCTCACGCGTGGCTCGCCGGGGCTCCATTGCACGAACAGCAGGTACGCTCCCACCGGCGCGTCCGGATCGCCCGTCTCGTCCGTCTCGATCGACACGCTGTACGACCGGCCGTCGCGCCCTTCGAACGCCGCCGGACGCGCGTGGACTGCCATGTAGCCGCCGAGCGTCCGCTCGTCGCCTTTCGAGTGATCGGGAGGAAGGAACCTACCCACGATGCATCCGCGCCGGACCCGGTCGCATCAATGCCGCCCGGCAACGAGCTCGCGCACCATGTTGCCGGTGATGAACGCGACGTTCGCCGGGCGCTCCGCCAACCGCCGCATGAGATAGGGATACCACTGCGTGCCGAACGGCACGTACACGCGCATGTTGAACCCCTCGCGCACGATCTGGTCCTGCAGGTCGCGCCTCACGCCGTACAACATCTGGAACTCGAATCGCTCGGACGCGACGTTCTGCGCGCGCACGAATCGCTTGGCCTGCGCCAGGATCGTGGGATCGTGCGTCGCGATGCCGGGATAGTTCCCTTCGAGAAGCAGCGCCTGCATGCACTTCACGTAGCTCGCGTCCACGTCGCGCTTCTCCGGGAACGCGACCGTCGCCGGCTCGTTGTACGCACCCTTGCACAACCGCACGCGGCACTTGAGCTGGATCGCCCGCTCCACGTCTGCCTTCGTTCGATACAGGTAGCTCTGCAACACAATGCCGACGTTCTCGGGAAAACTCGGATACAACCGGTCCTCGAACAGCCGCAGCGTGCGGTCGGTGTAATCACTGCCCTCCATGTCCAACCGCACGAACGTGTGATAGCTCCGCGCGCGCTCGAGAATCTGCTGCATGATGTCGACGCACAGCTCCTCGCTGATGTCGAGCCCCATCTGCGTGAGCTTGACCGACACGTTCGCATCGAGACCGGACTCGTGAATCCGGTCGAGCATCTGCAGGTACGACCGGCTCGCCGCGCGCGCCTCGGCTTCGTTCGTCACGCTTTCGCCTAACAGATCGAGCGACGCGCGGATCTTCCGTGCGTTGAGCTGACGCACTGCCGCCAGCGCGGAATCCAGCGTCTCGCCCGCCACGAATCGCGACGCGAATCGCTTGGCCATGCCGTTGTGGCGAACGAAGTGGAATAGCCGTGGTTGGTTCGACAAATAGAGGAAGGTTCGACGCAACATGTCGTCTGGTGATCGGGGACGCAGTATACGGTTCGGTGAACGCCCTACGCGTGCGCGGCGGCGCATAAGCTAGTCCTCGCGTTCATCGCCAGTCCAGTCAATCGAGCCAGCGTCCGCCGCCCTGCGCGGCGCGGTCGTGCAGAATGCGAGCCGGCTCGAACCGCGGCGCGAATCGCCCGTGGTACACTTCGAGCTGCCGCACGATGTGCGCGATGCCGACGGAATCCACGTACCGGAACGGCCCGCCGCGGAACGGCGGGAACCCGATGCCGAATACCGCGCCCACGTCGCCGTCGCGTGCCGAGCGAAGAATCCCTTCCTCGAGACACCGTGCCGCCTCGTTCACCATGGCCAGCACACATCGCTGTTGCATCTCGAGCACCGGGATCTCGGTGCGGTTCACGCCTGTCGGCAGCAGCGTGTAGACGGTTTCGTCCACACCGGCCTTCTTGCCGCCGGGGCCGTCGTAGCGATAAAAGCCGCTGCCTCCCTTGCGGCCTAACCGACTCGATGCCACGACGCGCGACAACGATTGCGATGGAGTGAGCCGGTCGCCGAACGCATCACGCAGCACGGTCGCGACCTTGGCGCCCACGTCGAGCCCGACCTCATCCATGAGCGTAATCGGCCCAACGGGAAATCCGAAGTCGACCAGCGCTCGATCGAGGGCTTCGATCGACACGCCTTCGTCCAACAGATAGCCTGCTTCGTTGAGGAACGCGGCGAGGGTGCGCGTCGTGTAGAATCCCGGACCGTCGTTCACCACGATGACGTGCTTGCCGAGCTTCTTGCCGAACGCGACGGCAGTGGACGTGGCCACCGCGGCGGTGCGCGGGGTCACGATCACCTCGAGTAACGGCATCTTGGGCACCGGCGAGAAGAAGTGCATGCCGAGCACTTGCTCCGGACGCTTCGACACCTCGGCGATGCGCGAGATGGGAATCGTGCTCGTGTTCGACGCGTAAATTGCATCGCTCGGCATTGCGCGCTCCGCCTCCTGAAGCACTCGGTGCTTGAGGTCGAGGTCTTCGAACACGGCCTCGATCACCAGGTCGCACGTCGAGAAGCCGGAATAATCGGTCGTCCCGCCTACGAGCGACATCTGGTCGTCGAACTGGCGCCGCGTGATTTGTTTTTTCTGCACGCGCTCGGCGAGTACGTCGTTCACGGCTTTGAGTCCCTTGGCAACGCGGGCATACTCCGCATCCTTGAGCCGGACGATCGTGCCCTGCATCGCCGCCACAGACGCGATGCCCGAACCCATGAAGCCGGCGCCCAAGATGCCTAACTTGCGCACCGGCAACGGCGCTGCCGGCACCGGAGTCCCCGGATCCTTCCTGAGCGCAGTGGTCGCGAAGAACAGGTACACCAACTGGCGCGACACATCCGTCACCGCCATCTCGCCGAACAACCGCGCTTCCTCGGCGTACCCACGGTCGGGGCCGTGCTCGTAACCCGCGCGAACGGCATCGATGGCCGCGATCGGCGCCGGATAGTTGCCCTGCGTTTTCGCCAGCACGCCGGCGCGCGCGCGAGAGAACACCAGCCGCCTGCCTAACGGATTGTCCTCGAGCACCGCCGCGGCCAGCCCGCGCGACGCCCGGCCGCGCGACCGCGACATCGTGCCATCCGCCAGCTGGCGCGCCCGATCCATCGCGACGTCGCGCAAGATGGACGGATGCACCATCTCGTCCACCAGGCCTAACTGCAGCGCCTTCTTGGCGCGCACGTTGCGCCCGGTGAGAATCACGTCCAACGCCGCGCGCAGCCCGATCAGTCGCGGCAACCGTTGCGTGCCTCCGGCGCCTGGGAAGATCCCGAGCTGTACCTCCGGCGCCGCCAACACACTCTTGGGATGATCCGTCACGATGCGATACGAGCACGCGATGACGGCTTCGAGTCCGCCGCCTAAACACGCACCGTGTATGGCCGCGACGATCGGTACGCGCAGGTGTTCGAGCCGGCTCATCAGCGCCTGTCCGCGCCGGCTCAACTCTTCGCCGTCCTGCGCGCTGTGCAACGCCGTGAACTGCTCGATGTCCGCGCCGGCAATGAAATTCTCCGGCTTGCCGGAGAGGAGCACCACGGCGCGGATCGCCGCGTCGCGATCGACACGATCGAAAAACGACGCGAACTCCGTCACCACGTTTGCATCGAGCACGTTCACCGACGCATCGGGCACGTCGAGCGTCGCGATCGCGATGCCGTTCTGGATGTCGACCGAGAGCGCGGTCGCCGCCTGCGCCGTATCCGTCGCTGCGCTCACGCCGCGTTCTCCAACACCATCGCGAACCCCATCCCGCCTGCGGCGCACACGGTCATCAACCCGAACTGCCCGCCGCGCCGCTTGAGCTCGTGCGCCAGCGTCGTCGTGATGCGCGCGCCTGTGGCGCCGAACGGATGGCCGATCGCGATCGAGCCGCCCATGACGTTGAGCCGCGACCGGTCCACCTCGCCCATCGGCTGCGACAACCCCGCGCGCTCCGCCCAACTCGTACTCTCGAAGCCCTGCAGGTTGGACAACACTTGCGCCGCGAACGCCTCGTGCATCTCGACCAGGTCGATGTTGGCCAGCGTTAGGCCAGCACGCTCGAGCGCTTTCGGGGCCGCGAATACGGGTGCCTGGAGCAGCTGTTCGCCCGGATCGAGCGCCGCGTACGCGTACGACCGCAGGTAGGCGAGCGGCGCCATGCCTAACGCACGAGCCTTCTCCTCGCTCATCAGGATCACGGCCGCGCCGCCATCCGTGAGCGGCGACGAGTTCCCCGCCGTCACCGACCCATACCGCCGGTCGAACACGGGCTTGAGCCCTGCGAGCTGCTCCAGACTCGTATCCGTGCGAACGCCGTTGTCGCTCGTCGCCCAGGTGTCGTACACGGGCGGCACGTACAACGGCATGATCTCCGACGTCAGGCGCCCGTCCTGTGTACCCGCTGCCGCCAGGCGATGCGACCGCAGCGCGAATTGATCCTGCTCCTCGCGCGGAATGTGGTTGAGCTTGGCCATCTTCTCCGCCGACTGCCCCATCGTTTCGCCGGTCGATGGCTCCGCGATCGCCGGTGTGATCGGGACCAGATCGCGCGGACGCACCCGCGAAAACGCGCCGAGCCGCCCGCCCAACGACTTCGCCTTACTCGCGCTCACGAGCACATCCGAAAAGCGGCGCGAATGCAGAATCGGCACGTTCGACAACGACTCGGCGCCTCCGGCGATGGCCACGTCCGCGTGACCGAGCACGATCTGGTCCGCCGCGTCGGTGATCGCCTGGTTCGCCGAAGCACACGCCCGACTCACCGTGAACGCCGGTATGTCCTTCGGCAACATCGGCAACAGCGCCACCTCTCGCGCGATGTTCGGCGCGAGCACCGATGGCACGACCGTCCCGAATACAATGATGTCGATTTCACGCGCATCGAGCGTCGTCCGCTCGAGCAGCTCGGCGACCACCGCGCGCCCGAGCTCTTGCGCGCTCATCGACTTGAGGATCGTTCCGGCCTTGGCGAACGGCGTACGCAACCCGGCCACGAGTGCCACGCGTCGGCCGTTGCGTCCATAGCTTTCCATGGCGGAAACTTAGGCCCGCGGATTGCCGGGCGCCATTCGGCCCGACACACCGCGGTCTCGCCGCCCGAGCGGTTTCGCCCATATCGTTCTTGCGTTCACCGTCGCGCTATGACCTCCTTCATCGCCATGGCTTGTGCCACGTATCGCTCGCCGGCGTCATCCCGCACCAGCCCCTCCCGATATTCGAGCATCACGAGCGGTGCAAGCAGCGCGGGCAACTCGTCTCGCTCGAGTAGATGCGCATCGCTCGTCGGGCCGCGGCCCAACGAGCGTTGGGCAACGGTAAACGTTTCAATGATCGCCGTCCCACCGGGGCGCAACAACGAAGGCAGCGTGACGAACAGATCGCGATCGAGAAAGTTGACGCAGACTATCGAATCGATGGCTTCGCCGCGGAGCGGCAGACATGCTGCATCCGCCGCGATCGCATGCATCGGCGACGCGGCACGCGCATCGGCCAGCGCGGCTGCGACGATGTCGATCGCGATCACGCGACGCCCCGCACGCGCCAGCGGCACGGCATGACGGCCCCGTCCGGCAGCCAGATCGACAATCACATCTCGCGCGCTCAGCCCGAGCGCGCGCGACATCACCCACACCGACGGCGCGCCGAGCGGCGCGCCCAGCGCGGCACCATGTCGCCACTCCCATTCCGCGCGATCGCTCATCGCTCAACCATACGGCCGATCCGATGACGCAAACATCGCGGCCCGCGTTCGGCGGCGCCCAACGGCCAGCGTTCATTGCCGCGCTCGCGCGCGACACGTTCGACTTGCTGGTGATCGGGGCCGGCATCGTCGGCGCCGGCGTCGCGCGCGACGCCGCGATGCGCGGCTTGCGAGTCGCGCTCGTCGAGCAAGCGGATTTCGCGAGCGGCACGTCGAGCCGCTCGTCGCGACTCGTGCACGGCGGTCTTCGCTATCTCGAAAACGGTCAACTGCACCTCGTGTTCGAGGCGAGCCAGGAACGACGCACGCTCATGCGCATCGCACCGCACATCGTGCGTCCGCTGCAATTCCTCTGGCCGGTGTTCGACGGCGCGCGCATCCCGACGTGGAAACTGCGCGCGGCACTCACCGTGTACGATGCGCTGGCCTTGTTTCGCAACGTCGCGCCGCACCACGCGCTGAGCGCGCCCGCGGTGTCGACCCTCGAACCCGCGCTGCGACGCCCCGGCTTGCGCGGGGGCGCGACCTACTTCGATGCGGCCACGGACGACGCTCGTCTCACCCTCCTCAATGCGCGCGCCGCGCACGAAGCGGGCGCCATCGTGGCGAGCCGCGTTCGAGTGGACGGACTGCTGCGCGACTCGCGCGCCGTGCACGGTGCGCACGCGTACGACACGATCACAAGCCACTCGTTCGACATCGCCGCACGCACCGTAGTCAACGCAACCGGTCCGTGGAGCGACGCCATTCGCCGGTTCGCCGAGCCTAACGCAACGGCATCGGTGCGCGGGACCAAAGGCGTCCACGTCGCGCTGCCCGCCGAGCGCGTCGGAAACGCCGGCGCCCTCACGCTTTTGTCGCCGGTCGACGGACGCGTGTTCTTCGTGCTTCCCGCGGGCGCGACCACGATCGTCGGTACGACCGATACAGACTACAATGGCGAACCCGACGCGGTGTGCGCCACTCCCGACGATGTTACCTACCTCCTGCGGTCGGTCGACGCATACTTCCCGGCCGCGCGTCTCATGCCCGCGGACGTGATCGCCGCGTGGGCCGGCATTCGGCCGCTCATCGGCGGTGACCCACGACATCCCGATGCGCTGTCGCGCGAGCATGCCGTGACCACCACGGCGCCGGGACTCATCACTGTGTCAGGCGGGAAGCTCACCACCTACCGGGTGATGGCGCGCGACGCCGTCGATGCGGTCCAACGGATGCTCGGCCGGCCGGCGCGCGAGGCACCCACGGGCACCGTACCGCTCCCCGGCGGCGACGTCGCACTCGATGCCCAACGGGAGGAGGCCGCACGGCGTACCGGCTCGCACGTCCTCGCTGCGCACCTCGTGCACCGCTACGGCAGCGAATGGGCCGCCGTCTGGTCCCTCGCCGAATCGGACAGCCGGCTCGCGGTCCCGCTATCGCCGCCGCTGCCGTACCTCCACGCCGAGGTGGCGTGGGCCGTCGCTCGTGAAATGGCCCTTTCGTTAGGCGACGTGTTGATGCGTCGCGTGCCGTTGGCCTGGCAGCTCGCGGACCACGGACTGGCGCTCGCGTCCGCGCTCGCCCCATCCTACGGGTGGACGGCCGCCGACGTCGCGGAGTACGCGCGCGACGCGGCGATCGTGTATGGGCCCACCGCGCCTGCGCTCGTCACGCCTGCGCGTGAATGGTGAGCAGCTCGATGATCTCCAATTGTCGCGTCGTCGCCGGCAGCTTGAGCACCGCCACCTCGCCCACCGCCTTACCGACCAGCGCGCGCCCGATGGGCGATGCCATCGTCACGTGGCCATCCTCGAATTCGACCGCATCGCCGAACACCATGTGATACACCTCGAGCGCACCGCTCTTCACATCCTTCACGGTGACGCGCGAGCCCAGTCCCACGCGATCGGTGGGAATCTGTGCGACGTCGATCTGCGACAACTTGCTCAGCCGCTGCCTGAGGTGGCCTAACCGGGCCTGCACGAACTGCTGCCGCTCCAGCGCCGCTTTGTACTCGCTGTTCTCGCGCAGGTCGCCGAGCTCCACGGCTTTGCGGATCTCCTGGGGCAGCACGACGTTCAGTTCGTGCTGCAGCCGGTCGACCTCGGCTTGCAGCTTCTCCTTCAGTTCCTCGATCATCGATTCATCACTGCGCAAAAAGTGGAGCGCCCGGCCTCCGGGAAGGGGGCCGGGCGATTGCGGGCAAGCGTGCCTGGGACCCTCTCTCTACGTAGCGATTGGCGCCGATCCGCGTTGCGCGCGTGAAAGCGCATCGGCATGCGCTCGCGTCGCTCGCGCGAATTCTCGCACTCGTGCTCCGGAGAGAGGGCTCATGTCTCCATAGTAGACGGCAAACGGGGCGGTGTCTACCCTGAGACGAGGCGCGCCGCGCATGGCGTGCGGGAAGTGAGGCATTAGATGCGAGAGAGAGTCGCATGACACTTCGAATCCAGTCTCACGGCGACGTGACGCAGCTGCTCATGTCGAGTGTCGTCGGGCGGTCGATCGGGTACGGCGTGAGCGCGTACCTCGTACGCGGTGTCCTTGTCGACCTGGGATTTCCGTTGGTCGCACGCGCAGTCGGCCGGTATCTGACGCGCGCGCGACCGGATGGCATTCTCATCACGCATCACCACGAAGATCACGGAGGCAACGCCGAGCTTGCCGCACGCATGGGGATACCGATCGGCGCGTCAGACGCAACGGTCGCGCTGCTACAAGTACCGGAACGTCTTGCCTTGCATCGCCGCGTCATCTGGGGCAATCCGCCGCGGCTGCGCACGCCGATCACGCGATTCTCGAGCGACGCGCTGCGTCTCGTGCCCACGCCGGGACACGCGCCGGACCACCACATCGTGTGGGACGCCGAGCGCGAGACCATCTTCGGCGGCGATCTGTTCCTCGGCGTGAAGGTGCGCGCCGCGCACAGCGACGAGCGACCGCGCGAGCTCGTGCGCAGCTTGCGGCACGCCGCGGCGCTCCGGCCCCGTCGCTTCTTCGACGCGCACCGCGGCCTGGTGCGTGATCCTGTGGCCGCGCTGGCCGCCAAAGCCGACTGGCTCGACGCCACGATCGGTGCAATCGAGCATCGTATTGCGGAAGGCTGGTCCGACCGCGCGATCGCGCGCGCCGTCCTCGGCCGCGAGGACCTGGCGTACTACGTGTCACGCGGGGCGATGTCGCGCGTGGGCTTCGTCGCCCGCGTGCGCGACGACCGTACCTGACGACGACGCCGCGCGCCTAACGATTACCGATGCCGCTACGGGGCGCCGGAGCCGCCTAACGGCGGGCCGGCGTGACTCCAGACGCCGCCCGCGCTTCGCGCACCAGGGCTTCCATCATGTCGCCCCGCCGCTCGAAGAGACGCTTGAGCCGGCGCGGCTTTCGTTTGGCCAGCGCGTACGACGTGAGCAGCGGCAGGGCGATCGTCGAATCCGTGTAGCACACCACCGCGTCGGGCAGCCGGTCAGGATCGATCTTGCCCCAGCTCACCGCTTCGGCCGGCGTCGCACCCGACAAGCCGCCCGTATCGGGACGCGCATCGGTCACTTGCAGGAAGTAGTCGTGGCCCTTCTCGTCGATGCCCAACACTTCCTGGATCTGCGGCTCGGTCTGCAGCATGAAGTTCTTGGGACTGCCGCCGCCCATGATCATCACCGCGCTCTTGCCGCCGCCGCGCTTCGCGTCCAGCACGATCGCCGCTGTCTCGTTCACGTCGAGATTCGGATCGATGACCAACGCATTGCCCTCGAGCGCCAGCGCGGCCACGTTCATCCCGATCGAGGAATCGCCCGGCGACGACGTGAAGATGGGAACCGCCGCCGCGTACGCGGCGGACAGGAGCGACCGCTCGCCAATGCCTAACGCATTCTCGCGCTCCCGCACGTACCGCCCGCACAACCAGTGGAACTCGGCGCTCGACATCGGGCGTTGGAACTCCGGGCTGCGCATGATCTGCCGGAAGAACGCATCGGTCGACAACAGCACGTCGTAGTCGAAGAAGATGTCGTAGATGCGCACCACCCCTTCCTCGCGCAGCACCACATCGCTCTCCTGCGCGTTCCCGCGGTGCATCGACAGGCCTAACCCGTAGTGCGTGTCGTGATAGAGGTTGGCGCCCGTCGAGATGATCCAGTCCACGAATCCCGCCTCGATGAGCGGGATCAGCGCCGCCAGGCCCAGCCCCGCCGGCGTGAGCGCGCCGGTGAGCGTCAGGCCAACGGTCACGTCGCGCTCGAGCATCTTCTCGGTGAACAACCGCGCCGCCTCGCGCAGCCGGCCCGCGTTGTAGGCGAGGAACGTCTCGTCGATCAGCTGCGACACGCTCTCCGTGCCGTCGATGCGACGGGGATCGATCCGCTGGCCACGCAGGAACCGGCTCGTCGCGCGCGCGACGTGCGCCGTGTGCGTGCGCTCGCGCTCTTCGGCCTCGCGCTTCTGCGCCGCCTTGGGCGCCGCCGCCGTCGGTCCGCGGCGCGCCGCACCGCCCTTCTTCGATTTCGCCATCGCCCGCCGCCTAACGATTAACGTGAACCGCGCCGCGCCCCGTGGGCGCTCACTTGCGCGGGATGGCCGACCGCGCTTCGTACGCGTCGATCACCGCCTTCGCCGCTTCCGCCGGATCGTCCGTCAGCAGCATCAGCTCCAGGTCGCCGGGCGAGATCTTGCGCTCCTGCAAGACGCGCGCGTGCAACCAGCGGATCAATCCCGCCCAGTAATGCCGCCCGAACATCACCACCGGGAAATGGTAGATCTTGCCCGTTTGGATCAGTGTCAGCGCCTCGAACAACTCGTCTAACGTGCCGAATCCGCCCGGGAAAATGATGAACGCGGACGAATACTTGATGAACATCGTCTTCCGCACGAAGAAGTAGCGGAAGTTGATCAGCGTGTCGACGTATGGATTCGCGCCCTGCTCGAACGGCAGCTCGATGTTGCAGCCGATCGACCGACCGTGACCGAGCCGCGCGCCCTTGTTCCCTGCTTCCATGATGCCCGGCCCGGCGCCGGTCATGATCGCGAAACCCGCCTCGGCGAGGAGGCGCGCGGTTTCCTGCGCCGCCGTGTACTGCGGGTCATCCGGACCGACGCGCGCCGAGCCGAACACGGTCACCGCTTTCTCCACAGTCGCGAGCGTGTCGAAGCCTTCGATGAACTCGGACATGATGCGCAGCAATCGCCACGGATCGGTGCGCGTGAAGTCGCCCGATGGCTGACGCGATCCGCTCGCGCGCAGCAGCTTTTCATCTTCGGTGATGAGGGGCGGGACGTAGTCGCGAATGGACTGGTCGATCGGACGCTCGTCGATGATCTTGACCGCGCCCGCTTGCCTGCCGCGCTCGATTTGTGACGGAGGGACTCGGCCCGCCTTGAGATGACCTTCTTCTGTCCGCTCGCGCAGCCCTTCACGCGCTCCCTGTTCGGCCTCGGCCATCTGCCGCACATCGGCTTTCTTTCCCGATGCTGTCAGCACCGCACCGCGCTTCTTTCGAGGTTTCGATCGTGACGCCATGTGTGAGCGGAAAGAGAGACTCAAAGCTAGCCGGACGCTCCGTGCGTCGGGAGGGACGCGCGCTGCACCCGATCACCCGATACCCGACGGCCTGAGTTGTCGCTCGTCCTCATTCTGCTCGATGGCGCTCGCGCCGACGTGTTCGATGCGCCCTTCGCCCAGGGCGACCTCGGCCATCTCGCGCGGCTCCGGTCCGAAGGCGGGCTGCACACGATCACGACCGTGTTCCCGTCCGTCACCGGGCCCGCGTACGCGCCGTTCCTCACCGGGCTGTATCCGGGCCCTGTGGGGCTTCCGGGTCTGCGTTGGTACGACCGCGCGCGCACGAGATGCCGCCTGCCTCCGCACTGTCGCAGCTACCTGGGCGCCGAGATGCGACACATGGATCGCGATCTCGATCGCGATGCGCGCACGGTGTTCGAGCTCGCGCCGTCGCGCTTCACGGCGATGAGTATGATCGCCCGCGGCGCGCGCGGGCGGTCGCAGATGGGACGCAACACGCGATTGCTCTGGCATCTGGCGCGCACCCATTGGCGCGGCGATGCACGCGCGTGGTTCGCCATCGACGATCTCGCGGTCCGCGCCACGCGAGCGCGCATTGCCGAACACCAGCCTGCGGTCACCTTCGTGGCGCTGCTCGCCCTCGACAAATGCTCGCATGCGTCGGGGCACGCGTCGCCCGATGCGCACCGCGCCGTGGTTGCGTTAGACGACTACGTGGGCGCGCTGCGCGCGGATCTGGAGCGTGCGGGAACGTGGGATCGCACGCACCTCTGGATCGCGAGCGATCACGGACACTCA
>DATJET010000022.1:0-10141 GCA_035496295.1 Gemmatimonadaceae bacterium
GATGAGGCCGAGCAGGATGTGCTCAGTCCCCACGTACTCGTGGTGGAGACGCGCGGCTTCCTCGCGAGCCATCGCGAGAACTTTTCGCACACGCTCAGTGAAGTTGTAGCCGTTCATAGGTCCCTCAGTGCCGGACAGCCCAGCGTCGGGTCAGCCGTTCGTCCCTGCCTCTTCTGCCAGCAACTGTCGCACATATCGTGCGCGGACGAGATTTGCCTCACTATCAGTGAGCGCTCTCCCCTCGGCCTGTGCCAGGTGCGCAGATTGGGAAAAAATCAGGAGCTTGTTGAGGGTATATACACTCAGGCCAGTGATCAGTTTCAATCCAACGGCCAGTCGTACGCCGCTGAGGTAACTCATCGCCTCGTCGAACGTGAGGCTGCGTGCGTACCGGAGGGTGCCGTAAGCTCGCCAGAGCTTGTCCTCAATAATATAACCGGCGTCGCGAAGCAATACCCGTCGTGCATCCTCTTCGCGCGAAATCACCGTGCGCAACACATACATCAACTGATCGATGATTTCGTCCTCCGACCGCCCCAGCGTCGTCTGATTGGAAATCTGAAAGAAATTCCCGACGACTTCGCTCCCCTCTCCGTACAGCCCTCTGTACGTCAATCCCATCTGCTGCAAACCGGCTAACGTCTTCGAAATCTCTTTTGTCGCGTTGAGCCCCGGTAGATGAATCATCACCGACGCCCGCATTCCAGTTCCCGTGTTCGTTGGACAGGATGTGAGAAACCCGAATTCCTGGTGGTAGGCGAAGGGTACCGTCGCGCCCAGCTCTTCATCAATCCGCTCGAGCGCGGCGTACGCTTCGGAAAGGGCGAAGCCCGAGCGCAGCGCCTGCAGTCGTAGATGATCCTCTTCATTTACCATGACGCCTGTACCGTCGCCGAGAAACACGGCGGCGCCGCTGCGCACCGGATGCTGCGGGTCCAATCCCGCCAGTTCCCGACTCACCAGATGCCGCTCGTGCAGCAGCAGTCGATCATCGCTCGCGAGATCATCCACCCGCACCAGGACGTGATGCCTGAGACTCGGCGCCGTGCCTACGGCCTCACGGATGCGCGACAACACGCGCAGCCGCTCGCCGTCGCGCGCGCGACCGGGAAACGCGAATCCCTCGAGATTGCGCGCGAGACGGATGCGAGTGGACAACACAATGCCGGCGTGATCGCCGGACGCGTCCAGCCAACTCACGCCGCCGTCGGGGAGCAGCGACAGGTCCAACGTCATTCCAGCACCTTGATCTGATCGCGAAGACGCGCGGCCTCCTCGAACTGCTCTTGCTCGACGGCGCGCCGCAACCGGTCGCGCAACTCGGCCAACACCGTCGCGCCTTCTTCGACTAACGGAACCGGCGGTTGGTAGCGCTTGCCGACGTGCTTCGAGTTGCCGTGGATGCGCCGCAGCCAATCGCGCAGCGTGGCCTCGAACGTGGCGTAACAATACGGGCAGCCTAACCGGCCGCTGCTCCGGAAATCGCGCAGCGTCCCCGAGCAGAATCCGCAGCGGCCGCTGTCGTGCGGCGACGCCGGCAGCTGCTTGTGCAGCGCGCCGATGAAATCGGCTAACGGCTGCTTCGGCTGCGTGATGTGCGTCTCGATCCCGCGCTCCACGGCGCAGCGCTCGCACAGATGCTCTTCCGTCACCACGCCATCGGCGTTAGACCGCGTCAGCGTGACAACCGAATCGCGTTCCTTACAGCTGTCGCACAACATCAGACTACAACCTCTCGCACGTCTGTCTCACGCAGCCGGCCGTCTTCCAACAACAGCGCGCGATCCGCACGCGCCGCCAGTGCGCGATTGTGAGTGACCACGACCATCGCAATCTCGAGCTGCCGCACCAGGGTCACGAACTGCTCGTGCAATCGCTCGGCATTCATATTGTCGAGATTGCCCGACGGTTCGTCGGCCAACACGACCTTGGGATCGATGGCTAACGCACGCGCCACCGCCGTCCGCTGCTGCTCGCCGCCCGACAGCTCCGCCGGCCGGTGCGCCATCCGCCCCTCGAGCCCCACCTTCGCCAGCAACTCCTCGGCGCGCGACCGCGCTTTCCGCACGTCCCAACCGGCAATGCGCAACGGCATCATCACGTTCTCGAGCGCCGAGAACTCTCGCAACAAATGGTGAAACTGGAACACAAACCCGACCTTCCGGTTCCGCACCATCGCCAAGGCTTCATCGGTCAGTCCGTGCAACGGCTCACCATCCAGGACAACGAATCCGCGCGTTGGGCGATCCAGCCCGCCCAACAGATGCAACAACGTGCTCTTCCCCGCGCCGCTCGCCCCAGTGATCGCCAACATCTCGCCACGCGCCACATCGAGGTCGACGCCATCGAGCACGCGGATCGGCGTTCCGTCACCGCCCACGTACGATTTCGACAGGTCTCTCGCTTCGACGATGCTCATTCGTGACGGATGGCTTCCACGGGATAGAGACTAGCGGCCTGCAGAGACGGGTACAGTGTCGCCAGCACGGCGATCGCGACGCTTGCCAAGACGATCCATAATACATCCAACGGCTGAATCGATACCGGCAGATGATCAATGAAATATACGCTCGGGTCGAGGGCGATGAGCTTGAAGTGATCGATCACCACACCCACGGTAACACCTACGATCAACCCGATCCCCGTAC
Organism: Gemmatimonadaceae bacterium; assembly: GCA_035496295.1. Taxonomy (GTDB): domain Bacteria; phylum Gemmatimonadota; class Gemmatimonadetes; order Gemmatimonadales; family Gemmatimonadaceae; genus JADGGM01. The sequence goes on from DATJET010000022.1 coordinate 2,649, forward strand.
CCACGACTCCGATCACGAGACCCTGCATCAGAAAAACTCTGAGCACTGCCGCGGACCTGAGACCCATTGCCTTGAGGATCCCTATCTCTCGCGTCTTGTCCGTCACAACCATTGTGAGCGTGCTCACAATGTTGAACGCTGCGACAACCACGATGAGCAGGAGGATCACACCCATCGCCAGCTTCTCGAGCTTCAGCGCGTGAAAGAGCGATGAATTCTGATCCTGCCAATTCACCACTCGATACGGGTACCCGAGCGTCGTGCTGATGCGCGCACCGATCACGCCCGCGGTTTCGCGCGACGCCGTCCGTGCCTCGAGCCCGGTTACCGCGTCTCCGAGATTGGCGAACTGCTGCGCGACGGGAAGCGAGACGTAGACGTACGAGTCGTCGTACTCGTACAGGCCCGTCTCGAAGATGCCGGTCACCTGAAACTGGAATGTCCTCGGCACCACCATACCGACCGACGCGCTGAACTTGGATCCGGCCGGCGAGATGATCGTGAACGAATCACCGACATTGAGATCGAGACGATTGGCGAGACTCGAGCCCAATACTGCGCCGTGACCAGTACCGTCGTCGCTCGCGAAACGGAAATCGCCCTTGAGCGCCTTCTGCCGAATGGTCGTGATTTGTGGGACGCCGCGACCCTCGGGCTCGATGCCTTCGACCTGCACGGCTGCCGGATAGTTGTGTCCCGCCTGCGCGAGTCCCTGCGTTAGGACAAACGGCGCAATCGCCACGACGCCCGGCTCATGCGCGATGCGCGCGAGCGCATCGCGCCATTTAGGCATTATGAGGTCGTCACCGAACGTCAGGACACGCAGATCGGGGCTGCCAACGAGAATCTTGTCGCGCAGATCCGTCTGCATGCCCGTCATCACGCCGTTGATCACGATCAACGCGCTGACGCCCACGAGCACGCCGCCAATGGCGATCGCGCTGATGAACGAGAACAGCCGCGAGCCGCCGCGCGTTCTGAGATACCGCCACGCAATGCCCAACTCGAGCCGGTTCATTCGGGACGCATCGTCGGAAAGAGAATCACGTCGCGGATGTGCGCCGTGCCGGTGAGGTACATGAACAGGCGATCGATGCCAATGCCCACGCCGCCCGTGGGCGGCATGCCATACTCCATCGCGCGAAGATAGTCTTCGTCCACACCGCTCGCCTCCTGATCGCCGGCTGCGCGCAGCGCGGACTGCGCTTCGAATCGCGCGCGCTGGTCGATCGGATCGTTCAGCTCGCTGAACGCATTCGCCACCTCGCGTCCGCGTGCGAACAACTCGAACCGCTCGGTCAGAGACGGATCACCACGCTTGGGCTTCGCCAGGGGCGACAACTCGCGCGGATAATCGATCACGAACGTCGGCGCATCCAGCTGCGCCTCGACCAGCGCTTGGAACATTTCGTCCAGGATCTTGGGCCGGCTCAACGTGGCCGCATGTTCGATGCCGACGCGCTCGGCCGCGCCGCGGAGGGCGGGCGCGTCTAACGCCATCGCGTCGAAGCCGAGTGCGTGGTTGAGCGCTGGCACCCACTCGACACGCGGAAAGGGCGGCTGGAACACCGGCACGCGCTCGGCCAACGATGGCTCCGACCGCACTGCGTCCGCCGCTGCAACCACCAGCGCTTCGACCACGCTCATCATGTCGCCGTAATCGGCGTACGCCTGGTAGAACTCGAGCATCGTGAATTCCGGATTGTGCGTTCGGTCGATGCCCTCGTTCCGGAAGTCGTGGCCGATCTCGTACACGCGCTCGAGGCCACCCACGATGAGCCGCTTGAGATAGAGCTCGTCGGCGATGCGCAAATAGAGTGGCATGTCGAGCGCTTCGTGCTGCGTCACGAACGGCCGCGCGGTCGCGCCGCCGTAGAGCGGCTGCAAGATGGGCGTCTCGACTTCGATGAAGTCCCGCGCATCGAGAAACCGGCGAATGGCCGACACCATGCGCGAGCGCGCGACGAAGAGCTCGCGCACATCGGGGTGCACCGCCAGATCGGCGTAACGCTGGCGCGACCGCTGCTCCGCATCCACGAATCCGCTATGGAGCACGGTGCGGCCATCGACCACTTCTTCTTTGCCGAACGGGAGCGGGCGGAGCGACTTGGCGAGCACCTCGAAAGCGCGCACGCGCACGGTGACTTCGCCGGTCTTGGTCCGGAAGAGCGGGCCTTCGACACCGATCACGTCCCCCAAATCGAGCAGATCGAGCGTCGCGTATCGATCGTCGCCTAACTCGTCGCGCCGAAAGTAGAGCTGCAGCCGACCCGACGGATCGGCCAGGTGCGCGAAGGCAGTCTTGCCGTGCGCGCGCCAGGACACGAGCCGGCCGGCGACGCGCACGTCCGGCCCCGGCGCGTCACCGGACGCGTCGCCTAACGCAGCAGCGGCGTGCCGCGCATCGTGGGTGCGCTCGAAGCGGTAGGCAAACGGAGCGATCCCCCGATCCGCGAGCTGGTCCAGCTTGGCGCGACGCGCGCGGAGCACCGCATTGAGGTCGTCAGTGCTCACGCGGCACCAGCGCTTGCGCCGAACTTGCGCAGGTAGGCCTCGATGAACGGATCGATGCCGCCGTCCATCACCTTGCGCACGTCCGGAATCTTGAGCTCGGTGCGGTGGTCGTTGACCATGGTATACGGCTGGAACACGTAGCTCCGGATCTGGTTGCCGAACGACACGTCGGCCTTCGCGGCGTCGATCGCCGCCTTCTTCTTTTCGCGCTCCTCCACCTCGCGCTGGTAGAGCGCGTTGCGCAGCATCTTCATCGCGGTCGCCTTGTTCTTGAACTGCGACCGCTCCTGCTGACAGCTCACCACGATGCCCGACGGAATGTGCGTTAGGCGGACGGCCGAGCTGGTCTTGTTGACGTGCTGGCCGCCGGCGCCCGATGCGCGGAAGACATCCATCCGGATGTCCTCGTCGCGCAGGTCGACGTTGATCGCCTCGTCGGCCTCCGGATACACGAACACCGACGCGAAGCTCGTGTGCCGGCGCGCTTGCGCATCGAACGGCGAGATGCGAACCAGGCGGTGCACGCCCGCTTCGGGACGCAGAAAGCCGTACGCGTACGGGCCGCGAATCTCGATCATCGCGCCCTTGATGCCGGCCTCTTCGCCCTCGCTCACGTCGAGCACTTCCCACTCGAACCCATGCCGCGCCGCCCACCGCTCGTACATGCGCATGAGCATCGACGCCCAGTCCTGGGCCTCCGTGCCGCCGGCGCCCGCGCTGATTTCCAGCATCGCGTCGCGGCGGTCGTCCGGACCGGCGAGCAGCGAACGCACCTCGAACGCCGGCACCTGCTCATCGAGCGACGATACCTCGCGTTCGATCTCTGCCGACAGCGCGTCGTCCGGTTCCTGCTCGAGCAGCGCATCCATCTCGAGCAGCTCCTGCACTTTGCTCGAGAGCGTGTCGAACGGCTCGACTATTTCCTTGAGCTTCTTGATTTCCGCAATGACTTCTCTCGCGCGCTCCTGATCATCCCAGAAGCCCTGCTCGCCCATGCGCGCTTCGCGCGCCTCGAGCTCGCGCCGTTTGCCATCGACGTCAAAGATACCTCCGCAGCTCGCCGAGCCGTTCTTCGTGACGGTGCAGCCGGCGCGCTCGCTCTGTTTCTGACATGCCTTCCCCGTATGGAGTATGACCGAGGGAGAAATATAGGCCAACGACACACAAACGCCCTACTCAACGGGTCTGATGTCCGGGTATTGCCAAGGCAGGATCTCCTCGACAAAGGCTCAGAAGATAACAAAGGCGAAGCAAGGGATGACAAAGTGATCGTTCGGCGCGGCGGAGACTGCGGCGGCACATTGGCGCGAAGACGAAGGCAAGCACAAGACATCGAGTCGTTACCTATCCGTTAGGCAACACACGTCCCGCCGCGCCGAATGATCACTCTCGTTATCCTTGATCGTTTGTCAGAGGACCCTGCTGTTGCGAACAACGATCGAGCGTCAGAAGATGCGCTTGCCGCCCGCGAGCACATCGTTCAGCGCGTCCTGGAAGTGCGTGGTGCTCTCGGCGAACTCACGAGTCATCTGGTCGACATACTCCTCGTAGCTCTTCTTGATTTCCTCGCGAAAGAGCTCGCGCAGCGTGCCGTTGCGCAGTCCTTCGCGATGTTTGTCGGGGAAGTACGCGACGATGTCGGAGACCAACGCGCGCGCGAGACGCTTGGCCTTGACGTTGGGGTCGTTGGAGAGGAAGGGATTGATCGGCGCACGCGAACCTGGTGCGGTGGGCCGTTGGACCGGAGCGGTGGCGCGCTGCGCGGCGACGGGCGCCGCGGGCGGCACGGCCGCAGGTGCGGGACGTGGTGCGAAGGGAATGCCGACCGGCGGCGCCTGCGGCGCCGCGGGCGCGGCATGCCCAACGGCCGGCGCCGGCGCTCCCAGCGGCCGCGGCGCAGCCGGCGGCCGCGGGGCGCCGGCGCCGGCGTTAGGCACGTGCGGAGCGGGTGCGTTCTCCACGCGCGATACGGGCGCCGCGGGCGTCGGCATGCGCGGCGCAGCGGGGCGCGGCACCGGTGCGCCACTCGGTGCAGCCGGTCCCGATGGCGCGTGTGAGAACGGGAACCCGGTACGGGGCGGCGCGGCCGGCGCGCTCGATGCCGGAGCAGCTGGAGCGGGCGCCGGCACCGCCGAGATCGCACCGGAGACGTGCGGCTTGGCCGGCGCACTCGGAGCCGCCGGCGCCGAGCCCTCTGCGTTGGGCATCGGCTTGCGGCTCATGCCCGAGAGCAGCGCGTCGACCTGCGCGCGCGACGGCTGCGGCGGAGTCGGCATCGTGATCGCGGGACGCGGCGGCAGCGGAGCTGGCGCCGCGGCGGCGCTCTGAGCCGCCCGCATCGCGATCTGCGCCGCAGCCGGTTGCGGCGCCGCAAAATCATCGTCGATCCGACCGCGCTCTCCGATGGCAATCACGCCACCGCACACCGAGCAGCGCGCACGCACACCGGCGAGTGGTATCTTCGCCGGGTCGACTCGAAAGATGGATCCGCATTCAGGGCAGACGACGTTCATCGCGCGATTCTCTTCTCCGCGGTGCGCAACCGCCGCGCGAGCTCAGTGCTCCGGCGCGCCGACGCCCGACTCGACACGATCCTGGCGACGATCGACGACGTACACGGAACCTGGCAGCGTCTTCGCATAACTCTTCATCTCCGTGGCCAGCTCGCTCACCTGCGCGGGGTGCGTGAAGTTCCGGCGCTCGGTGGTCACCACTCCGATACTCAACGTCATCAACGGCACGCGGTGCAGCTGTCCGCGCCGGTCCTTTCCGAAAAAATATCCCGCGTGCCGATCCTGCTCCGAGTACTGGTACGGCGCAAGTGCATCGAAGATCTCGATGATCTCTCGCGAGATTTCCGCCGCGTCCCGCATCGGCACCACGAAGATAAAATCATCGCCGCCGATATGCCCGACGAATCCGTCGTCGGCACACATGCCGCGCACCACGTCGTGGAGAATCGTCGCGACGATGCGAATGACGCGGTCTCCTTCGTGGTAGCTATAGCGGTCGTTGTACTCCTTGAAGTGATCGAGGTCCGCATAGCACACCGCGAACGGCTCGCCGCCCGCGATGCGACGCCCAATCTCGGCCTCGATTTCCGGCGCGCCGGGCAGCCGCGTCGAGGGATGTACGTGCACGTCGCGATCGGCGCGGCGCAGCATGGCCTCGAAGCGGAGATTCGCTTCACTGCCGCGCATGCCCGCGGGAAAGACTTCATCGGCCAACGCGTCGAGCGCGCCGTTTACGTCTTTCTCGTCATCACCAGTGAGCACCCCGCCAGGAACCACGCCGGTGTACGAGTCGCTCTTCATACGTCTGCAAGCGCTCAGTGCGACACCCGGATTGGTGCGCGCGTCGAACACGACCACTGCGGGGCGGCCGCGAAGCGCGCGAGCCATGAGGTCGGCCGCATCATTTGAGACGATGATCGGAAGCCCGCGCGCCGCAAGCCAACGGCGCACCGCGTCGGGCGGCCGGTCGGCATCAGGAGAAAAGAAGATGGCGTGGGGGTGGGCCACCCTGGGCGGTCCTCGGTTCTCTGCGCACCGGATCACGGCGCGAGTATGCGCGCGTCGTCGGTGCCGCGGGGAATTGGGGTACTCTCCTCGACGATCTCCGCTCGGTTAACGCAACTCCAAGCGGCACATACACTATGCGGCCGCCCGGGACGAGTCGAGTGGCAGTCCTGATGATTTTCTTTGTGCGACGCAAAGCGACCAGGTCTAGACCGGAGTCGCCTCGTCGATGAGCATGATCGGAATGTCGTCGCGAATCGCGTACCGCAGCCGACAGGCGTGACAGATCAAGCACTGCTCCTGTTCCCGATACTCGAGCTCGCCCTTGCACTTGGGGCAGACGAGCACCTCGAGCAATTGTGGCGAGAGACTCATTGCCGGGACCCCTCATCGGTGTGCGTGAAGCCAAGTCGTCTGAGCGCTGCGGAATCCCGCCGCCAGTTCGGAAGCACTTTGACCCAGAGGTCGAGATAAACTGGCGCGTCGATCAAGGCCTCGATCTTCTCGCGTGAGGCGCGACCGATCTCGCGAATCCGTGCGCCGCGCTGGCCGATCACGATGCGCTTCTGGCTATCGCGCTCGACGTAGAGCACCGCTCGAATGTACACCGGCCGGCGATCTTCGCGAAACTCCTCGATCGTGCAGGCGATGCTGTACGGGACCTCTTCCTCGAGCTGCTCGAGCGCCGTCTCGCGAATCAGCTCCGAGGCAAAGAAGCGCACGGACTGTTCGGCGATGTCGTCTTCGGGATAGAGGAATGGGCTCTCGGGCAGCGCGGCCGCTACGCGATCGATGAGTGTATCGACGCCGTCTCCAGTAAGGGCCGAGATGAACAGCGCATCGGGATGTGCCGTACGCAGCGCCGCACGCCGCGACTCATCGACCGTGTCGATCTTGTTGAACACCGTGAGCACGGGCGCCCGCGGCGGCCCCGGGAGCGACGCGGCTTCTGCGAGCGGGACGAGAGCGCGCTCGCCGGCATCGACGAGGTAGGCGATGACATCCGCGTCTTCGAGCGCGCGGAGTGCAGTCTGGCGCATGGCGCGTTGCAGGGCGTACTGCGGGTCCAGGAGTCCCGGCGTGTCGAAGAGGAGGATCTGGAGATCGTCGCGGGTGAGAATGCCGAGGATGCGGTGGCGGGTGGACTGCGGTTTGGGACTAACGATGCTGAGTTTCTGGCCGACGAGCCGGTTGAGAAGGGTGGATTTGCCGGCGTTAGGCTTGCCGCAGAGGGTAAGGATGCCGGCGTGGGTCATTGGTGGTGATGGGGTAAACGACGAAGCCCCCAGCCGGAGCGTCCTGCCGACTGGGGGCTTCACTGGAGTGCCGGCGACGGCCTACTCTCCCGCGCCCTCTCGGGCGGAGTACCATCGGCGCTGTAGGGCTTAACGATCGTGTTCGGGATGGGAACGAGTGTGGCCCCTACGCTCTAGTCGCCAGCGAATGTCGGACGTTAGGCGA
>DATJET010000023.1:0-4440 GCA_035496295.1 Gemmatimonadaceae bacterium
TTCCGCCGGACGGCCGCCTTACAAGTGCGCCCACACGAGCCCGAGATGCAGGCCGGCCCGTCGTTAGGCGGGCCGGGAACCGGTTTCAGGTCACGACCGTGCGGGTGGTCGTGAGGCGTTGCGGGGCCTTACACGGTCTGGATGATCGCCATGATGTTGCCTTCGGTGTCCTTGAACCAGGCGCTCTTTGCACCGCCGCCAGTGGCGATGCCGTCCTTGGTCTTGATATCCGGCAGGTCGTAATCCTCGAAGGCCACGCCCTTCTTTTTCAGCTCGGCGACTTCACGGTCCAGGTCGTCGACTTCCCAAAACGCCTGGCTCGCCTTTGATGTACCGGCATTCGGCGTCGGGTACATGAAACAGGCGGTGTGGTCCCCGAACTGATAGAGCACGCCGCCGGCGGCCTCCTCCTTCGGCACGAATCCCAGTTTCTGCTCGTAGAACTTCCTGGCGCGCGAGAGGTCCGCGACGGGGATGTAGGCGTACATCGGGGAACGCTGCAGCATGAATGCCTCCCAGTGAATGCCACGGCTCACCGGTCGCGCAAGTTTGGTGCAAGCAACTCGACGAGTAGGGGGTTGACGCCCTCGCTCATTGCGGCGTGATCACGCGGACCGCATCACACGTGTCCATGACGTCGCAGCTGCCTAACCGCCTATTGCCGCGTGAGCGTCATGGCCAGCTGGTTGAAGCCCGAACCGTTGAGGTTCCCCGTCAGCCTGCCATTGGAGAGGGTTGCCGTGTACTGCGTCGGTTGAAACCCAGCCGAGGAAAGTGTCAGCGACAGGGTCGGGCTGACGAACGTGCCGCTGGCGGTCAAAGGAATGGTGTTGCTCGTCGAGCTGAGCTGACCGCTCCCGGTCACACTCGTGCTGGTCTGGGCGAGCGTCAGGGTCATGGTCAGCCCCGACGATGATCCAGACCACGAGCCTTTGACCGTTGGCTTGGGCGACGTGCTGCCGCACCCGGCGATGGCAAGAGCGAGAAAAAGCGAGAGGAGTGGCCGACGCATGGAGGTCTCGGGCGTGATGGGTGGATGCGCGAAGCGCTGGCTTGCGGCCTGTCGCAGAAAGACGACTGACGGCCGGCCGCGGTACCACCCGACGTCCGATCAGGGCTCCGTAAGGCGCGTTAGGCGATCCGGGCCCGGAACCGCCTCGATTCCGGGGGGAAAGCGATCAGGCTGGGCGATCCATTGCCGCCCACCCGTTCAGGCGGGGCGCCCGAAGTACAGGACGTATCCGTCCGCGTCCATGACCTCGAAACCGCGCAGCTTGTCCGAGTTGACGTGAAGCGGCTCATGGAATGAAACGCCACGCGATGCAAACTCCTCGGCCAGCCCATCAGGGTCCGCGGTATAGATGTACGCGTCCCACTTCGCCCAAGGATGCCGGCTCGGATTCGGCATCGGCTGCACCTCGGGCGTGATCGCCTTGAGCATGAGCCTAACGCCGTCCCGCTGCAGCATCGCCCAGTACGGACTGTCGTCGGGACCAAGGTAGAGGACCTCGAAGCCGAGACGATCTGCGTAGAACGCGATCGAGTGCAAAACATCGCGCACGATGAAAAACGGGGCGACGAAGCCGAGTTGCGCCTGCGTGGTCGTTGGCGAAGTCATGGGATGCCTCCTCGCGATCGCGGTCAGCGTTGGGCGCGCGACATGTTCAGCTTCACGGCCGCGCGAATGAGCGACTTGAATGCCTTCACGTTGATTTTCTCGCCCTCGTGAAAATCGATCGCGCGCCGCGTGTTGCCTTCGAGGCTGGAATTGAACAGGCCCGAGGGATCATCCAGCAACGCGCCCTTGGCGAACGTCAGCTTCACGGCTTGCTTGTACGACTCTCCGGTGCAAAGCAATCCGTCGTGCGACCACACGGGAACCGCCCACTTCCACTCTTCGACGACGTCCGGATCGGCTGCATTAATCAATGCGCGGAGCCGAGCGAGCATTTCGCCGCGCCAGTCGCCCAACTCGGCGATCCGTGCGTCGATCAACCGAGATGCCGACCGTCCTGTCTGAGATGCGGTCTTCTTCACGGAGCCAGACCTCCGAGTGCTGGGCGGAAGCAGATGTACCTTTAATGGGCGAGCGACGCGGGCGCGAAGTCGTTGGCCACGATGCGCCGGCCGTGCACGCCGGCTGCCTCGGGCGAGGCGAGCCAGACAATGGGCGGACCCATGACGGTCGGCTCGAGCAGCCGCGCGCGGACATCGTTAGGCGCGTCGTCGGGTACCATGCCGGTCCGCGTGCCGCGGCCGCCGGGCAGCAGGATGTTCACCGTCACCGGCGTGTCGGCCAGGTCCGCCGCCATGATCCGTGATAACGCTTCCACGCCGGCACCGGCCGGCCCGTACGGAACGAACCCGCGGCGCACCATTGTCTCCTCGTTCATCGAGATGTTGACGATGCGGCCGCTGCCTTGGCGAAGCATGAGCGGCACGATCTCGCGCGCCATGAGAAAGCAGCCGACGAGCTTGGTGTCCACCACATCGCGGAATCCATCCGGCGTGACGTCCCAGAACGGCTGCGGTGCCGTCAGGAACCGCGGATTCACCGTGCGCATCCCGATACCGGCGTTGTTGACGAGCATGTCGATACCGCCCCACGCTCCCTGGGCCCGCCTAACGCATGCGGCCACGGAGCGCTCGTCGCGGACGTCGAGCCGGCAGGCGATGGCCGCGGATCCGAGCGTGTGTGCGGCTGCCTCCGCTCTTTCCTGGTCGCGCCCGGTGACCATCACGCGCGCGCCGGCGCTCACGAGGGCGGCCGCCATCGCGGCGCCGAGTCCGCTCGTGGCGCCGGTAACCAATACGCGAAAACCATTGAGTTGAGTCATGTGTACTACGCGCGTGAGGGTCGGTGGCCGCGAACAGAGTCATCGCTGAATGATGATTGCCCGTGCGCGGACTCGCCAGCCACTCGAGGACAGTGATCCGACTACAATGCCGACGCGTCGAAATCGACGTACGGCGCAACTCCGCCGCGCAGGCGCTCGATCAAGGCTACGTCCATGTAGTCGTACTCGTCGGGGATGTGCAGGCACACGACGCGTTTGCCGGCGAGCTCCTCGCGGAATTTTTGCTGGAGCCGATAGAGGTGACCCTTCTCCATCACAAAGATCAAATCGGCCCAGCCAATGTGACCGGCCGTTAGGCGGATTCGCGCACCGGCTTCGGTACCGGCCGACCGCACCTGATGCCCGGCGACGCCGTTAAAGATCTTCTCGGCGGTGAGACTGCGGATTTGGTTCCGGCTGCAGACGAACAGGATCTTCATGCCGGACACCGGCTCGGCGGCCGGTCTCCGTTAGGCATCACGCGCCGACAGCGCCCCAAGAATCTGCCTGATCGCGCCGAGGTGATACGCCGTGTGCGCGGCGGTCGAGAGCGCAGCCGACGCACTTACGTCGTCCCAGCTCGTGCGCGCCTTGACGACCGTGCGCCAAGCGTCGGCCTCGTGCCGGAGCGCATCGCGCAGGGTTCGCCACTCGTCATTCGTCACCGACGTGCGTCGCCAACTGGCGTTCCAATCGGCGCCTGCCCACGGATTCGCCTCGCCATTTGCCCAACGATTGAGGAGGGCAAGCCCGAAATGCACGTGATCGACATGAGCCGCGACCGGAGCCCGGCCGGGCGCGGGCTGCTTCGACGCCCCTGCAGCGTCGATCGAATCGAGTTGGCGGAGCAGGCCGGGATCACCCGGGTTGAGCACGTACGCTTCGCCTGCCGGCGGGCCGTCGAACAGCTCCGTTAGCATGTTCGACAACGCCCGTCGAAAGATCGAGTCCGTGGTGCTCATTCTCCTATTCCGCCCGGAACGCCCTCGCCGGATCGATGCGGCTCGCCCGGCGCGCCGGCAAGAACGCCGCGAGCGCTCCGATCGCCACGAGCAGGAGCGGCGCCGCCACGAACGCCAGCGGGTCGAACGCCGCAACCCCGAACAACAGCGACTGCAGCGCGCGCGCGGCCGCCGCCGCGACCAGCAAGCCGACGCCGGCGCCTAACGCGACAAGCATCACGCCGTCGCGCATGAGGAGCCGAACCACGCTGTCCGGCCGCGCACCGATCGCCAGCCGGATCGCTACCTCCCGCGACCGCCGCGCGACTGCGTAGCGCACCACGCCGTACACACCGATCATCGCCAGCACCAGCGCCAGCGCCGCGAACAGCGCGAACGCCACGGCGCCGAGGCGCGCCGGCAGCAGCATGGTACCCAGGTGCTGCTCCATCGTCTTCGCCTGGAAGATCATGAACGACGGATCGAGCCCGCGCAGCGTGGAGACCACCCGCGTCGTCGCGACCGCCGCGTCGCCCCGCGCCCGCACGACGACGTAGAAGAAAGGCTCCACGTCCTGCGTGTAGGCCGCGATGATGAGCGGCCGCGGCGCCTCGCCTAACGACCGGACCTTCGTCGTCTTCACCACGCCAATCACGTGGTAT
>DATJET010000024.1:0-19548 GCA_035496295.1 Gemmatimonadaceae bacterium
GTTTCGTCTTCATGCACGAAGGGTCGGGCCTCGCCGCGTAATCCAGTGAAGCGCGTCTGAGTTTAGGATAGCGCAATTGGCGGCAACGCCGAGACTCGTCCGTTGCTCGTGCGTTTGCGGGGAGGGACAGTGACTTCGACACGGCTTGAAGGGATAACGAAAGTGAAACAAGGGATAACGAAAGTGATCGTTCTGCGCGGAGGGAAGTGCGTTGCCTAACGGACGGAGGAGGTGGTTTTTTGTTAACAAACACAAGACCTTACCAACCATTGGCGACCGTACTCCCGTCCGCGTCGAACCGATCACTTTCGTTATCCGTTGTTTCACTTTTGTTATCCTTTTGAGCCGTTGCGTTTTTTTCCCTATTTCCCCTGGGCGCGCGACTCTCACCGGGCGAGGACGCTCAGCACTGACCCCTCTACCGCAGCCATCTCCCGCTACCCACAACTCGGAGGCGACCTACTACAGGGTGAAACGCCAGGTGCCGTGACCGTCCTCTCCCACTCGTGTCGCGCGCACGCGGAAGATGTGCTCGATGAGCTCCGCCGAGATGTCGGATGCTCGCGATGTCTCGAAGGCCATCCGTCCGCCGTCGATCACGAACAGCTGCTGGCCGTACTGAAACGCGACGTTGAGATCGTGCAGCACCGCGATCACCGTGCAGTTGTGCGCGAGCAGATCGCGCGCGACGTCGAGCAGGTGCAGCTGATAGTGGACGTCCAAGCTCGTGGTCGGCTCGTCCAGGAACAGGTACTTGTGCTCGTGCGAGTCGTCGAGATTCCAGATTTGGGCGAGGACGCGCGCCAATTGCACCTTCTGCTGCTCGCCGCCCGACAGCGTCGGATACGGTTGACGACGCTTCCCCACCATGCCGACGAGCTCGAGCGCGCGCGACACGATGTCGCGATCGCGGCTCGTGGGCGCCGGACCGTAGTGCGGGTAGCGGCCCATGAGCACCACGTCCTCCACCGGCAGCGGGAACGCAAGCTCCACGTGCTGCGACAGGACCGCGCGCGTGCGCGCCAGCTCGTCCGCTCCGAACGCCGCGACGGGCCGGTCACCGTACCGCACCTCGCCGGCGGATGGGCGTAGGAGCCCCGTGGCGACGCGCAACAACGTCGACTTGCCGGCTCCGTTAGGCCCGAGGATCACGTTGAACTTGCAGGCCGCGAACCGCGCCGTCACGTCGTCGAGAATGCGCACACCCTGGGCGCCGCCCACGCGGTACGTAACGCCCACGACGTCAACCATAGAACCCTGCGCCGGCGCCCGACTCGACGGTCGCGCCCGTCCCACGCTGCGGCTGTTGCCGCAACAGGATCCAGAGAAAAATCGGCGCGCCGATCACCGCGGTAATGATCCCGATCGGCAGCTCGGCCGGCGGAATGATGATGCGCGCCACGATGTCCACGAGCTCCATGAGCAGGGCGCCCAACAGCGCCGATCCCGGCAGCAGGAACGTGTAGTCGCTCGACTTGAGGATCCGCAGCACGTGCGGCACGATGAGGCCAACGAACGCGATCACGCCCACCATCGCTGTCGCCACCGCGACCATGATCGTGTTCACTACCAGCAGCCGGAAGATCAACTTGCGCGAGTCGACGCCGAGGAACGCGGCTTCATCCTCGCCTAACATGAGAGCGTTGAGCGCCTTCCCGTAGCGCAGCGACCACGCGAAGCAGGCGGCGAAGAACACGCCGACGAGTATCGTCCCGCGCCAGTCCGCTGTCGTAAACGTGCCGAGATTCCAGAACGTGATGTTGCGCGCCTGGGGATCGCGCGCCACGTAGGAGAGGAATCCCGTACCGGCCGCGCACACCGCATTCACCGCGATGCCCGCGAGCAGGAGGGTGAACACGTTCACCTTGCCGAACGACGTCGACAGCCGGTACACGAGCATCGTCGCCGCGAAGGCGCCCGCGAAGGCCACGAGCGGCACGGCGACGGAGCCCAACGGCGCGGCGAACGACAACGCGGTGCTGCTCCCGAAGACGAACACGAGTGCCGCGCCTAACGCGGCCCCGGCGGACGTACCGGCCAATCCGGGTTCCACGATCGGATTCCGAAACAACCCCTGCATCAACGTGCCCGACACGCCTAACACAGCACCGGTGATCGCCGCCAGCAGCACGCGCGGCAGACGGAGCTTGAGGAACACGTTCCGGCTCAGCGCATCCGCACTCGTGGCCGGCACCCAACCGGTCGCCACGCCGAGATGCCGCACCATTTCGGCCGGCGTGAACGAGAAGGCGCCGATGGCGGCGGAGGCGACGAGCAGCATGACGAGCAGCGCGGCGAGCAGGACGTACGTCTGCCGGTACGAGAGACGCCTCAGCATCTCAGGTATGGAACATCGTCCGCAGCTTGCGTACCGTGTCCGGCGTGCGCGGCCCGAAGTACAGGAGCTCGGTTTCGGTGATGCGGTAAATGCGCTTTGCTTTTCCCGCCGGAGTGAGCGACACGCCGGGCATGGCCGCGAACGCGTCCGCGCTGCCGTACCGATCGAAGCCGAGATCCGTTGCCACGATGACGTCGGGCGCGAGCTTGGCGATGAGCTCTGGTGTTAGGCGCATCATGCCCCCGATGGAGTCGACCGCGTTCACGCCGCCCGCCCACCGAATCACATCGTCCGCAGGACCGCCGGCTTTGACCGCGAGATAGTTGTTCGCGATCTGACCGAAGTGGATGATCAGGACACGCGGCTTGGGCATCCCATCGTACCGCGCCGTGTCCTTCCACACGTCCTGCATCCCCGCCTTCCACTGCGCCAGCACGCTGTCCGCGGCCGGACGCCGGCCGAACCTGTCGCCTAACCGGAGGAGAAGCTGCTGCGCGCTGTCCAGCGTATTACCGGGCAGCATTATTTCGATCGGAATGCCGACTTTCTTCAGCTGATCGAGCACCGCGCTCGGCCCCACGTTGCCGTCGGTGAGGAACAGGGTCGGCCTCATCGAGACAATCCCCTCCGCGCTCAACGCGCGGTGATAGCCGACCGTCGGCAATTTCTTGATCTGCGGCGGATAGATGGACGTGAGATCCACTGCCACCAGATGTTGCTCCGCGCCGATCGCGTACATGAACTCGTTGATTTGCTTCGAGACGCAGACGACGCGATCGGTCCCGGCTGTCTGCGGCACCGTGTCGTGAAATCGCTCGCAGGCGCCGAGTACCGTCACCGCGCCGAGCACGACGAAGACGGACACGACGGGACACAGCCGGACAGTACCGGACCGTTCGGATGCAGGGGCAACCCTCATCGCACGCGCTCCAAGTCTCATCTTGTCGTTTTCCAAGAACACAGGCGCGTTGGCCAGCCAATTGAATGGACCACCCCGCAACGGACGGTCCGGCGGTGTCTGGCCGTGTCTCGCTGTGTCCGCCTTCTCTACGCGAGTGCGGCATGCAACGCTGGCCATTCACCGCGCGCGCAACAAACGCCGACCGTCCGCAAGCGCGGCCTCGAATGTTGCCGTTCCGGTAAGGTCTCCGATCACACGCGGCGGATCCGGATGCGCGACACGCTCGCCGAGGGGTCGCTCCCACCAGCCGACGTCGTGCCATCGTCCGAGCTTGTAACCCACGTCGTGAAACACGCCAACGGGGAGGAAGCCAAGCGACTCATGCAGCCCGACGCTCGCGGCATTCGGCAGCGTGATACCCGCATACGCGTTGCAGTACCCGAGGTGGCGGAGCATCGCGAACAGCGATGTATAGAGCGCACGCGCCACGCCACGCCGCCGCGCGTGCTCGTGCACGTACGCCGAGACTTCGGCCGACCATTGGTAGGCAGGACGCGCGCGGTGTGTACCGGCATACGCGTAGCCCATCGCGACGCCGTCGTCTTCGAACGCGAGCCACGGAAATCTCGCCAGCGCGGCGGTCACGCGCCGCGACATCTCGGCGCCGTCCGGCGGCTCGATCTCGAACGAAATCGGACTGCCGACGACCGCGGGCCGGTAGATCTCGGCGAAGTCTGCACCATCCATGGCGGTGGCGAGTCGAATGCGCGGCATCTACATACGATGTGCGGTTGTCCAATGGATGGGCAGGCATCGGGGCGGTCTTCTGCCTCCCCTTGCGTGGCGATGGGAGAGCGTGCATCGTGAAGCCATGAGCCAGGACCGACGGTTTCGACTCGATACCGGTCCACACCGCGTCACCCGCGACGTGGATGACGAGATCGCGTTCCACCTCGCGATGCGCATTGCGAAGCTCGTCGCGTCGGGGCTCGATCCGGCCGCCGCGCGCGCGGAGGCCCTGCGCCAGTTCGGCGACGCCACCGCCGTGCGCGCCGAGTGCCTAACGATAGACCGCGAACGGGAGCGAACCATGCGACGCGCGAACCGCATGTCCGATCTGTGGCAGGACGTATCCTATGCGTTCCGCACGATGCGCAATCACAAGAGCGTCGTCGCGATCATGATCGTGATCCTTGCGTTGGGCATCGGCGCCAATACGGCGATGTTCACGCTGATCGACGCCATCATGCTGCGGCCGCTGTCGGTGCCGCATCCCGAGCAGCTGGTAACGATCGGTGACCCGTGGCGCACGGGCGGCCTGTCCCAGGGCACGCCGGATCCTAGGCTGGCGTCCTATCCGGTGTACGAGGATCTGAGGGATCAGAACAAGGTTTTCTCGGGCCTCTACGCCACGGGGCGCGTGGCGTTCCTGGATGCGATGATCCCGCACGCGGGAGGTCCGGCGACTGCCGGTACAGCCGACGCCGAACATCCCTCGGCCCGGTCCGTGTCGGGAAACTTCTTCAAGGTGTTAGGCGCGCGGCCGCTCCTCGGCCGTACGTTCGCCGACGACGAGGACAAGACGCCCGGTGATGACCCGGTGGTGGTGATCAGCTACGCATACTGGCAGAATCGATTTGGCGGAGCGCGGTCGGCCATCGGCTCGACGATCACGATCAACGGAACGCCGATGACGATCATCGGCGTCATGCCGCGCGACTTCTGGGGCGACGTGGTGGGACAGCTGCCCAACATGTGGTTGCCGCTCATGATGCAACCGATCCTCGACCCGCACGAGGCAGCTCTCAAGGACCGGAACATCAGCTGGCTGCTGCTCATGGGGCGCCTCAAGCCCGGAGTGTCGCTGGAGCAGGCACGCGCGGAAATCGCGACGCTCTACACACGCACGCTCATCGACCATGCAGGCAAGGATCGCGTCAGCATCGCGCGTGGGATTCGGGTGCATCCCGTCAAAGTGCTGGAAGGCGCGCGTGGATTCTCGTACTATCGGCAAACACTGGCGTCATTTCTCTACACACTCATGGCGGCGGTGGGTTTGGTGCTGCTCGTGGTGTGCGCCAACGTGGCGAATCTGATGCTCTCGCGCGCCGCGGCCCGCGGGCGCGAGATGAGCATCCGGTTGGCGTTAGGCGCTAGCCGCGGCCGAGTGCTTCAGCAGCTGCTCACGGAGAGCGTGATTCTCGCCTTCCTCGGCGGCGGGCTGGGTCTTCTGGTTGCGTATTGGGGCAGCAACACGCTGCTCAAGCTGGCTGCCGGCGGGCCGCATCCGATCCCCGTCGACGTGCAGCCCGACGGCCGCATCCTCGCATTCACGGCCGTTGTTACGTTAGTCACGGCCGTTCTGTTCGGCCTCGCGCCGGCGCTGCGCGCGACGCGTGTGCAACTCGCGCACGCGCTGCGTGCGCAAGGCCGGAACCTCGTGGGCGCCGGAAGCTCGCGGTTGTTCTCGCCCGGCAAGATCCTGGTCGTCGTACAGGTTGCGCTCTCGTTGTCGCTGCTCGTCGCGACCGGTCTGCTCGTGCGTACGACAATCAGTCTGCTGAATGCCGATGTCGGGATCGCGCGAGACCAAATCGTCATTGCGCGCGTGAACGCGGCGCGCAGTGGCTACGAGGACCAGCGCCTGGTGGCGCTCATGCGTGATCTGATCCAGCGCACGTCACGGGTGCCGGGCGTGGTATCGAGCAGCTTGTCGGAGAATGGCATTTTCAGCGGCACCGAGTCGGGTTCGACGGTCGAAGTCGAAGGATTCACGCCGCGTACGGACTCGGACACGGTCGTCGCGTACGATGATGTCGGCCCCGGCTACTTCGCCACGATCGGCGCACACCTCCTCCGCGGACGCGACATCGAAGCGCGCGACAACGAAACCGCGCCCAAGGTGGTCGTCGTGAACCAGACGATGGCCAACTACTACTTCCCGCACGGCGACGCTGTCGGCCATCACATCAGCCTGGACACCACGGCCTACGACATTGTCGGAGTCGTGGGTGACATAGAGGAGCAAAATGTCCGCGCTCCGCACGCGCGCCGCTTTTACTTGGCCACGATGCAACTCGGCTGCACGCCCAACATACTGTCCACGTGCGTGGCGGGCTACCCAGGGCAGTTCTACCTCGAGATTCGCGCTCGGCCCGGTGTCGATCCCGCGCGACTTGTCCAGCCGGTGCGTCGAGCGATCACGTCTGCCGATCCATCGCTGACCGTCCTGAGCGTTAACCCGCTGAACGACAACATCCGCGACTCGATCAGCGCCGCATTGCTGGTGGCGAAAGTGGTGAGCGCGTTCGGCGTACTCGCGCTCGTGCTGGCATCGCTCGGCCTCTACGGCGTGATGGCGTACGCGACCGTTAGGCGAACGGCGGAGTTCGGCCTGCGCATGGCGTTGGGCGCGCAGTCGGGTGAGATGACGCGCATGGTGCTGCGCGAATCGATGCTGCTCGTGCTCGTCGGCGCCGTGATCGGGATTCCGGCGGCGCTCGCGGCGGCGCCCCTCCTCAAGAGCCTACTTTACGGCGTCAGCGCGTTCGACCCGTCGTCGATCGCCATCGCGGTCGCGGCGATGGCGCTCACGGCCGCGGTGGCCGCCGCGCTCCCGGCGATCCGGGCGTCGCGCGTGTCGCCCATGGAAGCGCTCCGTGAGGAGTGACGCGACGCCGTCCGGGCCGTTCGGACAGAGTTAGGCGGCCGCGTGACGCCGGGCCGGCGGTTCCGCATCGACACGGGCCTGCACCGCGTGACCCGCGATGTGGATGACGAGATCGAGTTTCATCTCGCGATGCGCATTGCGAAGCTCGTCGCGGCGGGACGCGACCCCGCGGCCGCGCGGGCCGAGGCCCTGCGCCAGTTCGGTGACGCCTCCGTGGTGCGCGCCGAGTGCCTAACCATTGACCGGGAACGGGAGCGAACCTTGCGACGGGCGAACCGCTTGTCCGATCTGTGGCAGGACGCATCGTATGCGTTGCGGACGATGCGCCATCACAAGAGCGTCATCGGGATCATGATCGCGATTCTAGCGTTAGGCATCGGGGCGAACACGGCGATGTTCACGCTCATCGACGCCCTCATGCTGCGCCCCCTGCCGGTGGAGCATCCGGAGCAGCTCGTGACGATCGGCGACCCGCAACGCACGGGGTCGATGTCGCAGGGCACGCCGAATCCGTCGCTCGCCTCATTTCCGGTCTATGAGGACCTGCGCGATCAGAACACGGTCTTCTCGGGACTCTACGCCAACGGACGCGTGCTGCTGTTCAATGCGAAGATCCCGCGCGCGGGCGGGTCGGCCGCGGCGAGCGCGAGCGCGGCCGCCGACGCCGAGCACCCGAGTGGCCGCTACGTGTCGGGGAACTTTTTCAAGGTGTTAGGCGTGCGGCCGTTCCTTGGCCGCGCATTCGCCGACGACGAAGACAAGACCCCCGGCGACGATCCGGTACTAGTCATCAGCTACGCGTATTGGCAAAGCCGGTTCGGGGGAGATCGGTCGGCCGTGGGCTCGACCATCACGATGAACGGCACGCCGATGACGATCATTGGCGTCGCGCCGAAGGATTTCTGGGGCGACATCGTGGGACAGCGCCCGAACATGTGGGTGCCGCTCATGATGCAGCCGGTGCTCGATGCGCACGAAGCGGTCTTGAAAGATCGGCAAACGAGCTGGCTCCTGCTCATGGGCCGACTGGCGCCCGGTGTGTCGGTGGAGCAGGCACGCGCCCAGATCACGACGATCTACAAGCGCACACTCATCGATCACGCGGGGAAAGATCTCGGCGGCATCCAGCGCGGCATGAAACGGCGGCCCATCCGCGTGGAGCCGGGCGGGCGCGGATTTTCGTACTATCGGCAATCGCTCGCGTCGTTTCTCTACACGCTCATGGCGGCCGTGGGCTTGGTGCTGCTCGTGGTGTGCGCCAACGTGGCCAACCTAATGTTGTCGCGCGCGGCCGCCCGCGGGCGCGAGATGAGCGTCCGCATGGCGTTAGGCGCGGGGCGCGGCCGTCTTCTCCAACAGCTGCTCACCGAAAGCGTGATCATCGCCGTCATCGGCGGTGCGTTAGGCCTGCTGGTCGCCTACTGGGGCAGCCAGACGCTCCTCAAGCTGGCCGGCGGCGGCCCCCGCCCGATCCCGATCGACGTGCGGCCGGACGGCCGCATCCTCGCGTTCACCGCCGCCGTTGCGTTAGTCACCGCGCTGCTGTTCGGCCTCGCGCCGGCGCTGCGCGCGACGCGCATCCAGCTCGCCGGCGCGTTGCGCGCACAGGGCCGCAACCTCGTGGGCGCACGCAGCCGCTTCTTCTCGCCCGGCAAGATGCTGGTGGTCGCGCAGGTCGCGCTCTCGCTCTTGCTGCTCGTCGCGACCGGGCTCCTCGTCCGCACGACCATTGGGCTGCTGAACGCCGACGTGGGCATCGCGCGAGACCAGCTCGTCATCGCACAGGTCGACGCGGCGCGCGCAGGCTACGCCGGCCCGCGACTCGCCGCGCTCATGCGCGATCTCATCCAGCGTACGTCGCAAGTGCCTGGCGCTGCGTCCGCGAGCTTGTCGGAGAACGGCATCTTCAGCGGCACCGAGTCGGGCACCACTGTCCAGATCGAAGGATTCACCGCCCGTACCGACTCGGATTCGGTGGTCGCCTACGACGATGTCGGGCCAGGGTACTTCGCGACGACCGGTGCGCACCTGCTCCGCGGCCGCGACATCGACGTGCGCGACAACGAAACCGCGCCGAAGGTCGCCGTGGTGAATCAAACGATGGCCAATTACTACTTCCCGAACGGTGATGCGGTCGGACACCACCTCACTGACGAAAGAGCGTCGCGCGAGATCGTCGGCGTCGTGAGCGACATCGAAGAGCAAAACGTGCGGGCTCCGCACACGCGGCGCTTCTACATGGCGACGCTCCAGGTGGGCTGCCCGCCTAACGCAGACACCTCGTGTACCTCGGGCTACCCGGGGGCGTTCTACCTCGAGATTCGCTCCCGGCCCGGTGTGAATCCGGCGCGCCTCGTCGAGCCGGTGCGTCGCGCGATCAAGTCGGCGGATCCGTCGTTGGCGGTATTGAGCGTCGACCCGCTCACCGAAAACATCAGCTCGTCGATCAGTGCCGAGCTGCTCGTGGCCAAGGTGGTGAGCGCGTTCGGCGTCCTCGCGCTCGTGCTGGCGTCACTCGGACTCTACGGCGTGATGGCCTACGCGACCGTCAGGCGCACGGCGGAGTTCGGCCTGCGCATGGCGTTGGGCGCGCAATCGGCCGCGATGACGCGCATGGTGCTACGCGAATCGATGCTGCTCGTGATCGCCGGCGCGCTGATCGGGATCCCGGCGGCGCTCGCGGCGGCGCCCCTGCTCAAGAGCCTGCTCTACGGGGTCAGCGCGTTCGACCTATCGTCGATCGCCATCGCGATCGCGGCGATGGCCCTCACGGCCGCCGTGGCCGCCGCGCTCCCGGCAATCCGCGCGTCGCGCGTGTCGCCCATGGAGGCGCTCCGCGAAGAGTGAGCGGCGCGCCTCCCGGTGTTCCGTTAGGCGTTAGGCGGCCAGTTGCGACGTGCAGTTGGGGCAGCGCTTGGCCGCCAGCGGAATGTCCGTCGCGCAGTACGGACACGGCTTGGTCGAGGGCGGCGGCGGTGCCGGCGCCTTGTGCAGCTTGCTCACCATCTGCACGAGGAGAAATACGGCCGCGGCGATGATGATGAACGAAATGAGCGTGTTGATGAACGCGCCGTAGTTGAGCGTCACCGCACCCGCCGCCTTCGCGTCGGCAAGCGACGCATACGGTGGCGCCGCCTTCGTCCCCTCGTGCAGCAGCACGTACAGGTTGGAAAAATCGACCTTGCCGAGCAGGAGGCCGATTGGCGGCATGATGACGTCGTCGACCAACGACTTCACGATCGTGCCGAACGCGGCGCCGACGACGAAGCCGACTGCCAGATCGATGACGTTGCCCCGCATGAGGAACGTCTTGAAGTCCTTCCACATTGGCCGCCTCCCCGGTGAAGGTCGTGGGGCGCCTCAGCGCTCCCGGTCCCACGTCGCGGACTGCGGGGATATTGAGGCGGAACGAACCGTATCGCCAGACCGCACCGCCGACTTCGTGCGCACTCGGAGCCGCGCGACGAAGTACGAGCCAATGACGAGTGCGGCGGCCACCACTTGAGCGGCCAGCGACTCCACGGTGGGAAAGACCGAGAACCAGAGCCCCATCCAGTCGGGGATTCGGCCCTCGAGCCACGAGATCCTGGTGGTCGAGATCCAGTGCGCGAGCTGCATCTCCTGCACTTGCTCACCGACCATCACGAGCAGCACCAAGCCAAGGAGCGTGCCTGTCAGCACGAGCATCTTCTTGTATGGCAGGCGCCGGTGCGCCACAAAAGTGAGCAGTGCGACGAGTACCGTTGCCGCCGAACCGATGAGCACGCCCTCGAGCACGATCGTGCCGCCCATCTGCAAGCGATAGCTCTGTAGAAACAGCACGACCTCGAATCCCTCGCGATAGAGCGAGGTGAAGCCGAGGAGTCCAAGTCCCCACAACAAGCTGCTGCGCGCCGTGGTGCCCTCAGCGCCGTCCATCAACTTCCGCTTTTTGCGCGTGTGGAGCGAGATCCAACCCGTCCAATAGACCTTGTGGAAAAACCAGTTCATGACCACGAGTAGCACGACAATCGCGAGGAGGCCGGTGGCCGCCTGAATGTCGAGCGCCGGAAGGCTCGTGGTGAGGTTGTCGACGATCGCGATCACGATGCTCCAGGTGAGCAGCGTGGCCACGAGCCCGGCGCCGACGCCGGCCGCAATGGGGCGTCGATAGGTTCGCTGCGATTCGACCATGCTGGCCGTGATCGCCGACAGCACGAGAATGGACTCGAGGCCCTCGCGAAAGACCAGCACGCCGATGTCGAGCATCGCGACAGCAGCGGTGGCGTGCCCGGCGGTTGGATTGGGGACGCCGCCGCTCGTGAGGCCCTGCCAGACCAACAGGGCGAGCACGAGCATGGCGGCCACCGCAATACCGATTGGCGCGCCGACGCGTGTGAGGCGGTGCGGCGTTCTGGCCGCGGAGACCGTTCGATCCATTTCTGAAAGCTTGAGCCGGTACGCCCGAATCACAACGTGTCTGGACCCTGCGTCAGAGCGACAATTCCCACGTTTGACCAATGAGGTCGTGGCCGAACTCGTCGTGCGGTGCTTCGTGGACGAGCTGGAAACCTGCAGCCTCGTAGATCCGCCGCGCGGCCACCAGCACGCTGTTGGTCCAGAGGGTGAGCGTATGGTAGCCGGTTTGCCGTGAGAAGCGAATGCACTCGTCCACCAATCGCCGGCCGATCCCGAGCCCGCGCGCGGAGGGCTCGACGAGCAGCAGCCTGAGCTTGGCGACGCCGGGCCGCTCCGGATGGCGCACGGCCATCACCGACCCCACGTTTTCCCCGTCGCGCTCGGCGATCCAGCACCGTTCGTGCGCGGGATCGAAGTTGGCGACGAAGTCGGAGACGATGCGTGCGACGAGCGCCTCGAAGTGCTCGTCCCAGCCGTATTCATCGGAGTAGAGCACGCCGTGGCGCCACACCATCCATCCGAGGTCGCCGGGCCGGTGCGTGCGGAGGAGGTACGGGGCGGCGTTTTGGGGTCGATCGTTCGCGGTCGTGCCATCGTCGAGGAGAGTCGTGATAGCCTCCATGGCGGCGACGAGGCGGCGCTGCGACGTGTCGCCCATCGGTTCGAGCAGGGCGGCGATGTCATCGGACGCGCGGGAGTCGAGGACGGCGTAGCGGGCGCGGCCGCGGGCAGTTAGGCGGATACGGCTGACGCGTGCATCGTGGTCGGCGCGTTGGCGGGTGACGAGCTGCCGGCGGCCGAGGTCGCCGAGGATGCGGCTCAGGTAGCCGGCGTCGAGGTCGAGCTCGCGGGCGAGCTCCGCGGCGCTTGCGGCATGGCGGTGGGCGAGCTCGTACAGCACGCGAACCGCGGCGAGGGAGAAGTCGCTGCGGAGGTGCGCTTCATCGAGAATGTGGATGCGGCGCGTATAGAATCGATTGAATCGGCGGACGGCATCGATGGCGTCCGCTGCGGTGCGGGGTGTGGTGGCGGGTGGCATACGATCTCCCGGAGGTGGCGCGTACACATGACAATGTCAACCTTATTGTTGCTACTGTCAACGATCGACGGCGCGTGACCGCACCGGACCTCGTCGGCCGGACGATGCTCATCACCGGCGCCAATTCCGGCCTGGGGCGCGCGTCGGCCCACGCCCTCGCCGCACGCGGCGCCGCGGTCATCCTCGCCGCGCGGTCCGACGCGCACACGCGGCCCGTGCTCGACGAGATCCGCCGTGCGCATCCCACGGCGGATGTCGAGTTTCTGCAGCTCGACCTCGCGAGCCTCGCATCGGTGCGCGACGCCGCGGATCGTGTGCTCGCGTCGGGCCGGCGCCTGGACGTGCTCATGAACAACGCCGGCGTCGCCGGCACTCCCGGCCTAACGCAAGACGGCTTTGAGATCACCATCGGGACCAACTACATCGGCCACTTCTACCTCACGTCGCTCCTGCTGCCGCGCCTCCTCGAGGCGTCGCAAGGCCGAATCGTGAACATCGCCAGCGTCGCGCACGAGCGCGTGCGCGCGGTCGACTGGCGATGGCTCGACCGCCGCACCACCGGCGCAAAGAGCGGCTTCGACATGTACGCGGCATCCAAACTCATGAACATCCTGCACGCGCGCGAGCTCGCTCGTCGCCTCGCGGCGACGCGCGTCACGACGTACGCCGTGCACCCGGGCGGCGTCGCATCGAACATCTGGCGATCGCTGCCCTGGATCGTGCGGCGCGTGTTGATGCTGTTCTTGATTTCGAACGAGGAAGGCGCGCGCACGCAGGTGTGGTGCGCCACGGCGCCAGAGCTCGCGTCGAGCTCGGGTCGCTATTACTACGAATGTCGTGAACGGCGCGGGACCGAGCTCTCCCGCGATGCGGCGTTAGCGACGGAGTTGTACGACCGGACCGAGCGCGCGATTGCGGACGCGCTCGGCCAATAAGGCACTACGGGTGGAGATTGTCGCGGTAGAGCGCAGGCAGCTGCTGGCGCAGAGTCGACACCTTGGGCAAGTCGTTGATCACGATGTACGGCTGATCCGGATGGTGGATCGCGTACTCCTGGTGATACTTCTCCGCGGGGAAGAATCCCTTGGGCAGCGGCACCACCTGCGTCACGATCGGGGCGTCGAACGTCTTCTCTTTCTCGAGCTGCGCGATGTACGACTCGGCGATCTGTTTCTGCTCGGGCGTCAAATAGAAAATCGACGAGCGGTACTGCGTGCCGGTGTCGGGGCCCTGTCGGTTGAGCTCGGTGGGATCGTGCACCGTGAAGAACACCTGCAGCAGCTGCTTGTACGTGACCACCGATGTATCGAACGTGATGCGCACTGACTCTGCGTGTCCGGTCTGGCCGGTTTCCACCTGTTCGTACGTGGCCGTGTTCTTCTCTCCGCCCGCGTAGCCCGCGGTGACACCGGTGACGCCCTTCACGTGCTCGAAGACGAGCTGCATGCCCCAGAAGCATCCACCCGCGAACACGGCCGTTTCCTGACCCGCACCCACGCGGGGCGCCTCGACCAGTGCGTTAGGCGCGGCCGGATGCGTCATGCTCGAGAACATCGGCCGGGCGACGAAGGCGAACGCGCCAACGGTCATGCCCAACAGAGACGTCGCGCGAAACAGGGCTGTGCGCATTGCAAGGATCTCCTGATGCGGGATGTCGGATGAGCACGCCGCACGCGTGGTGTGTGCTCCCCGTCTCCCTTGTCCAACATGGTACACCCGACTAATGAACGAGGTTCGCGTGCGGGAGGTGCCCGTGTCGTTCGTTGTCGCGCCCTCGCCAAGTTCACCCACTCGTTAGGTGCTGCCCATGACCCTTCGATACGTCCTCGGCGCGACCCTCGCGCTGTGCATCGTTGGTACGGCTGCGGTCGCCGCGCAGCAAGCCGACACCGCCAAGAAAACCATCAAGTTTACCGGAAACATCGGCTTGGTGAACGCGGCTGGAAACTCCAGTGTGACAACGCTCAATACCGACGAGCGCATCGACTGGGCTGCCGGTGGATGGGGCGTCGCCGAGAGTTTCTCCGTGATCTACGGTAAGAACGACTCGGCCACGACCGCCAGTACCTGGCAGGGACTTCTCCGGGGTGACCGCGCGCTCGGCTCGCGGTTGTCGGTGTACGGCCTCGTGAACTACGAGCGCAACACGTTCGCCGGATTCGATCGGCGCTTCGAGGAAGGCGTGGGCCTGGGCATTCAGGCGTTGCGCGCGCCGCGCGATTCGATCGATACCGAGATCGGTTTCTCGTATACGGAACAGCACAACACAGACACCACCGAAAACGATTTCCCGTCGGCGCGCGTGGCGGGCACCTACACGCATACCTTCAGCAAGACGGCGTTCTTCCGACAGGGCGTCGAGGTGCTGCCCGATCTCAAGGTAACGCAGAACCTGCGCGTCAATTCCGAGACTGCGTTAGTCGCGTCGCTGTCCGCGAACATCGCGCTCAAGTTCTCCTACGTGGTGCACTTCGACAACCAGCCCGAGCCGGGCTTCAAGAAGAGCGACCGGCTGCTGACGACCGGCGTGCAGGTAACGTTCTGAGCCGAGAGAGCGGACAGACCCGGACAAAGCCGAACAAGGCAGAAGCGGGCTCTCACACTCCTGTTGTGTCCGGCTATGTCCTGCGTCGTCCGCCTCTTCCTACTGCATCGGCGATGGCATGGCGCCGGGCGTGAACGTGTTGCCCGGGATCTTCGGATCGGCTTTCATGTCGGAATACTCCTCGCGCTGCATCAGCTTCCCGCCGGCGTAGAATTCCACCAGCGCCGCGATCCATCCGCCGCCTAACGGACGGTAGTCGTCGAAGCGCGTATCGCCCATCTTGGTGGAGTCGCGGGTCGACGGCTCGAGCAGCCGCACGAAGAGCAGGCGATCCTTGTCCACCCAGAACTGCTTCGAGAGCGTGTCGCCCTTGGCCGCGCCGACCACATACACGGGGCGTCCCTTCCACGTGTCTTCGTGCACCGGGCCAAGGTTGAATCCTTCGGCGTGCAACACCTCGATCGTTTTCTCCGCGGGCTGTCCGTACACGTCGAAGCCGAGGATGAGCAGCGGGTTGCGGCCGGCCATGCGGCGGAGCACGCTGTCCTTGTTCGTCACGTAGACGCTGTCGTTGGCGTAGATGTACGATGTACCGCCGCGCGGCGCGATGTCGATGCGCAGGCGGCCCGGCACCTCGGCCGTCTCGTACCACGTCTCGATGACCATGGTGTCGGCCTGCGTGCGCCGCGTGGTTTTCTGCTGGAACGTGAGTGTCTTGTACCACTTGCCGGCATAGCGGTCGTGCATCGCGCGAATCACTTGATCGCCGGACGTGAGGGTTTGCGCCCGCACGGATCCCGCCGCCGCAGCGCCTACCGCCAGCGTGGCCGCCGCGACGGCGAACCAACGGACCTCACTGCTCGTCATGCGTCCTCCGTTAGTAAAGTGACCGTATCCATCCGCCATCTACCGCGATCGACTGCGCCGTGATGTACGCCGCCCGCTCCGATGCCAGGAACGCCGTGAGTGCGGCCAACTCGTTCGGCTCGCCTAACCGGCGGGCCGGAATCTGCTTCTCCCAGTCGGCGAATGCCGCTTCTCGCGTGATCCCCTCGCCCTTGCTGCGCGCCGCCGCCAGGGCCTCCATGCGCTCGGTCCGCGTATATCCCGGCAGCACGTTGTTCACGGTGATGCCGAACGATGCCACCTCGGTGGCCAGCGTGCGGGCGAACCCCGTCACCGCCGCACGCAGGCTGTTGGACAAGATCAGATAATCCACCGGCTGCTTCACCGCAATCGACGTCACGTTCACGATGCGCCCCCAGCGGCGCTCTTTCATTCCGGGAAGCACACGCCGCGCCAACTCGACGGCCGACGCGAGCGTCAACCGGAACGCGCTCTCCCAGGCGGCGGCATCGTGCGCCTCGAAGAAACCCGCCGGTGGGCCGCCCGCATTGGTGACCAACACGTCGACGCGTCCGAATCGCGCGAGCGTCTCGTCAACGAATCGCGCGACGTCTTCCGGTTTGGACACGTCGGCCGTGACGGCAAGCGCCGGTCGTCCCGTGTGCGCTTCGATGTCTTGCCGGGCGCGCTCGAGCGCCGACCCGTCGCGAGCGCACATGGATACCGTGGCGCCTTCCGCGGCCAGCTCGGTCGCGATCGCGCGTCCCAATCCTCTGCTGGCCGCGGCGACCAGCGCCACTTTTCCGTCGAGACCGAGATGCATCAGCGCGTCTCGCGAAGATACGCGTCGGTCTTGGCGAGCCAGTCCGCGCGCGGCGGCGAGAACACGTCGACATCGAGCGTGTCGTGCAGCGCTTCCGCTTTGTGCGGCAGATTGGACGGGATGTAGAGCACCTCGCCCGCGTTCACAACGAGCTCGCGCTCGCCGGCGTCGCCGAGCCAGAACTTGAGCGCACCTTCGAGGATGTAGGTGAGCTGCTCGTTGTCGTGCGAGTGCTTGGGCACGATCGCGCCCTTCTTCAGGTAGACGTGTGCGAGCATCATCCGCTCGCCGGTCACGAGGCGCCGCTCGAGGGTATCGGACACACGTTCTTTGGGCATCTTGTCCCAGCAGTACCACACGGCCTTGCTCGCGTCGTTCACGAGAGATCTCCGTCGAGGGTGAAAGTGGCGTTCGCCTGGGAGAGATAGCGAACGGCGCGGACCGGCGCGAGCGTGGCGCCGGCCTCGACGAACGGCGCGCTCGCCGTTCGCGGCCGGGCCATTAGATTGAACATGTCCGATCGGCTTCCCACACGCACGGAGGGAGTATGGGGTTCGGCGGATTCGGTATCGAAAAACTGCTCCTCGTCTTCGTCATCGTCCTCCTCGTCTTCGGTGCCAAACGGATCCCGGAGATTGCCGGGTCGATGGGGAAGGGCATTCGCGAGTTCAAGAAGAGCGTCAACGAGCTCCAGTCGGGACACGCGGACGACAGCGTCCAGAGCGGCAGCGAGCCCGCGCCGCCTGTGGAACACAGCGCGGAGCGGCGCGAGGTCAAGCGCTTGATGTGAAGTGACGCGCCACCTGCAGCGTCTCTTTTCCGATGACGCGGCCGATGTGCGCGGCCGCGTCATCGGCATCTATGCATTGTTAGGCGTGTTCAACGTGGGCGCCTGGGTCTGGGCGTTCACTGCGTTTCACGCCTACCCGCTGCTGCTCGGCACGGCTCTCCTCGCATACGGCTTCGGGCTTCGCCACGCGATCGACGCCGATCACATCGCCGCGATCGACAACGTCACGCGCAAGTTGATGCACGATGGGAAGAAGCCGCTGACGGTCGGCTTCTTCTTTTCGCTGGGTCACTCGACCGTCGTGGTGTTGGCGTCGGTCGCGATCGCCGTCACGGCGATGGCGCTCGAGACGCGCATGTCGACGCTGCACGCGACGGGCAGCATCATCGGCACACTCGTCTCCGCGCTGTTCCTGCTCGCGATCGCGGTGATGAACCTGTTCATTCTCGCCGCCGTGTGGCGCGCGTTTCACCGCGTGCGGTCGGGCGGCGCGGTCGTCGAAGAGGATCTGAACGCGCTGCTCGCGGGCCGAGGACTCATCGCGCGCATCCTGCGCCCGTTGTTCGCGATGGTGCGCCGGAGCCGGCACATGTACCCACTCGGTCTGCTCTTCGGGTTGGGCTTCGACACCGCCACCGAGATCGGTCTGTTAGGCATCTCGGCTGCGGAAGCGGCGAAGGGCATGCCGATCTGGTCGATTCTCGTGTTCCCGGCGCTCTTCACCGCGGGCATGAGCCTGGTCGACACGACCGACAGCATCCTGATGACCGGCGCCTACGGGTGGGCGTTCGTGAAGCCGATCCGCAAGCTGTACTACAATCTCACGATCACGTTCGTGTCGGTGGTGGTGGCGCTGTTGGTCGGCGGGATCGAAGCGCTCGGCCTGGTGGGCCGTCGCTTCGCGTTAGACGGCGCGTTCTGGCGCGCCGTCGGAGCGCTCAACGACAACTTCGGCGTCCTCGGCTACCTGATCGTGCTCGTGTTCGTGGTCAGTTGGGCCGGGTCGGTGCTGATCTACCGTCTCAAAGGCTACGACGAGCTCGAGCCGAGCGCCTAACGGAACAGCGTTCTGACACGAACAACCAGGTCCTGTCGTATCCGTTCGTATCCGGCCTCGTCCGCACTCCCAGTCGTCCGGCTTTCATCGACGTCGGAGGCGGATTCGCGAGCGCTCTGATGCGCGCGTGTCCGCCTCCGCTGTCTGGCAAGCATCCACGAGTTGATAGCGGACACCCGGACAAAGCCGGCAATGCGGAATTTGTTATCGCTCCGAAATGCCAGCCGCGTCGAACTCGGACTCAGGTGCCGAGCACGAGCAGCGTGAACGTACCTGGCAGCATCGGCAGACGGCGCCGCGGGTTCTGCGCCGTCGATTCGGCCGGCGGCGGACCGAACTTGGCCGAGACGGTGAACACGCGATGCGCGCGCTCGTCGATCTCCATCGTGCGCGCGCCCTGCATCGTGGTGTCGGTTTCCGCCACGGTGAACTTGTCCGGCGCGTCTTCGTGGATCACCGTGAGCGTTCCGTCGCCGGTGGATGCGAACGCGTTGCCTGAGCCGGCATCGTAGCGCGTGGCGTCGACGCCGGCGCCAATGGGCAGCGTGGTGATGAGCGTCCCGTCGGTGGCGTTCGAGATGGCCATCACCTTGGTGCGGCACCCGCTGAACAAGATGTGGTGGGCGCGGTCGATCGCGAGTCCAGTGGCGCCTTTGCACGAACCCAGCGGCCACTTACGCGTCACTTTCATCGTTTTCGCATCGATCTCTGCGACCTCGCCGTCTTCCTCGAGATTCACGTAGACTTTGCCCGCGCCGTCGGAGACGCCGAATTCCGGTCCGGCGCCGAGATCGATCGTACCGATGCGTTTGCCGGACTGTCCATCGATCACCGATGAAGACTTCGAATCGCCGTTGAAGGTGAAAATGTGGCCGGTGGCCGGATCGAAGAGAATCGCGTCGGCGTCGGGCGCCGCCGTCGTTCTGCCTAACACGCGTAGCGACTTGAGGTCGAACATGATCACGGAGCTGTCGCCGCCCGATGTGGCGAAGCCGTGGCCGGTCTTGTAGTCGAACGCGATGCCGTGCGAGCGATTGAAGCCGGGGATCTCGCCGATCTGCCGGCCCGTCTCCGGGTCGACCACCATGACGCGGTTCTGCCGCGAGATGAAGAGCCGGTGTCCGACGGTGTCGAGCGCAAG
>DATJET010000025.1:0-2103 GCA_035496295.1 Gemmatimonadaceae bacterium
TTGGGGTCCGCCGTCGTCGTCGAAGCGCTCATCGCGGGCGAGATGAACGACGCACAGCTGGGCGCCGCACAGTGGGACTATGCTCGGCGCACCGCCAACGCGCTGACCAACGGCATCTACGGTACCGCAGGCTGCGCGGCCACGCAGGCACCGGGCATCTATCTGCCGTTGTCGACTGCGCGCTTCGACGCGGACCATGCGATCACCAACCTTACCACGTGGACAGACGCGCAAGTCCCAGGACGCGTGGGATTGCTGGCCGTGGCCGACTTATATGCCGGCTTCAGCTACGCGTTCTTGGGGATGTCGATGTGTCAAGCGGCATTCGACAATGGACCGGCAGTGAACCAAAAGGGGATGTTCGCCCTTGCCGAGAAACGGTTCACGGACGCCATCGCTAACGCTCAAGCGGCCGGCGCCGATAGCATCCGCTTTGCTGCCTACGTGGGTCGCGCACGCGTGCGCTTGTATCAGGGCAATACGGCTGGAGCGCTTGCCGACGCGCAGTTGGTTCCGAAGGGGTTCGTGTTCAACTCGAGTAACTCCGCCACGGCTCTCCGTCTCTACAATCGCGTGTTCGCCGTGACTAAGCAGTTTGGCTTCTACTCCATCCCGTCGTGGTCGCAAAACCTGACCACGGAGAATGGCGAGATCGATCCCAGGTCAGCTACGCAGCTCGCGGGCACGCGGTCGGCGAACAACAACCAAACGATCGTCTTCGTGCCGAACAAGTACGTCGGCGGCGACGCGGTGCCCATGCCGATAGCGCGATACGAAGAGGCGCAGTTGATCATCGCCGAGGTGCAGGGCGGCGCACAGGCCGTGTCGATCATCAACGCCATGCGGGCTACCGTCGGCCTCAAGCCGTACACCGGCGCCACCGACGCCGCTTCCATCAAGAACCTCGTCATCAGCGAGCGGCAGCGCGTACTCTTCATCGAAGGATTCCGGAACTACGACATCGAGCGCTTTCAGATTCCCTTCAATCCTCCCGTTGGTGCCAGCTTCCCCGTGGGCGGCGGCACGTATGGCAATACCACCTGTCTGCCGTTGCCAGATATAGAAAAGAACAACAACCCCAGCCTCGGGCCGAGCTTCGTTCCAAGCACGACGGGCGCATAATCACCCCAGAGGCCTGTTGAACGCGGGGACCGGCATTCGCCGGTCCCCGCGCCGCTACCGCTAGTCGTAAACCACAGGAGCTGCGATGAGAGCAACGGGGCGTACGCTCGTGCTGCCCGTGATTCTCGGTGCCTGCGCGGTGCTGCGCGCGTCGAACGCACCGTCTCCGACATCCGGCGCGCGAGGCGCCAAGGCTGTCCTCGCCCGCACCATCGACTCGATGGTGAATGAGCGCGAGTTCCGGAGCGCGAACTGGGGCATCCTGATCGTCGATCCGCTCGCCAACGACACGTTATACGCGCACAACGCGACCAAGTTGTTCATTCCGGCGTCGAACCAAAAGCTGGTCACCACATCCGTGATGCTCGAACAGCTCGGGCCTGACTTTCGATATCGAACGGTCATCGGCAAACGTGGCTCGGTCTCGGCCGACGGCGTGTTGAACGGCGACCTCACCGTCATCGGCCGCGGCGACCCCACGGCGAGCAATCACATGAAGGGCGACGCGATGGCGCCGCTACACGACCTTGCCGACTCGGTGCGGCAGCACGGAATTCGGCGGATCACTGGTGGTGTCGTTGCGGTAGGCGACGCGTTCCCCGGACCGGTTGCCGGCGCGGGCTGGCCGTGGAACAGCCTCGACGGAGCTTCGTTCGCCGGCGTCGATGAGTTGTTGTTCAACGAAGGATTGGCCGTCTTGCACATCCAATCGGGCGCGCGCGTTGGTGATTCCGTGATCGTCGAGACGAGACCCGCGCGCACCTATCCCACCGTGCGTGTACTGGCGACGACGGTGCCGCGCGACAGCGCCGCCGTCGCGCGTGGACAAGGAAGCGCTCGAGGCGGCGGACGCGGAGTGGTCTCGGGTCCTCGTGTGTCCGCATACCACGACACGCTCACCTCGACCGTGATCGTGCGCGGTCAGATCGCGCTCGGCGACAGCGCGAACATCACCCTGGCGCAACACGATCCTGATGCGGC
>DATJET010000026.1:0-10777 GCA_035496295.1 Gemmatimonadaceae bacterium
CGCTCGGCGTCGGGACCGCGTGGACGGATACGGTGCGCGCCGGTGGCACCGATGCGGCGGGGCCGGAGGTATACGAGGTGATCCGTACCTATCACGTGCAGCGGATGCTCGATACGTTAGGCGCACGCCAGGTCGCGGACGTGGAGGCGCACGGCACGATCCGGTATCGGTTCGGATTTCTGGTGGACTCCGGCAATCGCCAGACGGCATGGCTCGATGTCACCGGACCGGATACCGAGCGCTACCTGTTCGACACGCACGCGGGCCGGCTCGTTGGGCGGCGATGGGATATGCACCTCATCGGTCGGGGCGTCGCGCCGGACGCGCCGGACACGGTGGCGGCGGGACTCGAGTCAGCCGAGGTCGTGTCGATGTCCAACGCACCGGTCACACGGTTCCTGTTGGCACCGCTGCCCGGCGCGGACACGTCCATCACGTTCGAGATGCAGCACAGAACGATCATCCTGCTGCACACCACGGCGCGCAGCCGCTCGACCATCACGGCGTCGCTGACGCGGAACGACGGCATGGTGGGTGTCGCGTCCGTGGATGTGAGCGGGTCGCGCATCACCGACTACCACGCGACGTGGTCGGACACGAGCGGCCTGCGGACGCAGGGGATCACGGTGCGCGACAGCTCGCTGGTGCTCGTTAGGCAGGGCCAACGCGATACGTCGGTCGCCATACCAGCCGGCGCGGCGTGGGGCGTCGCCGACTACGCCATGAACGAGCTGTTGGCGCCGGTGCTGCTGGCGGTTCCACGGGACGGTAAGGCACACCCGTTCGCCGTCTTTCGTCCGTACTCTGCGCATTGGGACACCGGGACGGCCATGGTACGGTCGCGCGGCGGGTTCGTCGTCGTGGCGCTCGATTTTGCCGGCGAGGATCGTCCGGAGACGCTCGTATTCGGCACCGATGGCGACTGCCTGTTTGCCGACAACGCCGGCCCGATCGAGTCGCGCCGCGTGCCGTCGGGCGCGAAACGGTTTGCGCGGTTCCAGGCGGCCATGGCCGCGTTCGGCCACTGAGTTAGGCGTTAGGCGGAGTCAGCGCCCGACGCGCGTCGGCGACGCGAGCGCCGTCTCGATGCCGATCCGGGCGATCGGCTCCATCGCCCGATACCCCGCCAGGTTCGGATGCACACCGTCCCTGGTGAACTCCGCCTTCAACCCGCCATGGCCATCCACCATGGCGGGATAGTAGTCGATGAACACGAGGTGATTCGCGTCGGCGTACTGCCGGATCATGGCGTTCAGGGCGGCGATTTTGGGTCCCGGTTCGAGCCCGCGGTGCCACGTGAAGTCGGACGCGGGCAGCACGGAGCAGAGTACGACCGTGATGCCGTTGGCCCTCGCCAGCTCCGCCATGGACGTGATGTTCCCGAGAATGGCCTCCAGCGTCGTCGGCCCCGTATTTTCGGCGATGTCGTTGATGCCGCCTAACAGAACGACCACCGAGGGGTGCAGGTCGATCACATCCTGACGGAACCGGACGAGCATCTGCGGCGTCGTCTGTCCACTGACGCCGCGATTGACGTACGAGCGGCCCGCAAAGAACCCGCTGTCCAACGTCTGCCACAGCTCGGTGATCGAATTGCCCATGAAGACCACGCGCTGCTCGCCTGGCGCTGGCGCACCAAGTCGGGCGTTGTCATCGCGGTATCGGTGCAGGTCGGCCCAGTCGGTGCGCAGCCGCTCGTCCTCGAGAGATTTCGTGGTGCCCGCCTGAGCGGCGGCGTTGGTCGAAACCAGCATGGCGATGAGGGCTAACGGTAGGCGCACGAGTGGGTGGCCGTGGGAGGGTGCGGCAAGTCGTTGGGCTCGTGGAGCGGCGCGCGATCGCCGTTCTCGAGCCCACATATTGTACCAACGGAGCAGGGTGCGCGCGAGCTACCGGCACGCGTCGATATTCAGATACCAGGGCCCGTGCCCGACCGACGGCCGACGTACTGCCGTGCCTCGCTGAGCTCCGCTCGACGCGATCCCCGGCGCGCCACGTCCAACAGCGCGTGATACGCAGCAAGCGCCGAGACGGAGTCGCCGAGCGCCCGCGCCGCTCGCGCCTCGCCTAACAGGCTGTTGAAGCGGCGCGGGTAGAGCGCGAGCGACCGGCGGTAGGCCGCGAGCGCATCCGCGGGGCGCTGCTGCTCCATGTGCAGGTCGCCGAGCAGCTCGTAGGCAGGCAGCGTCGGCGCCGGCGTCACCGCGTGCTTCGGCGTCGACACCTCGAGTGCGGCGGCTTGTTGCATCTGCGCGATGCTGCTGTCCTCCGCGCCGCTCAGATGCGCGATCCACGCGCTCAGCTCGAGCCGGAGCATCCGGATGTTGCGCGTGAACAAGTCTTCGCCCGTGCGTCCGCTCGAGTCCTCGAGCTGTTCGAGGCGCGCGAGCGCCGCGCTCGCGGATTCGCGGGCACCCGTATGTGCCGCGCCTAACCCACGCGCAAACTGCGAAATGGCTTCGGGCCACGCGAACCGGTCCCAATCGACGACAGGGGGCTGTCGGGGGACAATGGACGCGGCCTCGCGCCATGCGCGGCGCTCCAGCGCGTACCGAGCCTGGCACGACGCGAGGTGAAACGCGGTCTTGAACGTCGGGTCTATGCGAGCGGTCGTGCGGAGACGGTGCGTTTCGCGCGCGGCGGCGTCGTCCGCGCCTTCCTGAAGGTAGGCATAGACGAGATACTCGACGGCGTGCGGATAGTCATCCGAGATCAGCTCACCGTGCTCGCCCGCCGGTTGCCGGAGTGCCGCGGCCTCCGATTTCACGTTGCCGCGAATGACACGATCCCAGTCGCCGAGCCGCGTGTAGATGTGCGTCGGCATGTGGAGCGCGTGGGCGTTGTCGGGCGCGGTCATCGCGTATTTGGCGGTGATGTCTAACGATTGGTGTTCGCGGCCGGGCACGTCGTCGGCGTGAATCAGATAGTGCATCGCGCCGGGATGATCCGGGTGTCGCGCGTACACCCGCAGCAGAATCCCGGCTGCACTGTCGGCGTTCGCGCGCGGCGACGCGTTCGATGGCGCGGCGGCGAGCAGCGCCAACGCGTAGAACGCCGCTGCTTCCGGATCATCAGGATTGGCGGCGAACGTCGCGTGCTCGGCGGCTTCCCACCGGTGGATGCGAAGCCAGTAGTCGGGCGACGATGGATCGGCGAAGAAGGCGGCAACGGACGCGATGAACGATCGCTCGCGCTCCGTGCGCGGCTCGAGCGAGTTGGCGCGCTGCGCTTCTGCCCACCCGCGTCGCAGCGCGGGCGGTTGCGGACGCGTCGGCCAGAGCGGCTGGAAGAGCGTCATCGCGATGCCCCAATGCGCCATGGCGCAGGTCGAGTCGATAGCCGCGACCTTTTCGAACGTCTGACGCGCTTCGACGTAGGTCATGTTGTGCAGCAGCGCCACGCCGGTGTTGAACGCGCGTTGGGCGGGCTTGGAGCAGCTGATCGGGAAGTCGACGGTGCCGAGTCGGTGCGCCGCACCATGGGCGCCGGGTTGCGCGGCCGCGGTGGAGCTCACCACGAGCGCCGCCATCACTCCGGCGAAGACAGATAGGCACAATGCTCGGTTAGACATGCATGCCCGCAGATCGACACGGGTCCGCGCGACGGTGCTCTAGCATGGAGCGCTCCCACACGAGGTCGTTTACCGGACAGTATGACATCAGGTTTTCGCGCGCAACATCGCCACAGCATGACACCGTCAAAATCGCGTGTTTACCGCTGCGTGGAATTGCGTCTGAGTTCTGTCAGCACGACTCATGGCTGCACACCGAGTGCTTCCGGCGTTGGAGCCTCGCCTAACGCGCAGGCTGGCCTCTACGCTCACGCTGGCAACGGACACGACCGGACACGACGGACACGACCGGAGCGTTCGGGTGCGGCACTGGTCCATCTTTATTGGCTGGCCAACGCGCCTGTGTTTGTCGTAAACAATAAGACGAGATGTGGACCGCGTGCGATGCGGTTTGCCATGCAGCAGAGCGGTCCGGCCGTGTCCGTCGTGCCCGGTCGTGTCCGTTTCCCAATGGGCGTAGATGCCGGCACCCACATCTTGCATTCACGGACCGAACCCGCCTCACTCTCGTGCGGCGCCAGCCGGATGTCTGTACAAGGGGGTGCCGCGCATGCTGCGCGCCTCCGCGCTCGATGTCACGATGTGTGCGGCCGTTCGCGAAGACTAGGCCGCCGGTTCTGCCCGCGCAACGTCGCTGCGGCGCGCACCGTGAGGTAGTATTGGGCATGCCCACCGACCTGCACGCGATCCCGTCGCTCGTTTCGGCCGCGTGGCTCGCGCAGCGCATCGTCGCGCCCAACCTGCGCGTCGTCGACGCGTCGTGGTACATGCCCACCGATCCGCGAAACGCAGCCGGCGAATACGCCGTGGCGCACATTCCCGGCGCCGTGTTCTTCGATCTCGACGCATCCAGCGACCAATCGACGACGCTCCCGCACATGCTGCCGGCGGCGGCCAAGTTTTCGGCGCGCATGAGCGCACTCGGATTGTCGGACTCGGACGACATCGTCGTCTATGATGGCTCGGGTACGAATCTGAGCGCCGCACGCGTGTGGTGGATGTTTCGCGTGTTCGGGCATCGTGCAGTGGCGGTACTCGATGGCGGCTTCGGCGCGTGGCTCGCCTCGGGCCTCCCCGTGGAGTCGGTCACCGTCGCGCGACCGCCCGGCCGCTTTACCGCACGACTCGATGCCGCGCACGTGCGCGACCTCGCGGCGATGCGCGCCAACGTCGAGACGCACACGGAGCAGGTGATCGACGCGCGATCGACCGGGCGCTTCGCCGGTACGGCGCCGGAGCCGAGGGCGGGTTTGCGCGGCGGCCACATGCCCGGCGCCCGGAACCTTCCGTACACGGATCTCGTGCTGCCTAACGGCACAATGCGGCCGGTCGACGAGCTCCGTCGCATGTTCGACGCCCTCGGCGCCGACCTGCACGAGCCGATCGTCGTCTCATGCGGATCCGGCACCAGCGCGTGCAGCCTCGCGCTGGCGCTCGATCTCTTAGGCGCCACAAATGTATCGGTGTACGATGGAAGCTGGACCGAGTGGGCAGGGCGGTCCGACACGCCCGTCGAGACGGGGTGACCGCGCCAAGTCGTCCTGATGTCGTCGCTAACGACTGTTTTCACACGCAACATCGGGGATGCCGACACTCGGGCACCGGAGTGCCGCACATCTTGCATACGGTAGCGCCGGCTTTTCCAGTGGCGACGGTGCACTGTGACATCTATCAAGTCGACGCGGATGTGGCGCAGCGCGACGCCAATCCGTCCAAGCGCTGTTTTGCTCCTCGCGGCGACGGCCGCCTTCCTCGCCGCATGCTCCGACAACACGCCGAGTGGCCCGGGAACGGCTCCGGAGATCGGCACGCCCATCCTGACAGTGCCGGATAGCGCCGGACCGGCCATCGTCGTTACCGTCGCCACACCGCACGCCGACTCCGCACGCCTCGTCGCGGGGAGTGTGCCGGTCGGATTTCACGTGATGACGGACTATGTGCGCGTGGCGAACGACACCGCGCGGCTGGTGCTCGCAGGACTGCGTCCCGGCATCAAGTACCTGTGGCACGTGCAGGCGATCGGATCGGGCGCCACGCGAACGGGACCCAGCCTAACGGTGACCGCCGACTCGCTGCCGGCGCCGCTCCGCAGCGCGAAGATTGTCACCACGTCCGGTACGACACCGACGGTCCCGTACATTGCCACGGAGCTCACCGCGGACAGCACGAAATACGAGGTGATCTTCGACAGCACCGGCACGCTCGTCTGGTATCGCGCGATGGCGCGCCCGTCGAGTGACGGCGATTTCGAGATGCAGCCCACCGGCCTGTTCACGGCGTTCGACGGCACGACGTTCGGATGGCAGCCGGTTCCAGGCACCTGGCTCGCATTCGGTCTCGACGGCGTGGCGCGGAAGACGTGGACCGCGCCATCCGGTTCGTTCACCGATCAGCATGAATTCCGGATGCGTGTCGAGGGCGGCGACACCGTTGCCTACTTCTCCGTGTACGACATCGTGCCCATGGACCTGACGGCGCACTGCGGGACATCCGCGCAGCCCACGGCGGCGCACACCATCGTCCGTGCGGATGCCGGCGGGCTGCACCCGATTTTCGATGCGACCAGCCGCTTCACGATTGCCGACTGGGTGTCGCCGCCGCTGTGCGGGTTAGGCGACTTCGATCATCCCAACGCGTTCGACTTCGACGGCGACAACACGCTCGTCGTGAGCTGGCGCAATCTCGGCGCGCTGACCGCGATCGACGTGACCACCGGCCACGTGCTCTGGCAACTCGGCGGCACCCAGACGACGCTCGCGCTGTCGGGCGACACGTTAGGCGGCACCGGCGGCCAGCATTCGGTGCGCGTGTCGGCGCCGGGCACCGTATTGATCTACGACAACGGGACGAATCACGTACCGCCGCAGAGCCGCATGGTGGAGTATGCCATCGACACGAACGCCGGCGTCGCGCGCCTCACGCGACAGTACCTGCACCCCGGGGGACTCTACACGACGTTCATGGGATCGGTGAGTCCGTTGGCCAACGGCGGAGTGCTCATCGGCTGGAGCACCGCGGCGACGATCACGGAGGTCGACGCGAACAGCAATCTGGTGTGGGAGGGCGTGCTGCAGTTAGGCGGCCAGTCGCAGGCATTCTATCGGGCGCTGCCGGTCGGGTCGCTATATCACTATCAGCAGCCCTAGCGCGCGCGCCACGACACGGTGTCGCTGACGCGTCAACACATCGTTGATCGGCCCCGGGGCGTGTCGCTCCGTGCTCACGGCGACAGCATGTAGACGTATCCGTTGGTGGTCGTCACGTAGACCCGGCCGTGCGCGAGAACGGGCTCGGCGCGGATACCGCCGCCGAGCGGCACCGAGGCGAGCACCTCGGGAACGGGCACCAGGCGCCCGCCGCTCGCGGCGCATGCGTTAGGCGGCAGGCTCGGGTCGAGGCATGTCGGGCCGGCGGGCGGCCGAATGCGCGGATCGGCGAAGGCCACGACGTGCCCGCTGCCTCCCTCGTTGGTGCCGACGTAGATGATGCCCCCCGTCACCGAGGGCGCGCTCATCCCGTCCCACCGCGTGCTCGCGTGGGGCACGCGCAGCGACCAGGCGACGCGCGCGCTGTCGGCGGCACAGACATCCAAGGCCTGGATCGTGCCGTGTCCGCCGCCGCGCGACGTCACGAACGTCTCGCCGCCCCACGCCGCGCCCGGCCTAACGTAGTTGGTCATCGCCGTTCCCACGTGCCGACTGCCATCGCCGATGTGGAATGGATAGTGATCCGCCGGAAACTGCCATCGGACCCGCCCGCGGGGGTTGGGTCCGTCGGCTCCGATCGCGTACACCCAGCCGTCCTTCTGAATCGAGGTCACGACGCGCCCGCATCGCGTGCGCGCCACAGTCGGGCCGGCGCCGAAATCGGCATCGCTATCCATCGCGAACGGCACGGGCTGAAACTGCCACTCCACATGGCCATCGCGGGCTCGCACCTCGAGCATGCTGCTCGCATAGTCCGGCGTCGGTGCGACCTGCGGGCACGCCGGCACCGCGGGATAGCAATGCGCGTTGCCGGTCGTGACGAACAACGCGCGATCGTCGGTGGCGACCGAGCTCCACACGCCTCCGCCGCGTGTACCCGTCGCCACGAAGCGAAAGGCCGGCACCAGACGGCCGGTCTCGAGATCGACCGCCACCACGCGACCTGTTTGCACCGGGTGATCGGCGCACGCGTCGGAGACGCCGATGTACACGCGCCCGCCTAACACGAGTGGGGCGGAGTACCCGATCTGCTCGTGCCGCCCGGTCGCGCCCACGATCGTATCCGTGATGGCGGCGATGGCCGGAGATGCCCACATCAGATGACCGGTTTCCGCATCGAGCGCGAACAAGCGGCCGCTACCGTAGTGCGGCGCCAGACTGTTGTCCGGCGCCCCGAAAATCACCGCATCGCGAGCGCCGATGCGTGCCACCGTTGCGCTCGACGCAATGCCCCGATTCGAGGGAAATCCGCTGCAGTGCCATTGTTGGGCGAGCGGCTGTTCGCCCGCCCGTGGATACTGCCAAACGACACGCAGCGTCCGTGCGTCGAGCGCATAGAGGATCCCGTTGCTCCCGCCCACGTACGCGCGATTGGCGTGCACGACCGGCGCTGCCGCAAATCCGTCGGCGACGCCAGGCAAGCGCCAGCGCGATCGCACGGCAAGGCTGCGCACGCGGCGCGGATCCGACAGATCGCTTGCGACGGGCTGGTTGCCGGTTCGGCCGCCGTCGTGACGGTACGTCGGCCAGTCGCCCGTCGCATTCTGCGAGAGCGGACTCAGCACTGTCAGGACTGCCCAGGCAAGCAGTTGGGCGAGCGGGTGGAACGACACGATGCGCTCCGTTAGACAACTGTGGCAGCCGATCTGGACAAATCTAACGACAACGCCTACTGTCAGCTGTCGCGAGGTCGCGACGAATTCTCCTAACCGTGAGAGTACGCGATGCAGCGTGCCCTGTTGCGGCGCCTGTCAGCCCTGTGCGCGCTGACGCTCGCGCCGGCCTTCCTGTCGACGTGCGGAAGCAGCTCCACCGGTCCCGCCGTGCAGCTTACCGTCACGGTGACTCCGAACGTGACCAACGCATTACCCGGTCAGACTGTGGTCGGCACGATCCAGGTCACCACGAATACCTCGGCGACCATCGATTCCGTGGGTGTCGTGGCGACCGGCGTCGTGGCCAGCCATCAAACGTTCGTCGATGGTCATCGTGGCACATTTACGATCACGCCGCCGTTCGAGGTGCCCTCGAGCGTCGGCACCGGGTCGCTCACCATTACGGCCACGGCCCACGCCGGAAGCTCGGCCGGCACGGGCCAGGCCGTCATCGGCGTTTCGGATACGACGCATCCCGCCATCACACTCGGTATCGCGCCGCAACAGACGATCTTCGCGCCCGGCGACTCCCTTGTCCTCACGGTGACGGCCACCGACCCGGGCGCACTCACGTATGCGGTGGTGAAAGTGTCGGGGGCGTTTTCGGCGGTCGATTCATCGGATGCGCACGATGTGCAGTCGTACGTGCACGCGATCCACCTGAAGGTGCCTAACACCGCCCACATCCAGACCCTCGTGCACATTGCGGCCACGGCGGCAAACGTCGGCGGCGTCGTCACATCGGACTCCATGGCGTCGATTACGGTCGCCGATACCGCGCATCCGACGGTGGTCGGGTCGCTCACGACGACGCACGCCGGCGCCGGGGCAGCGCCCGGCGACACGCTCACGATGAGCGTGCATGCGACGGACCGGAAACTGGCCTACGTGGGCTACACGTTTGGCCCGCCGGCGAACGTCTCCGACTCGGTCGCGACATCGGCGCAGACGTACGATCTGAGTGCGCGGATCGGCGTGGCGTCGGGCTGGGCGGGTTCGTCGCCCTATGCGGTATTCGCCCGCGACTCGGTCGGCAATCGAACCCAGGTTGCGGCCGGCGTGCTAACGGTTGCGTCGCGCACCCGCCGGCCGATCGTCTCGGCGACCTCACCGGGAGGGGTGCGTGACGCCGTGTTCGATGCCAAGCGCAAGCTCGTGTATCTCTCGGTGCCCGATCTGCTGTCGGTGCAGGTGTTGTCGACGGCATCGATGACGTTCGGCACGCCGTACCAATTCGGCGCATCGCCGCACGGCCTCGATCTCACGCCGGGCGGCGATTCGCTCGTCGTGGCGCTCGTCCAGACGCCTAACGTGGCGATCATCAACTTGAACACCGGCGCCCAGACCACGATGCCGGTGACGACCGGCAGCGGTCCCGACTTCCTGCGCGTTTCGAACACGAACAAAGTGCTCGTGACGATCACGTTTGCCGGCAGCGGTTATGGCGGATCATTCATCGAGGCCGATCTGGCGACTGGTGCGACACGCAACTTGAAAACGGTGACCGAGTACGTGCCGCTTGCCGCCTCCGGCAATCGCAGCC
This sequence comes from Gemmatimonadaceae bacterium, assembly GCA_035496295.1. Classification (GTDB taxonomy): domain Bacteria; phylum Gemmatimonadota; class Gemmatimonadetes; order Gemmatimonadales; family Gemmatimonadaceae; genus JADGGM01. Next base: position 9,976 of record DATJET010000026.1, read on the forward strand.
GGATCATGGCGCTGATCGATGATTCGTGCTGTCCCGAGGAGGCGTTCGTGTACGACGCGGCGAGCGGCAGCATCGTCGCGGACGCCGGCACAATCAGCAATTACTTCAATTGGGTCACATCCGATTATCTGGGAGATGCATACCTCATCCAGTCGCTGCTGTACGGCCCAACGCTGAGACAGACATCCGCCTACGTCGGCCACATCTACAACGGCGGCCCGTCCGTTCTCGCACCGGACGGTCAGACCGGCTACTTCGCCGACTCGACCGGCTTCGTTCATGCTCGATTCAGCGATGGAAAGGTGCTCGACACATTCGATCTCGGTGAACCGCCCGCCGGCATGTGGCTCTCGAATGACGGGGTGACGATGGTGGTCGCCGGCACGTCGCACGTCTTCTTGGTCGATCTCTGGTGACGGTACGTTCGCGTTGGGCCAGCATCGCCGCCACGCCCTCGAGCGGTCAGTCCGATCGAAGTGCCTGCACCGGATCGATCGTCGTTGCCCGGCGCGCCGGCACGTACGCCGCGACCGCGGCCACGATGCATAACAGGATGCACGCGGCGCCTAACGCCAGCGGGTCCAGTGGGCTCACCTGAAAGAGCAGCGACGTGACGAGCCGCGACGTCGCCGCCGCGACCACAAATCCGGACACGAGCCCGATGCCGGCGATCGTCGCCGCCCGCGCCAGCACATCGCGCCGCACGCGCTCCGGCGTGGCGCCGAGCGCGATGCGGATGCCCAGCTCGCGCGTTTGATCGCGGACGATCGACGCCATCACACCGAACAACCCGATGGCCGCG
>DATJET010000027.1:0-8811 GCA_035496295.1 Gemmatimonadaceae bacterium
CGGTCTGGTGATCATCGACGAGGCGTACGCCGAGTTCGCGGGATGCAGTTTGGTGGATGTGGCGATGCAGAGCGATCGCGTGTTGGTCACGCGCACGATGTCGAAAGCGTTCGGGCTGGCCGGGCTCCGCATCGGCTACGCAATCGGTGCGCCGGACCTCGTGGCGGCGGTCGAAAAATCTCGCGGGCCGTACAAGGTGAGCGCGATGGCTGCGCGCGCGGCCATCGCTGCGTTAGGCGACGGCCTGCCTTGGGTGCGCGAGCACGTGGACGAGGTGATCGCGCTGCGGACACGCTTCGCCGACGCGCTGCGTGCGTTGGGCATCGAGCCTCTGGCGTCGGGCGCGAACTTCGTGCTGGCTCCGGTCGCGGACGCCGCCGGGCTCGCTGCCGCGCTGCGTGCCCGCGGCGTCGCGGTCCGCCCGTTCGAGCAACTCGCTGCCCCCGCCGACACGCCCCTCGCGTCGACGCACGGCGGCGCGATCCGCATCACGATCGGGCCGTGGCCGCTCCTCGAGCGCGCGTTAGGCGCACTGCACGAGGTGCTGCCATGACGCGCGTCACGATATTCGACTATGGCGCCGGCAACCTCCACTCGCTCGCCAAGGCGCTGTCAGGAGATGGGGTGTCGCCGCGCGTGGAGGCCGATCCCCTTGTGGCCCTCGACACCGACGTGCTCGTTCTCCCCGGGGTCGGCAACTTCGCGCAAGCGGCAGAGCGCCTCGCGCCCGGCCGAGACACAATGCGCGATGCCATTCGCCGCGGCCTCCCGACCCTCGGCGTCTGCCTCGGGATGCAGCTGCTCTTCGAATCGAGCGCCGAAGGCCCTGGCCGCGGGCTCGGCATCATCCCCGGTCGCGTGACGCGCGTCGCGGCCGCTCGCGTCCCGCACATCGGATGGAACAGCATCGACGAAACTTCCGATTGCCTCTTCTGCGCCGCGCCGCTCGGTCGCGCCTACTTTGCCAATAGCTTCGCGTGCCGGCCAGCCAGCGATGCGACCGTAATCGCGTGGACCACACACGAGCACGATCGCTTCCCCGCCGCCGTTCGCGTTGGGCGTACAGTCGGCGTGCAGTTTCATCCCGAGAAGAGCTCCGCCGCCGGCGTCGCGTTCGTGCGCGCCGTTCTCGCCGAGGTCGCTCGATGCTAGCCCTCCCGGCGATCGACATTCGCGACGGCGCTTGCGTCCAGCTCGTGGGCGGCTCGTTCGACGACGAGCGCGTGCGCATCGCCGATCCGCTCGACGCTCTGCGCCGCTGGGCGCGCGCTGGGTTTCGTCGCATCCACGTGGTGGATCTCGATGCTGCATTAGGCACTGGCACCAACCGCGACCGCATCGACGCCCTGCTCGCGAGCGACGGCTCGAAACTCCAAGTTGGCGGCGGCGTGCGCACCACCGAGATCGCGGGTGAGCTGCTCACTATCGGCGCCGCGCACGTGGTCGTGGGCACGCGAGCACTCGAGGAGCCCGCGTGGCTCGAGGAGATCGCCACCCGTCACCCAAATCAAATCATCGTCGCCGTCGACGTCCGCGGTCGCGACGTCGTGACCCACGGCTGGACCAGCCGGCTGCCGCTCTCGATCGGCCACGTCATCGACCGCCTGCGCAGCCTCCCGTTAGGCGGCGTGCTCGTCACGGCCGTGCACGTCGAAGGACGCCTCTCGGGGCCCGATCTCCCGCTCGTGTCCACGATCGTGCGCCGCGCAACCGTCCCCGTCATTGCATCCGGCGGAATCGCGACGATGGACGACCTCCGATGCCTCGCCGCCACCGGCGCGGCAGGCGCCGTCATCGGCATGGCACTGTACACTGGCGCGCTCGACGCATGCGCCGTCGCCGAGGAGTTCTGCGAATGACCACAGTCCGACGACAGACGCGCGAGACTACCGTGTGCGTCCAGCTCACGACGAGCGAAAGCGACACGGCGATCTCGACGACGATTCCTTTTCTCGATCACATGCTGCTGACCCTCGCGCGCTATGCGCGGATCGGCCTGCGCGTCGACGCACACGGCGATCTCCCGCACCACGTCAGCGAGGACGTGGCGATCGCCCTTGGCGCGGCGGTCGCGGCGCGCCGTCTCGACTCGGCGGCGCGCTTCGGCGAACGGACCGTCGCCATGGACGATGCTCTCGTGCAATGCGTGCTCGACGCGGGCGGCCGGTCGTACTATCGGGGTCCGCTGCCCAGTCCGCGCTACGAGCACTGGATGCGCTCGTTCGCCGAGCACGCGCACGCCACGCTGCACGTTCGTGTGCTCCGCGGCCGTGACCGCCACCACGTCGTCGAAGCCGCCTTCAAGGCACTCGGCCTCGCGCTGCGCGAGGCGATGGCCGACACCGGCTCTCCGTTAGGCACGAAGGGCGCGGTGGCACTCGAGGTGACGCCATGACGCTCGCCAAGCGCGTGATCGTGTGCCTGGACGTGGCCGGCGACCGCGTGGTGAAAGGCATCCGGTTCTCAAACTTGCGCGACGTGGGCGACCCGGCCGCGCTCGCGGCACGCTACGAAGCCGCGGGCGCCGATGAGCTCGTGTTTCTCGACGTGTCTGCCACTGTCCACGGCCGCGCGACCATGCTCGACACCGTGCGTCGCACCGCCGAGCGGGTATTCGTGCCGCTCACCGTAGGCGGCGGTATCACGAGCGTGGATGATGCCGCTCGCGCACTGCGCGCCGGCGCCGACAAGGTCGCCGTCAACTCCGCCGCCGTGAACCGGCCCGCGCTCCTAACGGAACTGAGCGGCCGCTTCGGGGCTCAGTGCGTCGTGGCGAGCATCGACGTCAAGCGCTCCGCGCAGCGCTGGGACGTGTTCACACGCGCCGGCACGACGCCGGCCGGCCTCGACGCGATCGCATGGGCGCGCGAGTGCGTCGTCCGCGGCGCGGGAGAGATCGTCCTCACGAGCATCGATCGCGATGGCACGCGCACAGGGTACGACGTGGAGCTCACACGCGCCGTAGCCGATGCCGTGACCGTCCCCGTGATCGCGTCTGGGGGCGCCGGCACTGCCGAGCATCTTTGCGACCTGTTCACACAGACCGTCGCCGACGCCGCACTCATCGCCGGCGTCGTGCACGACGACGAGATTACCATCGACGCCATCAAGCGGGCACTCGCAGCCCGCAACGTTCTCATCCGGGATGCCGCATGAGCGACGAGCGATTGCTGCTACTCGAAGCCGTGAGCGACGTGGCCCGCGCGGCGGGCGCGGTCGCACTCCGTTATTTCAAGTCGACACTCACCGTCGAGCGGAAGCCGGACGGGTCGCCGGTCACCATCGCCGATCGCGGCGCCGAGCAATGCGCGCGCGACTGGATCCGCGCGCGTTTTCCAGCCGACGGGATCATTGGCGAAGAGCTGGGCGCCGTTAGGCGGGAGGCGCGCCGCCGGTGGATCATCGACCCGATCGACGGCACCAAGTCGTTCGTGCGCGGCGTGCCGCTCTGGGGCACCCTGGTCGCCGTGTGCGAGGGCGACGACGTCGTCGCCGGCGCCGCGAGCTTCCCTGCCCTCGGCGAAATCGTGTGTGCGGCCATCGGGCACGGTGCATGGTGGAACGGCGCGCGCTGTGCCGTCTCCACTGTTCCGCGCATCGACGACGCGACCGTGCTCACCACGGACCATCGCTTCTCGCGCACGCCGGAGCGCGTGGACGGCTGGCGCCGCATCGCATCGCGCGCGTCGGTCGCGCGCGACTGGGGCGACTGCTACGGATACTTTCTCGTGGCGACGGGTCGGGCCGAGGTGATGCTCGACGGCATCCTCGCCGACTGGGACACCGCTGCGTTATTCCCGGTGATTCGCGAAGCCGGCGGCGTGTTCACCGATTGCGCCGGCCGCCAGACGCCGTTCGGACGGAGTGCCGTCGCGACGAACGCCGCGCTTGCTGCCGAAGCGCGCGCGCTGCTCGGCGTGCCTAACGTTGGATCCGGCGCATGACGGCATCCCTCGATCTCGACGCCCTCGACTTTGCCAAGGGCGGCGGCCTCGTCACTGTGGTCACGCAGGACGCGTCGACGGGCGCCGTTCTGATGGTCGCCTTCGCCGACCGCGAGGCTCTCGAGCAAACCATCGCGACCGGCGAGATGCACTACCACTCCCGGCGCCGCGGTCTCTGGCACAAGGGGGCGACGAGCGGCAACGTCCAGCTCGTCGAGTCGCTGTCGCCGGACTGCGATGGCGACGCCGTGTTGGCGCGCGTGCGTTCCGTTGGCCCGGCGTGCCATACGGGCGCGTTATCCTGCTTCGGGCGCCTCGCGCTCCACGCCGACACGCTCTCGGCGCTCGACGCAACGATCGCCGCGCGTGCCACACAGCCTTCCGTTAGGCCGAGTTATACGCGTCGGTTGCTCGACGACCGCAACCTGCGTCTCAAGAAGCTCGGCGAGGAAAGCGCCGAGCTGGCGGTGGCGCTCGCCGACGGCGATGCCCAGCGTGCGGTGGATGAGGCGGCCGATCTCCTGTTCCACGTACTCGCCGCGCTCCGCGCGGCCGGTACCGGCCTCGACGAGGTGCGCGGCGTGCTCGAACGTCGCGCGCGCCTTGCGCGCGAACCCACCGGGGCGGCAGTGTCACCTGACATTCGCCGCGCAGGAGGTGCGCCGTGATGCCTCGACTGCTGGGCGTCGAGCTCTACTTTGACGACGTGGAGCGTGCCAAGCGATTCTACCGGGACACTATTGGACTCGAGCTGTCGGACGAGGCGTCCGGCCATTTCGCTCAGTTCGCCTGCGGCGGCGGATTCGTCTGCGTCGAGAGCAAAGGGACAGAAAATTATCCGTCGCACGACAAAGCCGTCGTGTTCCTGGAAGTTCCGGATCTCCAGGCGATGGTGGACCGCATCGGCCGCGACCACGTCGTGCACCTCGAGGTGCGCGAGGGCAAGCAGTCGTGGGCGGTCGTCCACGACCCCGAGGGACACAACGTGCTCCTGCTGGAGGCTTGACCGCGTTGCGAGGCGCAGCGCCTGACGTAGAGCCGGACGCCTAACGCAGAGCGGAGCCCGCCGCCTAACGAACCGGCGAGTCGGCGGCCCGGAGCCTCACCTGCGTGCCCCACGGGTCGCGCGTCACGACGTCCGCGCCCTGTCGCTCCACCGCATGACCCGATGCGTCGAGGCTCGCGGCCGCACCCTCGACACCCTCGGCATCCGGCAGCTCCAGCGTCCACTCCGCCAGCCGCGCGTCCCCCTGGCTGGCCGGACGCGCGTCGGCGCCCGCCCACGTGTTGGCGCCGAGATGATGGTGATACCCGCCCGCGCTCAGGAACAGCGCGCCGGGATAGTTCCACACCGTGCGGTCGAAACCGAGCGCATCGGAGTAGAACGCGGCCGCGGGCTCGATCGCGCCCACGTGAAGGTGCACGTGTCCCATCACGGTGCCTAACGGCATGCCGGCCCAGGGCGTCGAGCCGGACGCATCCACCAGGCTCGCGATGTCGATCGGATCCGTGGCCATCATGAGCTGGCGTCCCATGCGCCGCCACGCGTCGCGCGGACGATCGGCGTACACTTCGATCCCCAGGTTGTCCGGGTCCTGCAGATAGAACGCTTCGCTCACCAGGTGGTCCGCCGATCCCGCGCGTACGCCCATGTGCGCGAGGTGTCGCACGAAGCGGCCGAGCGATGCGCGGTCCGGCAGCAGGATGGCGAAGTGGTAGAGTCCGAGCCGTCCACGGCGCGGAGCCGGCGAGGCGCCCGGCCGCTCGTCGAGTACCACCAGCGGCCTAACGGAACCCTGCGGCGCGAGCACGGCCCGCCGCACGTCGCGATCGAGCTCGCGGAGGCCGAGCGTCCCGGTGTAGTAGTCGACCGAACGCGCGAGATCGGCGATCTCGAGGCGCACCGGGCCCACCCGCGTCTCGTCAGGCAGCCGGAAGCTCGGCGGCGCCTGGCCGAAGCTGCCCGGCGTTGCCGGCTCGGCCCGTCCGCCGCCGCCGAAGATGTCGTTAGTCGTTGCGCCCATGGTATTGATGCGCTCCACCCCGTGCGCCTCTGCCTTGACGCGGACACCCGGCCGAGCATACGCTCGGCGAGCCTGCAGCGCGCTCGCAGACATTCGATACACGGCGCATCAGAAGGATACCTCGTTCCCGACGGAGGGTACATGGTCGACGACATGGGGCTTTTTCGCACGACGATCGCCATTGCGCCGCTCGCTTCGCCGGACCGTCGGGTCGAATTGGCCGACGTGCTCGTCGACACGGGCAGCGAATACAACTGGCTGGCGGCTACGCTGCTCGATAATCTCGGCATCGCTCCAGTCCGCGTGGACCGATTCGAGACGGCCGACGGACGCGTGCTCGACCGCGACGTCGGCTTTGCGATGATCTACGCCGGTGGTCGATCCACGCCAACGCTGGTCGTCTTTGCCAACGACAGCGACATGGTGCTCCTCGGCGCCATCGCGCTCGAAGGCCTCAACCTCCGCGTCGACCTGATGCGCCGGCAGCTCGTGAGCGCCGGACCCGTGCCGGTAGCGCCTACCGCCATCGCTATCGCGTGAGCGTTAGGCAGCGCGCCGACATCATAAAAAAAAAGGCCTTGCGCGCTCCTCGCCAAGTGCCCTGCGTTAGGCTTCTAGGGGCGAATATGCCAGCGACGCGCGCGCGCGTCGCGCCTTCCCGATGTCGAAGCAATCTTCCCCATCTCCTGCACCCTTGTCGTTATCCTTGGGTCCTTTTCAGAGGTCCCGCCCGGCCAGGAACGATCGCTTGGTCAGCGACCCTCGAGGTCGCGCTCACCCATGACGTGCCGAGCCGCCCGTCCCTCGCCCGGATGCTGCTTCGCGTCGAAAAAGCGCTCGCCTTTCATGCGCAGCTCGAACGCCAGCATCTCGAATTCCCGTGGCGTCATCTGCGCCGCCACACCTGGAATGAGCCCTTTGAGCAGCGTGATTTGCTCATCGAGCGTTAGCCCGCCGGCCTCGTCCACCAGTCGCCGAAGGGTCGGGTGATCCATCGAATTGGTCTCGCGGCTCGTCGTCATTCCATCCTCCGGCCGGCTTCGTGTGATCCAACATGCGATCCAACCGAGCCGCCGGGCAAGTCGCACATCCGGTACAGAACTTGAGACCTCGACCTCGATGCAGCCCGTGCACGCACCGGGCTTGCACACGGGGTCACGTGCCTCAGGAGGGAACATGTCGTCACCAACCGTGGCCGATCTGCTCGTCGACCGCCTCATCGCCTGGGGCGTGGATACCATTTTCGGTTTGCCCGGCGATGGCATCGACGGCGTGTTCGAGGCGCTTCGCACCCGGGCCGAGAAAATCCGATTCATTCAAGTACGACATGAAGAAGCCGCGGCGTTCGCCGCGTGCGGATACGCGAAGTACACCGGGCGACTCGGCGTGTGTGTCGCGACGTCCGGCCCCGGAGGCATCCATCTGCTGAATGGGTTGTACGACGCGAAATGCGACGGCCAACCGGTGCTCGCCATCACAGGGCACACGTTCCACGATCTGATCGGCATGCAGTACCAACAGGACGTGGACCTCGACAAACTCTTCATGGACGTCGCCGCGTTCAATCAGCGCGTGATGGGTCCCGCACACGTGGAGAACGTCGTCGACGAAGCGATCAAGACATCGCTGGCTCGCCGCACGGTGTCGCACATCACGGTGCCCAAAGACATTCAGACGTGGGAAGCCGACGGCGAGCATCGCTCCGACGCCAACGTCGCCGGCCACAGCAGCGACCTGTTCGCCGCATCACGCTCGGTGCCTCCGACCGACCTGATGCGGCGCGCAGCCGACATCATCAATGGTGGGCACAAGGTCGCCATCCTCGCGGGCCGCGGCTGCCTGCAGGCGCGCGCGGAGATCCTCGAGCTTGCGGAGCTCGCCGGCGCACCGATCGTCAAACCGCTCCTCGGTAAGGCGGTCGTCCCGGACGACTCCCCGTACACGACCGGCGGCATCGGCCTGTTAGGCACGGCGCCGTCCGCCGATGCCCTCGATGACTGCGACACGTTAGTCATCGCGGGCAGCGGATTTCCATACATGGAGTTCTATCCGAAGCCGGGCCAGGCAAAGACCGTACAGATCGACGTCGACCCCGCGCGGATCGGATTACGGTGCGCCGTCGATGTCGGACTCGTCGGCGATTGCGGGACGGTGTTGCGCGCGTTGCTGCCGCTCATCGAGCGGAAGGCCGACCGCTCGTTCCTAACGGACGCACAGGAGCACATGAGGGACTGGCGCGAGGTGATGCGAGAACGCGGGACGCGTGAGGACATGCCCATGAAACCGCAGGTGGTCACGTACGCGCTCAATCGCCTCCTCGAGGACGACGCCATCGTGTCGGGCGACAGCGGCACGATCGCGACTTGGGCCGCTCGGTACATCGACATCCGTGAACGCATGCAGTTTTCGCTGTCGGGGTCGCTCGCGACGATGGCGAACGGGCTGCCGTACAGCATCGGTGCGGCGATCGCGTTTCCCGGGCGTCAGGTGGTCTGCATCGTGGGCGACGGCGGCTTCACGATGCTCATGGGCGAGCTCGCGACGCTCGTGAAGTACAAGCTTCCGGTCAAGGTCATCATCATCAAGAACAACGTCCTCGGCATGATCAAGTGGGAGCAGATGGTGCTCGAGGGCAATCCCCAGTTCGGTGTGGAGCTTCAGCCGATCGACTTCGAGGCGTATGCCAGAGCATGCGGTGCGGGCGGCTTTACGATCGAGCGACCGCAGGACGCAGAAGCAACGCTCGCCGCAGCGTTAGCCTTTCCGGGACCTGCGGTCGTGCAGGCGGTCGTCGATCCCGACGAACCGCCGATGCCGGGAAAAGTCACCACCAAGCAGGCGAT
>DATJET010000028.1:0-6214 GCA_035496295.1 Gemmatimonadaceae bacterium
AGTTGGCCGGCTCGTATACGGTGTCGCACTACCGCTTCCGCCGCTTCGTGGTCGACTCGACGAGCTACGCCGGCAACGCCATCCCCGGCGTCCCCGCGACGCAGCTCCAGCTCGCCGCAACGTGGCGGCGCGCCGGCTGGTACACCACGCTGGAAGGCATCGCCGCGAGCCACGTGTACGCCGACGACGCCAATACCGCCGCCGCGGCCGGCTACTCGATCGTCAACCTGCGGTTCGGCGCGACGTCGCTCTTCGGCAACCCGTGGATCGCCCCCATGTTTGGCGTCGACAACCTGTTCGACGCGAAATACATCGGCTCGGTGAACGTCAACGCGTCCAACGGCAAGTATTACGAGCCGTCACCCGCGCGCACGATCTACGCCGGCCTAACGGTAGCCGTGGGGCGCTGACACGTGTCAGGGATTGGCCGCGAACAGCTTGGTGCATACCGTGCCCAGCGTGTGGCTCAGTTGTGCGCCGGACTGCTTGAAAAAGCCGTCATTGCCAACCAGCAGGAAGGTGCACACCCTGTTGGGAGCCTTGTAGGCCGTGATGCCGACGGCGTACTGCAAGGCCCGGTCGCCAACACCCGGCAGCGGCACCGTGTCGGGAAGATAGCCCGCACCCGCGTTGAAGCTCGCGAGGTTCTCCGAGTTGAGGGACAGCTGGATGTTGCCGCCGGGCGTCTCGACCGTACATGACGTTGCGCTCCGCGTGTGCGGCGTGCCCGGACCTGGGAGCAGCGCGGCATTGACGTCGGGCGTGAAATACTTTGCGCACGCCGTCGCGCCGAGGCTCGTCCAGTCTCCTGCCGATCCTCCGACGCTGCTGCTCGCGGCAGCTGATTGGCTCGATCCGGATTCCCCGCAGGCACCAGGCGAATTGGCGAGCGTCGCCGCCAGCATGAGATAGAACAAGGGACGGGCCACACGATCCTCCGTTGAAGGTGCAGTCGGGTGTGACATCGGGGCGCATCGAACACCACGTCGGTCTAGTGCGCGGGACTGCCCGCTCCCGTTAGCATGCTCAAGTCGGGCGTCGTGTTGCCGCTGCCGTAGATGCGGTTGCAGAGCGTGCCCAGTGCAGCGGCCATCGCCGCGTACGCACTCTCTGCGATGTGCGTCGTGCCCCCCGCAGCCTGCTCGAGCTTGCCAACGCCCGGCATGCCGCCGCTGGAGCCGAGCGAAACCGCGCAGTAGATATCGCCCTTCATCGAGTCGATCTCGCCGTCGCCAGTGTCGCGACTCGCTTTGTCGCCCACTCCCGGCACGGGCACCGGACCGTGCGACTCGGCTTTGATGGCACCGGCGTACGCCTGTTGCGCGTCCGCTCCGCCTAACACCATCACGTCGATCGCGCCGGTGCCATCCGGAGCGGAAAAGATGCACTGCTGTCCCTCGCCGTCGGTGCCCGCCGCCGTCACCTTGATGTCGGTGATCGTGTTGGCCATCAGCGGCTGGACCTGCTCCTTCGTGAGCTGGTTGCACCTGACCTTGGTGCCGCCTATCGAGCTGGTCGTGTCGCCGGTCGCCGCGGCCGCGCTCGCCGTATCGGCCCGCGGCGCGCCGGAGCAGCCGGCGAGCAACGCGCCTAACGTTAGGACGAGCGCGACAGGCACACTGGAAGGACGGGAGAACGTCATGGCGGATGCTCCTTGAGGATGGCGGTGATGGCGGGCGCCGACTGCCGCGCTCACTGGACGCCGGCTGGCGGCCTAACGTTGGTATAGTCGTAGCGCGCGATGCTGCGGTGCTTTCCCATCGGGCCGCCAACGTCGGTAACGCTGCTCGACTTGAGCACCAGGCCGCGACTCTTCGAAATCCACATGTCCGTATCGTACGTGGCCATCTCGTTCGTCATGTGCGTCCGCCAGACCGTCGCGGCCTCACCATTCACGCTCTCGTCTCGCAGGTGCGAACACGTCTCCTTCGCCAGCAGTGTTGTATCCCGTGCCTTTTTCATCTCGGCCAGGCTCACCGGACTCTTGACCCACTTTCCGTGCGTCAGCACGTACATCGACCCGCCGGCCGAGATCACTTCGCCAGTCGTGGGCTTGCCGCCGTGCAGCGCGGCATCGGTGTTCGCGCTGTCGAGCAAGTACATGTGGTAGGAGACGTTTTCCATCTTGGACATGACCGCCTTGACCATCGCGCAATTGGTAGCCTGGGCGTGTAGTGTCGGCGCCCCGAGCAGTAGTGCGCCGATCGGGGCCCAGAGGAGGCGGAGACTGTGTCGCTTGGACGGACGTGCGGACTTCATGACGGCATGCTCCAGCGAGAAGTGAGTTGGTCCCCGGCGAGAGCCGGTTTGATTATCCACGCTCAATTCTGGCCGACGTCCGTTGCCCAGCCGTTATCCTGCCGTTAGCCGAGCTACACAGATGCTCAATTGTCTTGGATGGGCGCCTGTCGAGAGATGAACAGTAGATGAGTTGGGATCTTTTGCACGGCGCGAAGTCTCACGGGGCGCCCATGTTGCCGTGCGCTGCGCGGAAAAGTTTCGTGTACTTCGCGCGCTGGTCCGGCCGCAGCACCGCCGTGATTTCCCGTTGCGCGGAGTCGATCGTCGCCCGAACACCCGGTTGGAGCTCCCGCCACGCCGAATCGATCGCCTGCTGGCGCCTCGCGAGGATGACCGTGATCGATGCCCGCTGCGCCGCATCGAGGCCGAGCTCGCCGCTCAGGCGCTCGACGAAGGCGTGCGGCTCCATCGGATTCGCCGGGGGACGCGCTGCCTGCAGGTGGCCGATCGCGTATCCCACCACGATGCCCGCCGCGAAGAAGCTCACGAGCAGCAGCCACCCCCTGGCCGACGCCCGGCTCATGGCTCCTCCCCGGCGCGACGCGACGGCGCCATCTCCAACTCCGTGAGCGCGGGTGGCGCGACCGAACGCGCCAACACGCGGCCGAGTGCATCGTTAGGCGCGAGCACCAGCGCCAGTTGGGCCGGCGCTTCCGTGCGCGGCGGACGCCCGATCGTGAGGAGCGCGGCGACGGCGAGCACGGCCGCCGCGGCGTAGGCCGTCAGCATCCAGCGGCGTTCGCGACTTCCCACCCAGGCCACCGCCGAGTGTCGACGCCTAACGCTAGCCGAGACGCGCGACGCCAGGGCATCCCAGTACGCGGCATCGTCGGGAATCGACGACGTATCGAAGCACTTCGCCATGATCGCCTCCCTCACCGTTAGCGGCATTCGCTCGATCCTTCTGTGGATTGGTCGCCGGTCCAACGCGACGCCCGGGCTCCGAGGAGCGGCTCGAGCGTCGACCGCAGATCTCGGCGCGCTCGGAAGACGTGCTGTCGCACCGTCGACGCGCTGATCTCGTACATCGCTGCCACGTCATCGACGGCCACATCGCGGAGGACGACGAGCTCGAAGCATATCCGCTGCATCGCGGGCAGCGCGACAAGGTGCCGCTGCACCAGGTCCAGATCGCTCGCTGCCTCCAGGTCCGCATCGGTCGTGCGTTGCGTCGACGAGCGGTCGGGTATCCAGCGCTGCCACAGCGCTCGCCGGCGCGCACGCCGTGCATGCCTCTTCATCGCCAGTCGCCTTACCACCCCGAACAGCCATGGCGCGAACGGACGCGTGCCATCCAACTCGGCCGCCCGCTCGATGGCCACGATGAACGCAGACTGCACGATGTCCTCTGCGTCGTCGCGGTCACCGGTGAGCTGCGCGGCGAACAGGGTGGCGTTCCGCAGGTGTCGCCCGACGAGGAGGCGGCACGCCTCCTCATCGCCGGCGGCGATGGCCGCCAGCAAGGCGGCGTCGTCGAGTTCGTTATCCACCAGGCGCGCGCAGCGTGTCCAACGGCGACACCACGGTGGCGCGCCGCGCCGGGACAAAGCACGCCACTGCCGCACCGGCCAGCATGAGCAGAGCCACGCCGGCGAACGTCGCTGTATCGAACGGCTCGACGCCGACCAGCATGCGGCGCAGCAGTCCGGTCACGGCAGCGCCGCCGGCCAAGCCTAACGCAACGCCCGCAGCCGCCGGCACGAGCCCGTCCTGCATCATCAAACGAATGACGTCGCCGGCCTGCGCGCCTAACGCCAAGCGGACGCCGAGCTCGCGGCGGCGCTCGGTGACGCCCTGGCCGACCACGGCGTACGTGCCCACCAGGCCTAACACCAGCGCACACGCGGCGAAAGTCGCGAGCAGGGAGAGCGTGAACCGGCGCGACTGCACCGACGCGTCGGCCAGCTCGTCGAGCGTCTCGACGCCGGCCAGCGGCAGAGCCGGATTCAGTTCCGCCACGGTGCGCTTGAGGGCGCCTAACACGGACCGCGGATCGACGTTCGCGGTGCGCAGCACAATCGCCATCGCGCCCGTCGGCGCCTGTGCGAGCGGCACGTACAGGATCGGCTCGCCGGGTGCGTCGAGCGCCGTTTGCTTGGTGTCCGCCACCACGCCCACGACCTCCCGCTCGAGCGGTTTGCTGTAAAACGCGAACCGGATGCGGCGTCCGACCGGATCCGCGCCGGGCCAGTACCGGCGGGCCATCGCGTCATTGATGATCACCACCGGCGCGCTCGCCGAATCATCCCGCGCCGAGAACGATCGTCCACGATGCACCGGAATGCGGAGCGCCCGCAATGTGCCGGGTGTGATCGTGGTCATGTGTGCCGACGGCTCCCCTCCCAGGGGAACCGGCCGGCCGTCGATCGTGAACGTCCCCCGGTCCGCGCCGATGGCGATGTCCAACGGCAGCGACGACGTGGCGCCGGCGGCAACAACACCGGGAATCGCTGCCGTACGCGACAGGAGCTGCGAGATGAAGTTCACCTGCGATGCAGGCGTCGGATTCCATTGGTAGATGAATACCGTGGCGGCGAGCACGTGGTCCGACTTGTAGCCGCGGTCGGCGCCTACGACTGACACGAAGCTTCGCATGAGCAGACCCGAGCCGACTAACAGAATCACGGCTAACGCAACTTCGGCGACGACGAGCAGCTGGCGCGGCCTGCGGCGCGACGCGCTGCCGGCCGACCGGTCGCCCGAGCGCAGTTCGACGACCGCGTTCGGTTGGGCGCCGCGCAGCGCGGGCACGAGGCCGAACACGATCGTGGCGAGCGCCACCACCGCGAGCGTGAACCCGAGTGCGCGCGCATCCACCCGCATGTCCGCAACGCGAGGCACGGACACCGGGCTCACCCGCCGGATGATGCCGACGCTCCACGCGGCAAGGCCGGCGCCGAGCGCACCGCCGGCTGACGCAATGAGAAGGTGCTCGATCAGCATCTCGCCGGCAATGCGGGCGCGCGAGGCGCCGAGCGCCGTTCGAATCGCGAGCTCGCGACTCCTGCGCGCGGTCCGGGTGATGACGAGGCTCGCGACGTTGACGCACGCGATGAGCAACACCAGCGAGACTGCTCCGAGCAGGAGCAGCACGGCGCGCCGCGCATCGCCGACGATGGCATGATCGAGCGGCTCCACGGTGACGCCGATGTTTGCGTTAGTCGCTGGATACTCGCTCGAAAGTTGCGCTCCGATGCGCGCCGCGTCGGCGCGCGCCGCATCGAGCGACACGCCGGGTTTGAGCCGGCCGACAACGTGATGCCAGGCCGTATTGCGGATCTGTTTTTCCCACGAACCGAAGACCGTTGGCGCGTACACCTCCATCTTCGAGCTCTCGAGGTAGTCGAAGTTTCGCGGCAGCACGCCGATGACCGTCGCCGATCCGCTGCCGATGCGGAGCTGCTTCCCGATGATATCGGGATCGCCACCGAATCGGCGCTGCCACGAGGCGTACGTTAGCACGAGGACACGTGGCGGACCCGGCACGAAATCGCCTGGAACGAACAGACGTCCGAGCGCCGGTCGCGCGTCGAGAATCGAAAAGAAGTCTTGCGTGACATTCCAATTGTAGATCTGTTCGACGCCGTCGGGCCCGGTGTATGTCAGCGCGAACGGCTCTGCCGAGGCCATGGCCGCAAACGATGTCGTGCGCGCGCGCCAGTCGACGAAGTTGGCCGGAGCCACGTCGTCGTGTACGTTGCCGCTCTTCCGGTCGTCCTGGAACAAAGCCACCACGCGGTCGGGTCGAGAGAATGGCAGCGGCTTGAGGAGCACACCATCGACCACACTGAAGATCGCGGTCGTGGGCCCGATCCCGATCGCGAGCGTGGCCAGCGCGGCAATGGTGAATCCTGGAGATGCGCGCAAGGCGCGCAGGGCCGCGCGAAGGGAATCGAAGCCGCGCGCCGCGCGG
>DATJET010000029.1:0-19881 GCA_035496295.1 Gemmatimonadaceae bacterium
ACCGTTCGCGCGGCGCACCACCAGAGTTTCACCGAGGCGCACCGCCTCGAATCGACCCGAGAGCTGAATACGCGCTCCGGGTCTACACGTAATACTAAACGCGGCCAAGCGCTCCGTTCCACGGCGGTCGAGCGCGAGCCCAACGCGCGAGGCGAGAGCAGGCCAGAGTACGCGAAGTTGGTCCGCATCATAGGACGCGAGCGAAGACCGAGCAACCTCGAGAGCGCCCGCGAGTTGCGACGCATCGTTCTCTGCTCCAACGCGCGCCACGACATTCGCGTCGATCCATCGGTCGACGTCTTGCCTCAGCATCCATGCACGATTCGACACCGACAACAGCGTTTTCGTCAATCCAGGTCGCGCGCGCTCGAGCGCGGGCAAGAGCTCGAGCCGCGCGCGGTTTCTCGCGTGCGCCAGCGACGCGTTGGACGGATCGTCGATCCACGCCAACTTGCACTCCGCGGCGTACGACTCGAGCTCCGCGCGCGTGAACGAGAGCAGCGGCCTTACGATGCCCGCACCGGCGTGCAGCGCCGCAAGCCCGCGCGCACCAGAGTCACGCAGCGCTCGCATGAAGATGGTCTCGACGTGGTCGTCGCGCGTGTGACCGGTGACCACTTGGGCGTCGTACTCGCGTGCGACGTCGCGCAGAAATCGCCAGCGCGCGTCGCGCCAGGCGGATTCGCGCGCCGGAAGACGCCGAGACGCGACGCCCACTCGAAGCGGGAGGCCAGCGGACTTGGCCGCGTGTCGCACGTGTCGCACGGCGCGCTGCGCGGCAGGTCCTGTCCGATGATCGAATACCGCGACCGCACACACCCGCTGCGGCGCAGCGTGCGCGACAGCATCCAACAACGTCATCGAGTCGAGACCACCCGACACGGCGACGACGATGCGCGGGAACGGAGCCAATGCGCGCGTCACTTCGTCACGAATGCGAGCGGTGATCTTCATGGTTACAAAGGTACCGTTGCTCGACACCTGCGACAGCGGCTCGCGTTGCAAGCGGCCAGGGTCGCGCACTGGCCCCATCCGCGCTGCCGTCGTACATTCTCGGAGTCAGCGCTGAACCGCCATCCATCAAGGACACGTCGTGATCACGAACGGAGTACTCGGGGTCCTCTGGACCGCTCTCGGCTTGGGCTGCTTCTACATCGGGCTCACCTGGATCAACGGCCTGCTCGGACATTTCCTCACGCCGATGTTCCTGCTCACCGTGTCGCGCTTCCTCAAGCCAGAACAGCCGGACGCCAACGCCGAGCGCGAGGCCGCGCGCTGACACAGCACGCACGCTGACAACGTAGGGAATAACGTCCGCCCGGTGCGGACGCGAGCACGGACTGTTGCCGGGGCTCGCTGCGATGTCGAAGTGTAGCACAACCTGAACCCTTGCCGTGAAGCCGGATCGCGACGGTTGCCGCACGCGACGGTCTTCCAGGAGCTTCCATGGGTCCGATTGTCCTGCTGATCATCGTCGTCGTGCTCGGCTTCTGGTTCGTGAGCGTGTACAACAATCTCGTCTCGCTCAAGAACCAGGTCTTCAATGCCTGGAAGCAGATCGACGTGCAGCTCAAGCGGCGCCACGATCTCATTCCTAACCTGGTCGAAACCGTCAAAGGCGCGATGAACTTCGAGCGAGACACGCTCGAGGCCGTGGTCGCGGCGCGCAACAAGGCGATCGCGGTGCCAGCGCCCGCAGCGGGCACGGCGCCGTCGGCGCAGCAGGTTCAACAGACGGCGGCAGCGGAGTCGCAGCTCTCGGGCGCGCTCGGCCGGTTGTTCGCGGTGGTCGAGGCGTATCCGGATTTGAAGGCGACCGGCAACGTGGCGCAGTTGCAGGAAGAGCTGACGTCGACCGAGAACAAGATCGCGTTCTCGCGTCAGCTGTACAACGACACAGCCACGCAGTACAACACGAAGCAGCAGCAGTTCCCGACCAACCTCGTGGCCGGCTTCGCCAAGGCTGCGCCAGCCGAGCTGTGGGAGATCACCGACGCTGCCGAGCGCGAGAACGTGAAGGTCGATCTCTCCATGAACCCGAAGAAGTGAGCGAGAGCGGGAATCTCTTCGCCCAACAAGAAGCCAATCGCCGGCGTTCGCGGCGGCTGGTGATTGGCTTCATTCTGTTTTTCGCGTGGCTCGGCTTCGGCGGCGACTTCATTTTCTACGAGTACACGAAGGGCGCCGCGCCCGGTGCGTACCATCACGTTGTCCCGTTCTTCGGCATCATCCTGTCCCTCATTGCGGCCGGCATGGCGATGTGGGCGTGGAAGACCGGGCCGACGCGGGTGCTGTGGTCCACGGGTGCGCGCGAGCTAACGGACCCCGAGACGCCGCAGGAAAAGCAGTTGGCGAACGTCGTCGAAGAGATGTCGGTGGCGTCTGGGCTGCCCAAGCCCAAGATCTGGATCATCCCCGACACCGATCCTAACGCGCTCGCGACCGGCCATGACGAGAACACCTCGAGCATTGCCATCACGCAGGGGCTCCTGGAGTTGTGTTCGCGTGACGAACTGCAGGCGGTGATCGCGCACGAGATGGGGCACATCAAGAACCTCGACGTGCGTCTGATGACCCAGCTCGCGGCGCTGGTGGGTGCGGTGACGCTCATCGGCGACGGCGTGGGCAGGATGATGTTCTACGGCGGCAATCCGTTAGGCGGATCGGGCGGCGGCGGGCGCCGGAGCAGCGGCGATCGCGACAGCAAGGGCGGCGGAAACGGCATGCTGCTCGTGGTCCTGCTCGTGCTCTGGATCATCAGCTGGCTTCTCGCGCCGATCATCATGCGCCTCATGGCGCTGGGCGTGAGCCGCGATCGTGAATATCTGGCCGACGCGATGAGTGCGCAGTTCACGCGCAATCCGATGTCGCTGGCAACGGCGCTGGGCAAGATCGAGGATGCAGAGGCGCCCACCAAGTCGATCAAGGGTGGCGCGGCGCAGATGTGTATTGCCGATCCGACGGGCCGGCACCTCAACTCGAAGGAAGGCAAGGTCGCCGAGTTGTTCGGCACGCACCCGCCGATGGCGCTGCGCATCGCGCGGCTCAAGGCGATGGGCTACCAGGCGGAGCCGGGCGCCATCGCGGGCTAGCGTTAGGCGCTTCTGTTAGGCATCGCGCTCCTCGCGTGTCTCGCGCCCGCCGAGCGGGCCGCGCGCGCGGAACCCCTCGAGGTGCTCCGCCAGATCTGAGCCGCGGCCGCGCTCAGTCCGCGCGCATCGCGATCGCCGGATCGATCGACACGGCACGCCGGGCGGGCACGACACACGCCAGCACGGCCGTGCCTAACAGCACGACGGCGCCGGCGCCGAACGACATCGCATCGGTGTGCGGCAGCCCATACAGCATCTTGGCGAGCAGGCGCGTCGCCCAGAACGCCCCCACCAGTCCGATCGCCCCGCCGATCAGCGCCAGCGAAACCCCGTGCCGGACGACGGTTCGCGCCACCTCCCGACGGCTGGCGCCGAGTGCCATGCGGATCCCGATCTCGCGCGTGCGCTGCTCCACGGCATAGGCCATCACACCATACAGGCCCACGGCGGCGAGCACGAGCGCCAACACGCTGAACATCGCCAACAGCAGCATCGTGAATCGCTGCTGCGTGAGCGACGCCGACATCGCGGTCGCGATGCTCCGAACGTCTGGTTGAGCCATTCCGGTCTTGGCCCCGGACACGAGTTTCCGCAATGCGGTGATCGGCTGCGCGATGCCGTTCGTCCGCACCAGCAACGTCGGATTGAAGTGCTCCGACGTCGCCACGAACAGCATCGGCTCCGTGGGATCGCTCGTTAGGCCGGCGAGGCGCGCATTCGCCACCACGCCGACCACGGTCCGCCAATCGCCGGAGCCATCCTCATTCACGATCCGAAGCCGCCGGCCGACCGGCGACTGGCCTGGCCAGTCCTTGTGTGCCATGGCCTCGTTCACCACCACCTGTCCCGCCGTCTTCGATGTGTCGGTGAAGGTCGTGCCCTGCACGAGGCGCAAACCCATGACACGGAAATAATTCGGCTCCGTTCCGTTGTAGCTGAAGAACGACGTGCTGCCTGCCGCGGGCGGCGCGTGACCCTCGATTTGCAGCGCGCCCTCGAAAAACGATTGCACGGGCGGCGCCGCATCGGCGATCACTGCGTCCTTCACGCCCGGAATCAACCGCGCGCGCTCCTCGAGCTCGCGCACGAACTGCGTCCGCCGCTTCATCGCGTCCTGCGTCGTTTGTACCATGGGAACCGACACGGCGTAGAGCCCATTGGGCTGGAAGCCCGGATCCGTGTTTTGCAGGTGGATCAGACTGCGGACCAGTAGCGCGGCGCCGACCACCAGCGTCGCCGAGAGCGCCATCTCGCTCACCACCAGCGCCGACCGGACGCGTCGCTGCCGCGCCGTATGACTAACGGAACGCGCTCCGCCCTTGAGCGCGTCGTGTGCCGCATATCGCCCACCATGGACTGCGCCGACGATGCCGAACACGATGCCGGTCGCCACAGCGATCACGACGGCAATGACGAACGCGGTGGCGTCCAACCGCACGTCTGCCAACTCGGCCAGACTCGCGGGCCTGAGCGCCTGGAGTGCGTCGATCGCCAGCGAGGCCACGACAATGCCGGCCACGCACCCGGCTCCCGCGAGGACGAGACTTTCGGTGATGAGCTGGCGCAGGAGTCGACGCCGGCTCGCGCCTAACGCTGCGCGCACCGCCATCTCGCGCTCACGCGTGGCCGCGCGTGCCAGGAGCAGGTGTGCCACGTTCACGCACGCGACGAGCAGCACGAGCGCCACCGCGCCGGTGAGCAGCATGAGCGAATCGTGGATCGCGACCAGCTGCTCCGGCCGCAGCAACTGGGTGGTGTACTGCAGCGGTCCGCCTGTCGACGGATGACTGCCGTTCCGCGCGGAGGCCGCTTCCGACGCGCGATCGGCCCGCGCGGCAATGGAATCGAGTTGTGTCGAGGCCGCCTTGAGCGTTACTCCGGCGCGCAGCCGCCCGATCACCGTCGGTGAGAAGGTGCTGTCGTCCGAGAGATCGCGCGGCAGCCACACATCGGTCCCGTCGGGTGCACCGAACGTGCGCGGAAGCCGAACCGTCTCGGGCATGACCCCGATGACGGTGAACAGCGAGTCATCGATCGCAATCGATCGACCCACCACGTCGTGCAAGCCGGCGAAGCGGCCGCGCCACATCGCCTCGCTGATCATTACCACGTGGGCGTGTTGGTGCGCTTCGCCCTCGGTGAAGCCGCGGCCGACGAGGGGATGCCCGCCGGCAAAGCGCAGAAAATCTGCCATGACCAACCCGGCGTGCACTACCGTTTCGCCCGTTTCGGTGCCCGCCTGGCTGCCAGCTGCACCCGTCGCGTTGCGAGCGCGAAGCAGAACGTCGCGAGTCGAATACGCTGTGATGTCGATGAACGGCCGTCCCCCGTCCCGCCACGCACGCGCGACGTTGGTCGTCGGGCTGACGAATACCCTGTCGTTCCCAAGGTCTTGTCTCGGCATCCGCACCACGAACACGAGGCGATCCGAGTCGGGGTATGGGAGCGAGTGCCACAGCACCCCCTCGACGACGCTGAACATTGCCGTGTTGGCGCCGATGCCTAACGAAAGGGTGAGCACCGCGACGGCGGTCCATGCCTTGTGCCGGCCCAGCGTCCTGAGCGCGAACCGCGCGTCCTGGCGCAGCACATCGATGAGCTCCGCACGCGCCATACGACGGTCCCTCCGGGTGGTGACGGTGATGCACGCGGCGCGTGCTGCCTGTACGTTTCCGAATCGACGCCGCGCTGCCGCCTTCGCGTCGATGGGGGACATGCCGCGCACGAGGTAGTCGCGCTCGCGCATCTCGAGGTGGAAGCGCAGCTCGTCGTCCACGTCCGAGGCGGCCTGCGGCCCCCAGAACCGGAGGTAGCGCCGCCACGTGAACGCGCGGCGCGCCTCGGGCGCCGGCGCCTGCTGGGGGTCGAACATGATGATCGTTAGGCGGAGACGGGCGACGTCTCGAGCACCTTCGACACTGCGCCCGCGAACCGCGACCAGTACGCGTGTGAGGCCGACAGGCGCCGCTTGCCCGCCGGCGTCAACCGGTAGAACTTCGCCCGCCGGTTGTGTTCCGTGACTCCCCACTCGGCGGTGATCAGGCCCTCGTCCTCCAGCTTGTGGATGGCCGGATAGAGCGAGCCTTCCTCGACCTCGAGCACGTCGTCGGTGCAGCGCTCGATCCAGCGCGCGATCCCGTATCCGTGTGCCGGCGCCCACGAAAGGGTTTTGAGGATCATGAGATCCAGCGTGCCCTTGAGAAACTCGGTCGATGCGTCCGCCATGTGCCGTGTGTGCTGGGAGACGCCACGCCGCGGCGCGTGCGACCGGCCGGCCGGCGTCCCGTTACCTAGGAGTTCTTGGTATATACCTCTGAGTCCTAGGTAACGCAAGACCCGGCATGCCGGTCAGTGCCGCAGGCGGAATTCGAACGTCTGCGCCATGAGGACGCGCACGGCGTGACCATCCACCTGCGCCGGCGAGAACCGCGCCGCCTCGAGCGCCCGCCTAACGGATTGCTGGAACACCGCGTTGCCGCCGTCGAGGAAGGCGATGCTCGACGCGGCGACGCGGCCGGTCGAGTCGACCACGAACTGCGCCGACACGCTGCCTTCGACACCTGCGTCACGCAGCATCGTTGGGTAGGCCGGCGCGGGGTTCCGCGTGTCGGGCACCGCCATCACGTCCACCGTGCGGAACACCCCGTCCGCGCCCTGCTCCGGCGAGCCGCGCCGTGCGCCCGCGTCGTGTCCCGATCCCCAATCGTTAGGCGCGCCGACCAGGCTGTCCCACGACACGACCGGCGCATGCACGGTCACCGGCCCGACGGGAATCGGCGGCACGCGTGCGGGGATTTTTGTCGGCGCCCTGATTCCGCCCGGTCGACCCGAGCCGCCGGTCGTGGCCGTGGTTCGCCTCGACGGCGCCAGGTAGTGGATCGGTGTCGCGATCACCGGCTCAGAACGCGCGACAGTCGCCCTCGCCGTTCCGTACCACGCCAACCCGATCACTGCCGCGTGCACCACCACACTCGACGCCATCCCGCGCCCGTGCCGCTCCCGCTTTCGCTCGGATTCCACGAGGCCGATGCGCATCGCCCTACCCTCCGCGAACGAGTCGCTACGAGGATAGGGCGATTGGATTACACCAGCCTCGACGCCGGCATTAATGATCGCCGAGCGTCACATTACGAGATGGTGAACGGCGCCGAGCCTAACGGCGCACGTTCGCCTTACGCACCGGCCCGTGCGGCGGGTGTGAACTGCTCCTCCTCGGTGGACCCGGACAGGGCCGCCGTGGACGCCTGACCGCTGGTCACGGCGAGCAGCACCCGGTCGAAGTAGCCGGCGCCCGCTTCGCGCTGGTGCTTCGTGGCCGTGTAGCCTTGAGCCTCGCGCGCGAACTCCTCGTCCTGAATCCGCACGTACGCCGGCATCCCTTCCTCGTGGTACGCCTGCGCCAGATCGAACGTGTGGTAGTTGATGAGGTGCCACCCGGCCAACGTGATGAACTGGAACTTGTAGCCTAACGCGCCGAGCTCGCGCTGGAACGTCGCGATCGAGGCCGCATCCAGGTTGCGCTGCCAGTTGAATGACGGCGAGCAGTTGTACGCGAGCATCTTCTCGGGGAACTCGGTGTGGATCGCCTCGGCGAATGCGCGCGCTTCGTCCAAGTCGGGCTTGGACGTCTCGAACCACAGGAGGTCGGCGTACGGAGCGTACGCCAGCGCGCGGGCGATGGTCGGCTCCATGCCGCTGCGCACGGCGAAATAGCCCTCGGCGGTGCGCTCGCCCGTCGCGAACTCGCGATCGCGTTCGTCGATGTCGCTGGTGAGCAGCGTGGCGGCCAACGAATCGGTGCGCGCGACGAGAAGCGTCGGCACATCGCACACGTCCGACGCCAGGCGTGCCGCGTTGAGCGTGCGGATGAATTGCGCCGTGGGCACGAGGACTTTGCCGCCCATGTGCCCGCACTTCTTCTCGGCCGCCAACTGATCCTCGAAGTGGACGCCGCTCGCGCCGGCCTCGATCATCGCTTTCATGAGCTCGAACGCGTGGATCGGGCCGCCGAAGCCGGCCTCGGCGTCGGCAACGATGGGCGCCATCCAGTAGCGGCCGGCCTCGCCTTCGCTCCACTCGATCTGGTCGGCGCGGAGGAGCGCGTTGTTGAGCCGCCTCACGAGCGCCGGAACGCTGTTGGCCGGGTAGATGCTCTGGTCCGGATACGTCTGGCCGGCGAGGTTCGCGTCGGCCGCCACCTGCCAGCCGCTCAAGTAGATGGCCTCGAGGCCGGCCTTCACCATCTGCACCGCCTGCGCGCCGGTGAGGGCGCCGAACGTGTGCACGTATTGCCGCTCGCGCAGCAGCGACCACAACCGCTGGGCGCCTAACCGGGCGATGGAGTACTCGATGCGCACGGAGCCGCGCAGCCGGACGACATCGGCCGCCGTGTAGGTGCGCGTGATGTCACGCCAGCGCGGGGTGCTCGTCCACTGGCGTTCGAGCTCGGCGGCTTGCGAGGTGTAGTCGATCGTGCTCATCCGGTCGCTCCGTGATGTTCGCCGTCGCCGTCCAGGAGACGCGCGCCCGGCACCGTGAGAAATTCGGCGAACTCGTCGCCGACGACGAGGTCATCCAACAGGCGTGCGGCATCGCCTAACCGGGTCATGTCGGGCCGGTCGCGCGTGAGCGCGGCGACTTCGGCCTCGCGCGTCGCGCGGTACCCGTCGGCCGTGAACGGCGCGCCGCCATCCACCGGCATGCGGTGGCGGATCCACTGCCAGAGCTGCGCGCGCGAGATCTCCGCCGTCGCAGTGTCCTCCATCAGGTTGTTGATTCCGACCGCGCCCGATCCGCGGAGCCACGATTCGAGATATTGCAGTGCGACGCTCACGTTGAGGCGCACACCACCGGCGGTAACGCTGCCGCCCGGCACCCGCGCGTCGAGCAGCGCCGCGGCATCTTCGGCCACGTCGGCGCGCTGGCGCTCACGCTGATTGGGCCGCGCGCCTAACACACCGTCGAAGACGTCGCGCACCACCGGCACCAGGTCGGGATGCGCCACCCACGAGCCATCGAAGCCGTCGCCCGCCTCCCGCTGCTTGTCCTCGCGCACCTGCGTCAGCGCGCGCGCGTTCACCGCTTCGTCGCGCCGGCTCGGAATGAACGCCGACATGCCGCCGATCGCGTGCGCACCGCGCTTGTGACACGTCTTCACCAGCAGCTGCGTGTACGCCCGCATGAACGGCACCGCCATCGTCACCTGACCGCGGTCGGGCAGCACCATGTCCCGCCGATTCCGGAATTTCTTGATCATGCTGAAGATGTAGTCCCACCGTCCCGCGTTCAGGCCCGACGCGTGCTCGCGCA
This sequence comes from Gemmatimonadaceae bacterium, assembly GCA_035496295.1. Classification (GTDB taxonomy): domain Bacteria; phylum Gemmatimonadota; class Gemmatimonadetes; order Gemmatimonadales; family Gemmatimonadaceae; genus JADGGM01. Next base: position 9,402 of record DATJET010000029.1, read on the forward strand.
GCTCGTACAGGATCTCGTCCATCTCGAACGCGGCGAGAATCGTCTCGATCAGCACGGTCGCCCGAATCGTTCCCCGCGGAACGCCGGCCATCTCCTGCGCCGCGACGAACACGTCGTTCCACAATCGCGCCTCGAGATGACTCTCCATCTTCGGCAGGTAGAAGTACGGCGCCCATCCATCGCCGCGCCTAACGAGCTGGTGTACATTCTGCGCGAAGTAGATGCCGAAATCGAACAGGCTCGCCGACACCGGACCGCCATCCACGAGCATGCGCGGCTCGACCAGGTGCCATCCGCGCGGCCGTACGACCAACGTCGCGATCCGGTCGTTGAGCCGGTACGAGCGCCCGTCGGGACTGTCGAACGCGAGCGTCCTGCGCACCGCTTCCATCAGGTTTGCCTGACCGAGCGCGACGTTAGGCCACGTGGGCGACAGCGAATCCTCGAAGTCCGCCATGAAGACGTTCGCGCCCGAGTTGAGCGCGTTGATCATCATCTTCCGTTCGACCGGACCCGTGATCTCCACGCGCCGGTCGAGCAGCGGTACCGGCGCGTCCGCAACCCGCCAGGTTCCAGCCCGCACCGCCGCTGTTTCCGGGAGAAATCCCGGCGCCTCGCCGGTGTCCAACGCCGCCTGCCGTTCCGCGCGTCGCGCGAGGAGTGTCTCGCGGACCGGATTGAACCGCCGATGCAGACGCGCCACGAATTGCAGCGCCTCCGCCGTGAGCGCACCGGCCGCCTCGCGCGGTACCTCTTCCGTCAACTCGATCCCTTCGAATGTGCTCAGTGCCATACCCCGCATCCGTCCTCGTGACGTGAAAGCCGCAACGATTCCTCTACTTGCGACCCCTCACCGGGCGCCCCTGGCACCCGGACTCAGTGTACCCGCCCTGCCGGCCATCCGCCCTGTCCAGACGGCCAGGCGAAACTGGCCGGCATGGGGTGCAAGACACGTGCTCACCTCGACTTGGCGTCGTCGCGGCGAACGCCTGCCCACACGCGTTTTGGGAACGCGCGCGAACGGTCACAAAGTTCTCGTTGCGCGGCGCGCGTGTGGTCCAGCCTAGCTTTACAGCGCAAGCCCACGCCACGTAATTGAGATGGACCGACACCCGCCGGAGACACATGCGCGACGACACCGTTCTGGTCATCGATGACGAGCCGCAAATTCGCCGCGTCGTGAGCAACGCCCTGCAATCCGAAGTTGCTCGTGTGCTGGAAGCGGCGACCGGCACCCAGGGGATCGACCTCGCGAATGCGGAGCGTCCGGCGCTCATCGTGCTCGACCTCGGTCTGCCCGACCGCGCGGGCGTCGATGTCTGCAAAGAGCTGCGCAAGTGGTCCACTGCGCCCATCGTCGTGCTCTCGGCGCGTCATTCGGATCAGGAAAAAGCGCTTCTGTTGGACACGGGCGCCGACGACTACATCACGAAGCCGTTCAGCACGATCGAATTCACCGCGCGCATCCGCGCGAACCTGCGGCGCGCGCAGGCCGCCCAACTAGCGGCCCAGATCCAACCGATGGCGATCGGCGATCTCATGGTCGACCTGAACGCGCGCACGCTGCGACGCGGCGACACGTCGATCCACCTCACGCCCATCGAGTGGGAGCTGTTGCGCACGTTCGTGACGCAGGCAGGCCGTACGCTCACGCACCAGCAGCTCTTCAACGCCGTCTGGGGACGCGCCTTTGGCGACCCGCAACAATACCTGCGCGTGCACGTGGCGAACCTGCGCCGGAAGATCGAGCAGGATGCCGTGCGGCCGCAGTTGATCGTGACCGAGCCGGGCGTCGGTTATCGATTCGAGATGCCCCGCTGAATGCGGCGACCGTCCAGCCGCTGGGTTCCGCCGTGGCTGTTCTGGACGCTGGTGCTGGCAGCCGTCACCGGCGGGATGCTGCTGCTGCGCGACGAGCTCGATCAAGCGCACGTCGCGCTGATCTATTTGATGGTCGTGCTAGGCGCGAGCGCCAGCGCGGGACGCGCGCTGGGCATCAGTCTCGCGTGCGCGTGCTTCGCCCTTATTGACTTCTTCTTTCAGCCGCCATACGACACGATCACGATCGGCAAGCGCCCCGACTGGCTGGTGCTGATCGCGTTCCTCGCGACGGCCACGGTCGCGACGCAACTCCTGGCGCGCGCCCGTGCCGAAGCGGAAGGCGCGCGGCGCCGCGCAGAAGAAATCGACCGCCTGTCGTTGCTCGGCGCCGAAACCCTCAGCGTTGGGCGCGCCGAAGAAGCGTTAGGCGCGATCGCGCACGTGATCCGCGACACGATCGGCGTCGCGATCTGCGAAATCTTCGTGCGCGGGACGGCGCGCGACATCGAAGTCCGGGTCGCGGGGACGGGCCACGCGGACGCCGCCGAGACCGGCAGCGCGTCGCGCGACCTCGTGGCGTGGGTGGCGGCCAACGGCCGCGTGGCCGCCGAGCGAGAGGACGGCTCGGTGTTCCGCGCGTCGCGCCCGCCTAACGAGAACGTCTCGTTCGACCTCGCCCTCGGCGACGCGCGCGCATTGCTCGTGCCGCTCATCGTCCACGAGCGCACCGTGGGCGTGCTGCGGCTCGCCCATACACAATCGATCGCACTCGACCCGCCGCAGCGCCGCTTTCTCGCGGCGCTCTCGTACTACGCCGCGTTGGGCATCGAGCGCGTCCGCCTGGTGGCGGAAGCCGAGCACGCCGAAGCGCTGCGTGAAGCCGACCAGCTCAAGGACGCGCTGCTCGCCTCCGTCTCACACGACCTCCGCACGCCGCTCACCACGATCAAAGCACTCGCGCACGACATCGCGTTCACTGGCGACGACCGCGCGGCGGTGATCGAGCAGCAGGCAGACCGGCTCAACCGCATGGTCGCCGATCTCCTCGAGTTGTCGCGACTCAACGCGGGAGCGCTGCCGGTGCGACGCGAGCTCAACGCAGCCGAAGACCTGGTGGGTGCCGCGATTCAGCAGGTGACGGGTGCGCTCAACGGACGCGAGGTGCGCGCGTCCATCGAGTGGTCCGAGCCCGTGCTCGTCGGCCAGTTCGACTTCGTGCACTCGCTGCGCATCCTGGTGAACCTCATCGAGAACGCGCTCAAGTATTCGCCGGCCGACACGCCCATCGACATCGAAGTGCGTCGCAGGGACGGCATGCTGCACATCACGGTGGCGGATCGGGGGCCGGGCATTACGGGGGCCGAACGCGAGCGGATCTTCGACCCGTTCTACCGGCTCATCCCCGGCGTGTCTCCCGACGACGGCGCCGGCGCCGGGTTAGGCCTGGCCATCGCGCGCCGTCTCGCCGAAGCGCAGGGCGGCAGCGTGACGTACGCCGATCGGCCGGGCGGCGGCAGCTGCTTCACGCTCGAGCTGCCCGCGTCCTTCTTCGAGGAAGCCGAGAGCGTCGAGCGCGTGCACGACTAACGGTCCTGCATCCCCGCGCGCTCGAGCAGCACCACGCCCGAGATCATCCGCTGCGCCTCGCGCCGCTCGGCGCTCGAGATCCTGCCCATGAATCGCCACAACCACGCGAGCTTCATCTCGCGCCGCAGGCGATGCGCTTCCTCGAGGCTCGAGCGGAATTCCACCATGCGCCACCCGTGCGGCCGGAAGAACTTGGGCCCTTCCTCGGGGAAGAAGTGCATCTGCGATCCGCCGGCATCGAGGGTCTTGCCCCACGACTTGGCCATGTACTTCCGGAGCCACGGGCTCGCGAGGTCGATGAGCCAATCGTGAAACGTGGGCTGCGCATGGAGATCGTCGGCGAGCGCGCCCACCTGCTCTGGCTTGAGGTAGATGAGCAGCCCTTCGGTGACGATCAGCGCGCGCCGCGCGGCGCTGCCTAACCGAGCGAACAGGGACTGCCGGGCGCTCACGTCGGTGAGGTCGGTGGCCACGGCTTCGTACACGCATTTGGCCTTTACGGCGGCGAGCGTGTCCTGCTTGTACGCCAAGATGTCCGGCAGATCGACATCGGTCCAACGGAGCGCGGGTGGCAGCCCGAGACGGAACGGACGCGTGTCGAGACCCGCCGCGAGATTGATCACATGATCGACGCTGTCGCGCTGCACGAGCCGCAAGATGATCTCGTCGAACACGGCGGTGCGCACGATCATGGCCCACGCGCTGGCCTGCGCGCGCGGCAGCGTGCGAACGATTGACTCGCCCTGCGCTCCCGCGAGCCGACGCGCCCATGGATCCACGAAGAGCGCGTCCTTGCGCTCGCTCTCCATGGCCCGATAGAACGCGACCCAGCGGGCGGTGTCGGAGATGTGACGAATGGGCATGGCTTGCAGGCGGGAAGCGCGCCGATGGCGCTTGGGGAAGCGCTTCGCTCGGGGAAACGCTACGCATGGGGAATAGCGACATCTCGCCCAAGCGAAGCGCTTCCGTTTTTCTTCAGTTCTTATGCCTAAATATGATCCGGCCGCGCGTCAAATCGTACGGCGAAACCTCGATTCGGACCCGATCACCCGCCAGGACGCGAATGCGAAATCGCCGCATGTTGCCGCCGAGCGTCGTGAGAACCGTGTGGGTGTCGTTCACCGCGACGCGAAACGTCGCGTTAGGCAGCACTTCCGTGACCGTGCCTTCGAGCTCGATGGCGTCCTGCTTCGACACGTTCGCTCCGGCTGCGCGCCTAAACCGCGCGCCGCCTGGCGCGCGCGAGCCTGAGTCGCGCCGCGCCCGCTTTCCGCTGGCGCGCCTCGCTCGGCTTCTCGTAATACCGCTTCTTGCGCAGGTCCTTGAGCACGCCCGCGCGAATCACTTTCCGCTGGAACTGCTTGAGCACGACGTCCAGCCGGTCGTTTTCGCCAATCACGACTTCAACCACGATCCATCCCGCATCAAAGGTTTCGCGAACCAAAAAAAAGGACCCGGTCTGCCCAAGGTCCATCCACGTTCACCATCGGGAGCGAGCCGACCGCCCCGCCACCCATCCCCGAAAACTAGTGGGCGCGCCACCGCATGGCAACCTGACCTACCCCAGTAACCCGCTGCCATCGCCGGCCAACGACCCGTGCGCTATCGTTTCCACCGTCTCTTATCCGGATTCTCCCATGAAACGCGGGCCCATCGTCGCCGCCGTACTAATCGTCGGACTTGCCGCCTTCCTGCTCTGGTCCACACTCGGCGCCCAACGGGCGCAGTGTCACGCCTGCGTCGAGTTCTCCGGCCAACGCAATTGCGCCACCGCATCCGCGTCGACCGAAGCAGAGGCCACGAAGTCCGCCGTGTCCACCGCTTGCGGCGTGCTGGCCCGCGGCATGGATCAATCGATAGCGTGCGACAACACGAAGCCGGTCAGCCTCGAGTGTACGACTCGAAGCTGACCGGCTCTCGAAACCCTATCCTACTTGGCGCCGAGCGTGCTTTTGTACGGCCGCTCGTCGTGCCCAACGTAGATCTGGCGCGGACGCGCGATCTTCTGCTCCTTGTCCTGCAGCATCTCTTCCCACTGCGCGAGCCATCCGGCGGTGCGCGCGATCGCGAACAGCACCGTGAAGAAGTCGGTCGGAAACTTCATCGACCTGTAGATGAGTCCGGTGTAGAAGTCCACGTTCGGGTACAGCTTGCGCGACGTGAAGTAGTCATCGGACAACGCGATCCGCTCGAGCTCGAGCGCGATCTCCAAATCCTTGTCCATGCCGACTTCCTTGAACACGTCGTCCGCCAACCGCTTCACGATGCGCGCGCGCGGATCGTAGCTCTTGTACACACGGTGGCCGAAGCCCATCAGCTTCTGTCCCGTGCCGGACTTCACCTCTTCGATGAACGCCTTCACGTTCTTCGGATGACCGATCTGCTCGATCATCCGCAGGACGGCCTCGTTCGCGCCGCCGTGGAGCGGACCATAGAGCGCCGCGATGCCCGCCGCCACCGCAGAGAACGGATCCGCGTGCGACGATCCCACCGTGCGAACCGCGGTCGTCGAACAGTTCTGCTCATGATCCGCGTGCAAAATGAACAACACTTCGGTCGCGCGCGTGAACACCGGCCTCGATTCGTAGCGCGACTCGGTCATGCGCGCCACCATAGAGAGGAAGTTCTCGACGTACGAGAGGTCGTTGTCCGGGTAGACGAACGGAAGACCCTTGCCGTGCCGATAGATGAATGCCGCGAGCGTGGGCACCTTCGCGATGAGGCGAATGACGGCGAGGTTCCGCTCTTCCGGATCGAAGATGTTTTTCGCGTTCGGATAGAACGACGAGAGCGCGGCCACCGTGCTGCAGAGCATCGACATCGGGTGCGCGTCGTAGCGAAATCCTTGCAGATAGCTCTTGATGTTCTCGTGCACGTAGGTGTGGAACGTGATGTCGTGCACCCACGACTCGTACTGCTTGGGCGTTGGCAGCTCGCCATGACGGAGCAGCCATGCTGTCTCGAGGAACGTCGCGCCCTCGGCGAGCTGCTCGATCGGATATCCGCGATAGCGCAGAATTCCCTTGTCGCCGTCGATGAACGTGATCGCGCTGCGGCACGCCGCCGTGTTCAAGAAGGCCGGATCGTAGCTGAGCGTCCCGAACTCGTCGGGCGTCTCCTTGATTTGACGCAGGTCCATGGCGCGCACAGCGCCATCGGTGATCGGAAGGTCGTACGTTTTGCCCGTGCGCCCGTCGGTGACGGATAGGGCGTCGGTCTGCGTGGCTGTGGTTCCCTTGCTCATGCCTCGTTCCCCCAGTATGGCATGCCGCTCCGTGCGGCCAGATCCACGAATGGCTTTGATGTGCGGCGAGAAAACCGGCCGTGTCGCCGGTGCCAGAAACCTATCGGAGTCGCACAGTAATGGGATGGGGCTGTGCGTCGTTGCGCGAGATCGTTTCACGAGGGAAATTGCCGCGAACCCTCACCGAGCGTGATAGAGTGTCGCGTTTGCCTCGTTCAGATCACGACCAGATCGCGCCCGATGTCCGAGAGGGAGGCGCAACCGCAGAGCGCCATCGCGGTGTCGAGCTCGTCGCGCAGCGTCGTGAGCACGCGGACCACGCCCGCTTCGCCGTCCAGCGCCAGGCCCCACAACACCGACCGTCCGACGAGCACCGCGCGCGCGCCGAGCGCGATGGCCTTGAGCACATCGGTGCCGCGCCTAACGCCGCCGTCCACGAGCACCGGCACATTCGGACCCGCACCGTCGGCGACCTCTGCCAGAGCGCGAATCGTCGGGATCGCCGTGTCGAGCTGGCGACCGCCGTGGTTGGACACAATGAGCGCGTCGACGCCGTGGTCCGCGGCGCGCTTGGCGTCATCGCCGCGCATCACGCCCTTGAGGACAAGCGGCATCGGACACGCGCGGCGCAACCAGTCGAGGTCTTTCCACGTGACGCTCGCGTCGTGACGCGCCGCGAAGTACATCGCGAGCGCGGAATCGCGCTCGGACGTGCCCGTCGTGGCTCCCTTCCCTGCCATCATGTTCGCGAACGCGACGCCCGGCGGCGGTTGGAATGTATTCCGCACGTCGCGCTCGCGACGGCCGAGCACGGGCGTGTCCACAGTCAGCACGAGCGCACCGTAGCCGCACGCGGAGACGCGCGCCAGCATCGCTTCGGTGAGCGAGCGATCCTGATGCACGTAGATCTGGAACCACGGCGCGAGTCCGCACGCAGGGCGGATGTCCTCGACGCTTACGCTCGACAGCGTGCTAACGGTGAACACCGTCTTGACCGACGTCGCCGCACGCGCCGTTGCCAATTCGCCGTCGGTGTGCGCCATGCGCTGCAGCGCCATGGGCGCCACGAGCACCGGCAAGGCGAGCGTCTGACCGAGCAGCGTCGTCGAGAGGTCGCGGCGGCTCACGTCCACCAAGATGCGCGGACGCAGCGCGATCGCATCGTACGCGCCCCGGTTCGCGCCCAACGTGATCTCGTCGTGCGCACCGCCGGCGAAGTAATCGAACACCGCCGTGGGGAGGTGCGGTTTGGCGAGCGCTTCGAGCTCGAGCAGGTTCACGAAGGTCGTCACGAGGTCTCCCGGATGTATTCAATCACGGCGGTTCCCGCATGGAGAGTGTCGGCGTGAGCACCATCGTTGTCAACGGGACGCGGGTGCGGGAGTTCCTGCCCATGCGCGAATGCATCGGCGCCATGGAGCGCGCGCTCCGTGCACTCACGCTCGGACGAGCTGTCGTTCCGCTGCGTCCAGTGGTCCGGATTCCGGGCGACAACAGCGGCGCTCTGGCGGCGATGCCCGCGTATCTCGAGGACCCGAGGTCCCTCGGCGTGAAGGCGATCAGCGTGTTCGCCGGCAATGAAGGGACAGCGCACGACTCGCATCAAGGCGCCGTGCTGTTCTTCGACCCCGATCACGGCGCGCTGGTCGCGATCATGGATGCGCGCGCCATCACGGCTGTGCGCACCGCGGCAGTATCGGCAGTCGCGACGCGTCTCCTCGCGCGCCCGGACGCGAGCGATCTCGCGATGCTCGGCGCCGGCGTGCAGGCGCACAGTCATCTCGAGGCCATGCGCGCGGTGCGTTCTGTGCGGCGCGTGCGCGTGTGGAGCCGCACGGCCGCGCGGGCAACCGAGTTCGCCCGCCAATACGATGCGTCGGACCTCAGCGTGACAGCGGTCGCGACCCCGCGCGACGCCGTCGAGCAGGCCGACCTCGTGTGCACGGTGACATCGGCGCGCGAGCCCGTGCTCATGGGCGACTGGCTCGCGCCGGGCGCGCACCTCAACGTAGTAGGTGCGAGCGTGGCGGCCGCGCGCGAGGTCGACACGACGGCGGTGCTCCGGTCGGCGTGCTTCGTGGATCGGCGCGAGTCCGCGCTCCGCGAGGCCGGCGACCTCGTGATTCCCATCCGCGAGGGCGCACTGGACGAGTCGCACATTCGTGCTGAGTTAGGCGAAATACTCGAGGGGACGGCCGAGGGCCGCCGCACGACGCAGGAGATCACGCTGTTCAAGTCGGTGGGGCTGGCGGTGGAGGATCTGGGCGCGGCGGACATCGTTTATCGCCGGGCGCGCGACGACCACAGCGTCCCGCGCATTGACCTCTAAGTCGGACAAGACGAGACACGGCCGGACACTACCGGACTAGCTCGGGAAGGCAAACACCGGGACACAGCCACTGGAGATGGACCATCTGCCGCACGCGAACGATCTTGACGTGTCCGGCCGTGTCCCGTCGTGTCGGCCTTACTGGTCCGGCTAAGCCCCGCCGTGTGCGCCTTTGACGAGGCGGAATGGCGCCAGGTCGACGGCAGGCTCGGTGCCTAACGCAAGATCGGCGAGCGCGTCGCCGATGGCCGGCGCGAACTTGAATCCGTGACCCGAACACGCGCTGGCAACGATCACCTCGGGCGCACCGGGATGGGCGTCGATCACGAAGTGGCCGTCGGGCGTGTTGGTGTACAGACAGGTTGCGCTCTCGCTCACGATGCCCGCGGCGTCGTTGAGGTAACGCTCGACGAGCGCGAGGATCCCGGCCTGCTCCGCGTGCGTCGCCGGCCTGACGGGCGCATCGGGATCGACGGTGTCGCCCTGATGGTGCAGCGCGGCCTTGAGTCCGTCGCCCACGTCGGGGATCACGTAGAACATGCAGCCGGGCGCGTATTCCCAGATCGTGACCGGCAACTGCCGCGCGCCCACGCGCTCGGGATGCTTGCGCGGCGTGATCCAGTGCACCACCTGTCGCTCGACGACGAGCGGTACGCCGAGGTTCGGCGCGAGTTGGGCGAGCCACGCGCCGGCGGCGAGGATCACGCGCCGCGCGCGGTGAACGCCGCGATCGGTCGTGATGCTCACAAAACCGGAGGCCGCGTCCCACCGCAGCACGCGCTCTTCGGTGAGCAACTGCGCCCCCCGTTGGCGTGCGGCACCGCGCAGCGCTTCGACGCATCGCTCCGGGAACAGAATGCCCGCGCGGTGCTCCAGCACCCCCACGGTGTTAGGCGGGGGCGCGAGCGCGGGCACGCGACGCCGAAGCTCGCCCGCGTCGAGTACGTCGTGTTCCACCGCGTGCTCGCGCGCGCTCCGCAGCGCGCCCGATACGAGCACGCCATCCTCGGCGCCTAACGTTAGGCCGCCGGTGCGGCGGAAGAGCGCGCGACCGGTCTCGCGCTCCAGCTCGGCCCAGAGCTGGTACGACCGGCGCACCAACGGGACGTACACCGGATGCTCGAAGTACGCCTCACGGATGATGCGCGTTCGCCCGTGCGACGAGCCGCGCGCGTGCGGAGGCGCCCACCGGTCGATCGCCGTCACCCGAACGCCGCGCTTCGCGAGTGCGTACGCCGCCGCGCTGCCCATCGCGCCGGCGCCGATCACCACCACGTCGCTCTCGACCGAGCTCACGTGTGCCGGAGCCGGCGCGACTCGGGATAGGGGAACACGTCCGGCACGTCGCCGTGACGCTGCCGCTCCTGCATCGACTGCCAGAACTCCACCGTGAACAGGTCGCGGTGCCGTTGCAGAAACCGCTTGCGCAGCTTGCCCGGCGGCACCATGAACGCCTCGAACTCCTCGGGAAAGACGTCGTTCTCGCCCACGAAGTACCA
>DATJET010000030.1:0-6202 GCA_035496295.1 Gemmatimonadaceae bacterium
GAGCGTGGACTCGGCATCTCGCGGGAGCGCAATCGCGGCTTGGAATCCGCGTTGGGCCAGGATGGCGCGCGCGCGATCGAGGTCGCGCCGGTAGACCACCAGATCGAGGTCGGCGAAGCGGCGACTCGCGAGGTCGCCATATGCGGCGCGCGCGAGCAGCGGTCCCTTGATCGGGATGACAGGGATCTGCTCATCCTCGAGCAGCACCATGATCTCACGCAACGCGCGCGTGAGGGTGATCGATCGCAGGGCATTCTCATCCACAGCGGCGCGCAGTTGGGCGAGCGGCTCGGCGGGGACACGGCCGGTTTGCGCGAGCGGCGCATAGACGAGCGGCGCGACGGCGTGCACGTCGACGCACCGCAGTAAGTCAGGCCAGTCGGTTGTAGAGGACACAAGGGCCGCGATGTCATCGGCGGGAACATTGCCCAGCGCGCGACGACACGCGGCCACGATCAGTTGCATTGCTGCGCCCACGGTGCAACCGCGCAGCGCCCCGACTCTGTCGTTAGGCGCTAATGGGTCCGGGTCAAATTGATGATCGCGGCCGCCGAACCGGCGAGGCCGATGACGGGGAAGAAGATGTCTTTCCAGAACGAGCCGCGGCGCGTGAGGATGATCTGATCGCCGGACTCGATGGGTCTCGTGGCCCACGCGTTGAGCGGGCTGCGGAGATCGATCTTGTACTCCTTCCCGCCGCGGAACAGCAGCACCTTGCCGAGGTTGCCGAATTCCGTTGGGCCGCCGGCGGTCGCGATGGCCTCACCGATGCTCGTTTCACGCGGCAGGTTGTAGAGGCTCGGCTTGCTGACCTCACCGGCGATGGTGATGTGGAGGAGCGGAATCACGACGATCTGCGGATCGGACTCGTACTTGGTGAGGAATTGCCGTAACCGCCGATCGACTTCCTGCAGCGGGACGCCTGCGATCGGAACCGCCTGATACAACGGATGCAGCAGCGCACCGTTCTGCCCGACGGCGAAGTCGCCGCTCATTTCCACGTTGCGCCACACGGTGACGCGGACGAGGTCGCCGGGGTGCAGCACGGTGTTCGTGTCGATCGGCGGCGGCGCATCCTGCGCCAGCGACGGAAGCGCGATGGCGGTGCAGCACAGCACGGCGAGGAGAAGTGAGCGCATGGTCTGAGCTACCACGTGGAGAGAAGTGAGAGCGACCGGCAGGACCCGTCGCGCGGACGCGCGGGCATGATCAGACACGAGCGGGCGCCGCGGCGCGGTCACGCCTCGACGCTGTCGTAGTAGTCATAGTAGTAGTAGCCGCCGTACTGCGGCACCTTGTGATCCGGGTCGTTGAGCACGGCGCCCACCACGCGCACGCCTAACGAAGACAGGCGCTGCACGGCATCCTGCGCCACCTGGCGGTCGGTGTGTCCGGCGCGCAGGACGAGGATCACGCCATCGGCCTGCGCGCCGAGGATGAGCGCGTCGGCGGCCGCGTGGATGGGCGGCGTGTCGAGAATGAGAATGTCGTACTCGCGGCCCAACCGCGCGAGCGTCGCGCGCATCTGCGGGCCGCCGAGCAGCTCCGACGGGTTAGGCGGATGGGCGCCGGCGGGCAGGAACGACAGGTTGTCGACCATCGTGCTCTGCACCACCTGCTCCTGCGTGGCGTTGCCGAGCATGAGCTGGGTGAGACCCGGCTCGCGCGGAGAGCGGAAGAGCTTGTGCAGGCGCGCGCGGCGGAGATCGCAATCGACGATGAGCACGCGCATGCCTTGCTGCGCGAACGTGACGGCGAGGTTTGCCGCGGTGGTGGTCTTGCCGTCCTGCGGCGACGGGCTGGTGATGACGATGGTGCGCAGCGACTGCACGGCCTGCGAGAAGATCAGGTTGGTGCGCAGGGTACGGAACGCTTCCGCGCTGCTCGACCGGACATCCGAGACGGTGACGAGCGATTCTCCGTTAGTCGCGCCGTTGCCGACCCCCCACGAGGCGCGCGGGGTGGGCAGGCGGAGCGACATGTTGCCCATCTTGAGCCGTCGCACCGCGCTATGGCTCGCGATCTGCGGAATGATCGCGAGGCCGGGGATCTGCAGCATGCTCTCGATCTCCTCGCGGCGGCGGATGGCGGTGTTGAGCCGCTCGACGAGGAACGCGGCGCCGGTGCCTAACAGAAGCCCGACGATGATGCCGGTGAGGAGCTTGGTGCGGCGGCTCGTGCCGATGGGCGCGTACGGCGACGTGGCGAGGTCCACGATCTCGACCTGTCCCGCCTCGACGGCTTCGGCGATGCGCGCCTTCTGGTATTCGTCGCGCAATTCGTCGGCCATGTTGCGCGCGGACTCGACCTGCTCCATGAGGCGCGCTTCGCCGGCCTGCGTGGCGGGCAGCGTTTTGAGTGCGTCGGTGCTGCGCTGGCGGAGCTCGTCCAACGCGGCGACGCGCGCGTCGAGCGATGTGATCTGGCTGCCGACGGCGTCTGCCAATTGATCCTGGCCCGTGCCCACCAGCGCGTGCAGCCGTTGGACATCGGGGTTGCTCTGTGCGCTGCCCCACTTGCCGACGGAAATCGAATCGAGCGTGGCCTGGTAGCCGACGAGCTGCGTGTAAATCGCCTGGACCACCGGATTGTCGGCGATACCCGGCGACGCGACCAGCGCACTCAAGGTTTTCTGTCGCGCGGGACCCGAGTCATCCTTGGCCAGCTCGTTGAGCAGCGATTGATACGTGCTGCGGTCGGCGACAAGCTGCGAGCGCTGGACGTCGAGGTTGAGCAGGCCCGTTTGCTCGGCGGTCACGACGGCGTCGGACGAACCATACACCTGCTTGTTCGTGCGGTAGTCGCTCAGGCGGCTCTGCGCGATCTGCAGCAGCGAATCGGTCTGGTGCAGCTGCGCTTCGACGAAGATGCGCCGGCGGCGAGACTGCTGCTGCGCAGTGGCGGCGTTCTGCACCTGGAAGACGTCGACCACGGTATTCACGATCTGTTGGGCGACGTACGGATCCTGCGCGGTGAACGAGACATCGACGACGTCGGTGCGATCGCGCTGTCGCGCGTTCAAGCCGCCGAGCACCATGTCGATGGCCGCGGTGCGCGAGACCGTGTAGAGCGCGCCCTTCTGCGCGTTGGCGGGACGCGCGTGGACGGTGAACGCGATGCCGCCGGCGCGCACGCTCGTGTCGTAGGGCACGAGCTTCGTCGAGCCGGCGGACACGACGTTCACACCGTTAGGCATGAACTCGAGGTGGACCGTGTCGCCGCTGGCCTCCGACGCAAGCGAGACGTTGCGCAGCACCGACGCCGGAAAGCCACGGCTCTGGATGCGAAGGCCTAACGCTTGCGAGTCGACCACCGCGGCCGCGACGCCGCGGCTGCGTAGCACCTGCATCTGGGACGTGATGGGGTCGGTCCAGTAGCCGCCCATCATGCCCTGCCCCGCGTTGTCGTCGAGATTGCCGGCGAGCTCGCGGCGGGCATCGACCAAGCGGATGACGGCAGTGGCCTGGTACTCGAGGGCTTGTTTGCTGACGCGGTAGGCGGTGAACGCGATCGCCGCCGCGGTGATGCCCAGGATCAACCACACATGCCGGCGCAGCGTGGCCAGCGACTCCTTGATGTCGATGGACTCCCCGCCGCCCTCGACGTCGTCCGCTGGACGCGTCGCCGTGGGGGGCGTGCTCGCTGCTGTGCCCGGCTTGAGGGCAGAACCGTGCGGCGTGCCGCTTGGGAGTAGATCGGACATCTGGTCTCGCTGGGTCGTCGATCAGCCGCCGGCCAAGCCCGCGTGTGCGGTCAGGATACCGCCCGGGTAAGCATCGGCTGACGGGCTGCTTCGCGCACTACGGACACGACTCGCTCGAGGTCGTCCGCGGTCATGTTCGAACCGGACGGGAAACACAAACCTCGGCGGAACAGGTCCTCCGCGACCGAACCGCCCAAGGCGGTGCATTCGCGATACACCGGCTGCAAGTGCATGGGCTTCCACACCGGCCGTGCTTCGATATTCGCTGCATCGAGGCGTTGGCGCAACTCATCGCGGTCGATTCCGAACTCTGCCGGCGTGATGATCGCGGTCGTGAGCCAGCGGGTGTGGGTTCCCCAGGACGCTTCCGGCATGAACTCGATGCCGGGCATGTCGCGCAGGGCGGCGGTGTAGAACTCGAAATTGCGGCGGCGCGCGGCGACGCGCTCGCTCAACACGCGCAGCTGCCCGCGGCCGATGCCGGCGAGCACGTTGCTCATGCGATAGTTGTAGCCCACCTGCGAATGCTCGTAGTACGGCGCGGGATCGCGCGCCTGCGTGGCGAGCTTGAACGCGTGCGTGACCAACCGGCGGTCTTCACTCACGAGCATGCCGCCGCCGGACGTGGTGATGATCTTGTTGCCGTTGAACGAGAAGACACCGGCGCGTCCGAACGTCCCGACGGGGCGCCCCTTGTACGTCGCGCCCAGGGCTTCGGCTGCATCCTCGATGAGCGGTACCTCGTACTCGCGGCAGCTCTCGAGAATGGGATCCATGTCGGCGCTTTGCCCATAGAGGTGCACGACGACGACTGCTTTGGGCAGCTTGCCGATTTTCGCGCGCTCGTGCAGCGCCTGCGCGAGAAGGTGCGGATCCATGTTCCACGATTCTCGCTCGCTGTCCACGAGCACCGGTGTTCCGCCCAGGTAGCGAACCGGATTGACGCTCGCGGCAAACGTGAGCGTGCTCACGAGCACGTCGTCGCCCTGCCCAACGCCGACAAGCTGCAGTGCGAGGTGCAGCGCGGCGGTGCCGGAGATGGTCGCGAGCGCGTGCGACACGCCGACGGTCGCGGCGAATTCCCGCTGAAACGCTTCGACGTGTGGACCGAGCGGCGCGATCCAGTTGGATGCGAACGCTTCGCCAACGTATTTCTGTTCGAGGTCGCCCATGTGCGGGGGCGACAGGAAAATGCGTCCGTGCGTTTTCCCGGGTTTCATGTCGCTCGTTGTTTCAAGACACGGGCGGGCACACCCGCCACCACGGTGCCGGCAGCAACATTGCCGGCGACTACGGCACCTGCGCCTACCAGAACGTTTCCTTCGATGGTCACACCCGGCAGCACCACCGCTCGCGCTCCAACGAGCGTCGACTGCCCAACGTTCACACCGCCCGTTAGCACCGCGCCCGGCGCAATGTGCGCGGCGTCGCCAACGGTGCAGTCGTGCTCGACAATCGCACCGGTGTTGATGATCGCAGCGGATCCGATGGTGGCCGCCGCGTTCACCACGGCTCCGGCAAAGACCACGGTGCCGGCGCCCAGTTGGGCGGAGTCGCTCACTGTCGCCGCGGGGTGGACGAGCGCCGGCATCAGCGCGCGAGCGGCGCGCCTGGCGCTGCGCAGCCGCGTGTCGTTGTCACCGAGTGCCAGCGCGATGGCCGTGGCGCGGCACGGAAGCGACCCACCCTGGTCGAGCAATTGGACGAGATCCGCCTCGGAGATGACGACCGTGGCGCCGCCCGGTTCCACCACAGCGCCCCATTTGGCCTGATCGAAATCGGCGTACCCAGCCACGGAGTGACCGGCGGCACGAACGAGGTCGGCGACCACTTTGCCGTGGCCACCTGCCCCCCAGATCAGGACCAACTCACGCATCGTCGCGTCCGTGTCCCCCGCGGAACGGCTGCATGGTGACGTGACCGCTATGGCTGATGCCTTCGCTGCGCACGACGCTCACGATCGTGAGAATCAGGATGCGCAGATCGAGCCCCATGCTCACGTGTTCGACGTACTCGATATCGAGTGCAAACTTCTCGCGCCATGTGAGCGCGTTGCGTCCGTTGACCTGTGCCCAGCCCGTGACACCAGGACGCACATCATGACGGCGTCGCTGTTCGGGGGAGTATAATGGCAGATACTCCATGAGTAAGGGGCGCGGCCCAACGAGACTCATATCGCCCCGCAAGACGTTGACGAGCTCTGGCTGTTCATCGAGGCTCGTGGCACGCAGGAACGCACCGAGTCTCGTGAGGCGACGCGCGTCGGGGAGCAGCGTACCCTGCGCATCGCGCGCGTCGCGCATCGTGCGGAACTTGTAGAGCGTGAACGGGCGCTCGTTTTTCCCGGGGCGCTGCTGGCGGAAGATGACCGGGCTGCCCAGGCTCATGCGGACAGCGAGCGCGACGAGCGCGAACACCGGAGACAGCACGATGAGCGCGGGCACGGTGAGCGCGACATCGAACGCGCGCTTCCACCAGAGGCGCATCGCCGTCGCGTCC
>DATJET010000031.1:0-2279 GCA_035496295.1 Gemmatimonadaceae bacterium
TTGGCGCCGCGCACCCACGGACGGCTGGCGACGTACTCGCGTAGGCGCTCCGTCCCGCCGGTCGCATCGGCCAGTGCGACATATCCATCCGGTCGCACCAGGTAGGTCGCGTCGCGCGCGAGTCCCGATCGTGCGACCGCCGCTCGCCAGGCGAACGCGTGATGTTCCAGACCGAGCTCCTCGCACGCCTGCCGGACGTCCGGCGCGCCGTCGCCATAGACGTGCACTTGCCACCGGAGCGATGCCAGCGGCGCAAAGTTGGAGGCGCCATCGCATCCCGACTCGGAGCGCACCCATGGAAGGCGATCTCCACCGCCTACCGATCCCGCACGTCCGACGCTGAGCGAACTGTCGGGATAACTGATGCCGAGTTGTGAGACGATGTGAAAGAGAAAGCCGCGCACGCCACGAAAGCGGAAGAGCAAGGACACGACTAACGGGAAAACTGTCGTGCGCAGGAATGCGGCGACGCCGCCGGGACGGGTGGCGATCGCGAAGGCGCGATCCGTCGTTGCGACGAGCCGGCGCGCGAACGCGATCCGCTCGACCTCGTAGGTGTCGAGGACACGCGTGTCCGCGCCATCGCGCACGACCGCGGCGAGCTTCCAGGCGAGATTCACGGCGTCGCCGATACCCGTGTTCATTCCCTGCGCGCCGACGGGACTGTGCACGTGCGCCGCGTCGCCGGCGAGGAACGCACGGCCAACGCGGAAGTGGCTCGCCACCCTGTGGTGTACGCGGTACGTCGAGAACCAGTTCACCTTCTCGACCTCGAGCTGCAGCTGCTCGATGGGTCGCCGCGCGACATCGTCGAAGACGATGTCGCGTTGGCCGTGCGTCGCCACGTCATTCTTGATGGTGCCCACGAGGCGCACGCGCCCAGTCCCTTTCATGTCGAAGATCGCCAGCAGGTCGGCCTCATCGATGTCGACGTGAATTCCGCCGTCGACCGTTGGGCCGCGCGCCGCGACATCGGCGACGTAGAAGAGGTGCTCGTACGTTCCGCCCGAAAATTGTGCGCCAATCCCATTGCGCACAGCTGAGTGCGCACCGTCGCAGCCGGCCAAGTAGGAGCAGACGCACTCCTCCGTCGCGCCGCTCGCGTGGCGAAGCGAGGCGCGGACCCCATCGGCGTTGTCCGAGAAGGCCGTGAGCTCTGTCGCCCGTTCCACCGCGATGCCTAACTGATCGAGCAGTGACACGAGCAGCCGTTCATGCGCATCCTGCGCGAAGTCGAGCACGAAGGGAAACGGGGTCGTGCCTTCTCCCGCGTCACTGAACGGCACCGTCACCACACGCTTTCGCCTGGCCCACAGATTGATGCTCGGCACAACGGTTCCGCCGGCCAGCGCCTGGTCTGCGAACCCCAACTGCTGATAGAGCTCGAGTGTGCGTGCGTGGACGCCGAGCGCGCGCGAATACGGCGCGACGTCATTGGTCTTGTCGATGATGCGAAAGTGCACGCCGAGCCGTGCGAGCCAGAGGGCAAGCGCGAGCCCCGTCGGTCCCGCACCAACGATCAAGACCGGTGTGTCGATGGCGTTCGGCATGAACGGACGACCGCGTCCTAACTGATCGGCGGCAATCGGAATCCGCTCATGGCATTCGGGCTCATCTCACGGCTTCGTGGGAAGTCTCCGGACATTGCCGCCCGGCGCCGTGGGTGAATCGATGATCTGGTCCAGGCCGTTGATCCAGTGCGTCGTGCCCGTGCTCAGGACTTCGCGCTCCTTGCCATCCACCGGATCCGTGGTCAGGTCCACTCCGCGAAGCGCCCGATCAAACTCGTCCGACTGGCTCTGCGACGCGGCCGTCCGCCTTTGGTAGTCCTTCTGGATGGCGGCCATGCCGCGCTGGAAGTCTTGCATCGCACCCGATGCGGCGCTCCCGTTCATCTGCAGTTGGCGAGCATACCATTGCGGGCTGATGGCAAACGTGCTCAGCACGTGAAGCATCGTCTGCAAGGTCTCCGCTTCACGGTCCCGCGGCGCGAGAAAGCTGCACAGCCAGCTCACCGTCCACGCGCCCGACGCCTGCTCCTGCGTGAACTGCGTCTCGGCAAAGACGTACGCCACCTTTGGGCCCGTGTTCGATTCGCAGCTATACAGCACCTGCCCGGCGGTCGTGGTCTGATTCAGCCCGTTCTGGTGAACCGGAGTCTCGCGCTCCATCGATTTTAATCTCAACTGCGTGCAGGCGCCGGAAAACCGTGACTGGCCATACACATCGGCGAACACCCAGCCGGGCCGGTAATTGGCAACCATTTCCTGGGCCACGTT
>DATJET010000032.1:0-50966 GCA_035496295.1 Gemmatimonadaceae bacterium
GGTGCGGTGATCGACAAGAAGGCGTTCACGAAAATCGGCGAGTACGTGGGCGAAGCCAAGCGCAGCGCGCGCATCATCGCCGGCGGCGGGACTAACGGAGACGAGGGCTACTTCATCGAGCCGACGCTCGTCGAGACGCGAGACCCCGGGTTCCGCTTGTTGTGCGAGGAGATTTTCGGACCGGTCGTCACCGCGTACGTCTATCCCGATGCGAAGTACGAGGAGACGCTCGGCGTCATCGATCGCACGTCGCCATATGCGCTCACCGGTGCCGTGTTCGCCACCGATCGCGCCGCGGCGCAGCTCGCCGCGTCCGTGCTCCGCGACGCCGCCGGCAATTTCTACATCAACGACAAGCCGACGGGCGCCGTCGTTGGGCAGCAGCCGTTCGGCGGGGCGCGTGCGTCGGGGACCAACGACAAGGCCGGCTCGAAGCTCAACCTCACGCGCTGGGTGAGCGCGCGCGCCATCAAGGAGAATTTCAACCCACCCACGGACTACACGTATCCGTTCATGGGTGAAGCCTGATGCGCGCACGGTTCTATACCTGCGACGTTTTCACCAATCAGTTGTTCGGCGGCAATCCGCTCGCGGTGTTTCCCGACGCGAGCGGGATTCCCGAGGGCGCGCTGCAGAGCATCGCGCGCGAGTTCAACCTCTCCGAGACGGTGTTCGTGTATCCGCCGCAGCAGCGCGAGCACACCAAGCGTCTGCGGATCTTCACGCCCGCCGCCGAGCTGCCGTTTGCCGGACACCCCACGATCGGGGCTGCGCACACGCTGGCCACGTTAGGCAGAGTGCCGCTCCGCGGCGCCGAAACGAGCATCGTGTTCGAGGAAGGCGTGGGCCCGGTGCCGGTGCTCATCCGCGCGACGGAGGGCAAGCCGACGTTCGCGCAGCTCACCGCCGCGCAGGCGCCCGAGGTCGGCCCGCCCACGCCGGGGCGGTCGGCGATCGCCGAGGTGTTGGGTCTCGAGGCGACGGACATCCAGGGCGGGATGACGGCGCCGCAGGGCGTGTCGTGCGGCCTGCCCTTTCTCATCGTGCCGCTCAAGGATCGCGATTCCGTTAGGCGGGCGCGCGTGCGCATGGACCACTGGGAGTCGTCGGTCAAGTCGTACTGGGCGCCGCAGATGCTCGTGTTCTCGCGAGACGCCGAGCGCGAGGGCACCGATCTGCACGCGCGCGTGTTCGTGCCGGGCCTGAGCGTCCCCGAAGATCCAGCGACCGGGTCGGCCGCGACCGCGCTCGGCGCCTACCTCGCCGCGCGCGACACGCAAACCGACGGCACGCTGCGCTGGGTGGTGGAGCAAGGCGTCGAGATGGGACGGCCGAGCGTGCTGGAGATCGTCGTCGAAAAAGCGGGCGGCGACATCCGGAGCGTCAAGGTGGGCGGCGAGACCGTGATGGTCTCGGAAGGGGAGATCGAGACCGGGAGTTAGGCAGCGGGAGCTCTTGATGGCACGACCATGATGCATCGCCCATGACCGCAAACGCCGGAACCATCTCTGCGCCGCCGCGCGCAGCCGGTCGACCCGTTGCCGCGATCGCCGTGGGCGGCGTGATCGTCGGCATCCTGGATCTGGCGTACGCGATCATCGTGTACAGCCCGAAGCACCCCGTCTTGATTCCGCAAGCGATCGCCTCGGGTGTGCTGGGGCACGCGTCGTTCTCGGACGGCGCGCGCTCCGCCGTGCTCGGCGTGATCCTGCACTTCGTGATTGCGTTAGGCGCGGCGACGGTGTACTACCTGGCGAGCCGCAAATGGAGGTTTCTCGTCGACCGGCCTGTGGTGAGCGGGATGATCTTCGGCGCGTGTGTGTATCTGTTCATGCATTACGTGGTCATCCCGCTGTCGGCCGCGGGAACGAGCCACCTGTCGGTCGCGCTCAAGAGTGCGGAGTTCGTTGAGCATTGGTTCTGCGTCGGGCTGCCGATCGCCTTTGCGGTGAAAAAGTTCGGGGGCTGATGTCACAAGGGCGGGCGAGCTCTTCTCACTCGGCTCGCAGCGCAGTCACGGGATCCGCGGCGGCCGCGCGCTGCGCCGGCACGGCGCTCGCCGCCAATGCCACGGCGAGCAGCGTGGCGCACACGATGCCTAACGTCGCCGGATCGTGCCCGGACACGCCGTAGAGCAGCGGCTCGACCCACCGTGCGCCGCTGAGCGTCAAGACCAGGCCGAGCACAAGGCCCGCCACGGTGACGCGCAGCGCCTGGCTCACGACCAGCGCTACGATATCCGCACGCCGCGCGCCGAGTGCCATTCGCACGCCCACCTCGTGGATCCGCTGCGCGACGCCGTACGCGATCACGCCGTACAGCCCGACGGCCGCCAGCGCCAACGCGGCGCCTCCGAATATCGCGAACATCGCCGCGCCTAACTCCCACGGACGCAGCTGCGGCTCGAGCAGCGACCGCATCGGGCGGACGTCGGCGAACGGTAGCTCCGCCGCCGCCGATTCCATCGCGCGTTGCACGGGCCGCACCCAGCGCGCCGCGTCGCCGGCGGCCGCGCGGACGAACAGCACGCGCGGTGTCATGAACGCCGGCGCGTGTTCCAAGCGGACGTAATACTGCACCACATCGCCCTGCTGCACCACATGACGGCGGTGCGCATCCGCGGCAATACCGACGATGCGCGTACACGGCAGCGTGTCGATGTCGAAGGTCACGCACTGGCCGATGGGATCGGCTCCGGGCCAATAGAGGCGAGCCATGGTCTGGGTGATGACCATGACGCGCGCGTGCGTTGCGCCGTCCCCGTCGGTGAAACCACGCCCGCGCAGGATCCGAATGCCTAACGTTCGGAAGAACCCGGCGTCGACCGCGTTCACGTACGGGCCGCCGTCGGGCACTTGAGGCAGCGAGTCGCGACCTGGAATCCTGAAGTACGCTGCGTACGATGAGCTGAACGGCAGCGCGACGCCGACGCTCGCACTGGCGAGACCGCCGAGTCGTTTGACGCGAGCCTCCATCTGCGCGAACAGGTTCTCGACCTGCGGCTGCGTGTAGCCGGAACTGCCCAAATCCACCGTTCCGACCAGGACGTTGCCCGTGTCCATCCCGAGCTGCACGTGATTCACGTTGATCAAGCTCCGCACGAACAACCCGGCACCAACCAGCAGCACGACGGCGAACGTTGCCTGCGCCAGCAGCAACGCGGAGCGCGCACGCGCGTGGCGGCCGAAGCCCTCGCGCACTCCTTCCTTGAGCACGCGCGACAGGTCCGGCGTGCTGGCGTGCAGCGCCGGCAAGAGTCCGACGCCGACACCGACGACCAGAGCCACCACACCCGTGAACACCAACAGCCGTCCATCCACGCCCGAGCCTTCCCACGCCCAGTTGCTCAACAGCAGGCGTCGAACCAACGCGCCGCCCCATCGCACGACGAGCAGCGCCGCCGCTCCGCCCAACAAAGCGAGGAGGACACTCTCGCCGAGCAGCTGCGCGACGAGCCGCGGCCGCCCGATTCCTAACGCTAGCCGGACGGCGATCTCGCGTCGGCGCTGTACGGCCCGACACAGGAGCAAGTTCGCCACGTTGCAGCAGGCAATGAGCAGCACCAGCACGGAAACGCCGGCCACCAGCTTGGCCACGCGAACATCCGCATCCGACGCGTCCCCCGAGCCCGGCGCCACCGGCTGGAGCGTCACCCTCGCGGTCGGATCGTCGTGCCTCGTGGCGGCCGCACGCAGCAGCACGGTGGCTTGGGTTTCCGCTACGGCTGACGACGCGCCCGGAGCAAGGCGCGCGTAAATGTTGAGCTTGAGCCAAAAATCTTCGCGCGTCGTCGCCCAGTCCCGGTGACCGAATGCGAGCGTAGCGCCGGCGCTCAGCGGGATGAACACGTCCACTGGACTGTATTGCAGCCCGGTGAAATCGCCGGGCGCCACTCCAACAATCACGAACCGGTGCGCGGCGATGTCGAGCGTCGTGCCCAACACATCCGGCGTGCCGCCGAGCTCGCGTTTCCAGAAGCCGTGCGTCACGACGACCACGTCGGAGCCGGACGGGAGCCGGTCCTCGTCCGGTGTGAAGAACCGGCCCAACGCCGGCCGCGCGCCCGTGAGGGTGAGATACGACGGCGTGACGTACATTACCTGGATCTGCCGCGCCGACTCGCCGCGGCCTAACGACGCGTCCTGCGGCGATTCGGCGGCACCCACGGCCGCGAACGCGGACACGTGGTCGCGGTAGTCGGTGTACGCCGGATAGCTGAGGGTCGTGTTCCGGTACGGTTCGCCCGCGAACTTACGAACTTCACCGATCGAGACGACGCGGGCCGGGTCGACGACGCCGGCGACTGGACGCAGCAACACGCGGTCGATGATACCGAACATCGTGGCGTTGGCTCCGATGCCGAGCGCGAGACTCGCGACGACTGCGACGGTGAACCCCGGCGAACGCCGCAGCTGCCGCATCGTGTACGTGAGATCGTGACGGATACCATCGAGCCGCTCGAGGACCGTGAGCGTCCCGTCGCGGGTCCGGGCTGCCTCGAGCATCGCCGCTCTGCCCTCTGGCAGCGACCCGAATCGGCGGATCGCCTCCGCTCGGGCGTCCGCGAGCGGCATTCCCCTGGCGACCAGCGCCTCGATGCGCTGCGCGAGGTGAAATTCGATCTCCTCATCCGTTTCGGTGATCGAGCGGTCTCGCTTGCGCAGCGCCAGCCGGAAGACGCGGCGCACGCGCGCGGGCAGGCCGGATGGCATTTGCGCCTCGTTAGGCGGGTTGGGCGAGAATCGCGGTCACCGTTCGCGCGTAGCGATGCCAATCGGCGGTCTCTGCCTTGAGATGCGCGCGTCCGGACGATGTGAGATGGTAGTAGCGTGCGCGGCGGTTGTTGTCCGTCACGCCCCATTCGGCAGCCACCAGTCGCCGCGCCTCGAGACGGTACAGCGCTTGATACAACGCACTGTCGACCACGTCCAGGTTGCCATCGGCGCGGTCCTCGATCCAGGCGGTGATCTCGAAGCCGTGCATCGGTGACGCAACCAGCGCCCGAAGCACCAGCACATCCAGCGTCCCGCGTAACACCGCAAGAGGTTCCGTCATGGCCGGGTTCCGAACGCGAGGCTCTCGCTGCCGCGTGCCGCGGCAGCGCCCACTCCATACAGGTTCTGTAAGGACTAACGGCTGAGCGCCCGCGCGTCAAGAGGCGCCGACCGACCCCTAGTCACGACCGCGGATCCCGAACGAATTGACGTGCTTGGCTTCGGGGTTCCCCCCGGGAGCGAGGAAGCCCACCACGCAGGAGGAAGCCGTTACTCCGCCCGCAACGCCGTCAGCGGGTCGAGCCGCGCCGCCCGCCGCGCGGGAATCCAGCACGCCAGCAACGACGCGCTCGCCAGCACGGCAGCGCCCACGAGATAGGTCGCCGGATCAAACGGCCCGGTGTCGAACAACAGCCGCGCGATCGCCGCGCCCGCACCCGCCGCCGCCACCGCACCGATCACGATCCCGCCACCCGCCAGCCGCAGCCCGTCGCGCACGACCAACCGCGACACGTCGCCCGGCCGCGCGCCTAACGCAACGCGCACCCCCAGCTCAGGCGTCCGTTGGGCCACCGAATACGACAGCACGCCGTACAGCCCGACGACCGCGAGCGCCAACGCCGCCACGGCGAACCCCGTGAGCAGCCACACCAGAAACCGGCGCGTCGCCACCGAACGCGAAACGACATCGCCGAGCGTCGTGCCGCCGAAGACCGGCAGTCCGCGGTCGACCGACCAGATCGTCCGCTGCATCGCCTCGACCATCGCGTGCGGATCCGACGCCGTGCGCACGATGAACACCGCGAACTGCGTCGCGCCGCTCTGCAGCTGGAACGCCGAGCCGTAAATCGTCGGCTGCACCGGCGCATCGAGTCCGCCCACGCGCACGTCGCCCACCACGCCCACGATCGTCAGCGGCCGCCCGCCCCACCGCACGACGCGACCCACGGCATCTCCGTTAGGCCAGTACTGTCGCGCCATGCTCTCGTTGATCACCGCCGACCACGGCGCGGTGGGCACGTCCGCCGCCCCGAAGGTCCGGCCGCGCAGCAACGCGATGCGCATCACCCGAAAATACTCGTCGCCCACGAGGGCATTGTCGGCCCAGTGGTACTCGTTGGGATCGCGACCGTCCACGGTGAATCCGATCTGCCGCTCGTCGGCTATCGGCAGATGCGTGGTGAAGCCGACCTCCTGCGCGCCCGGCAGCGCGCGCAGCCGCTCGAGAATCGACCGCTCCGCCGTGCGCCGTTTGTCATCGCTCGCGTAGCGGTGATAGTCGAAGGTGGTCCGTGCCACCACCACACCGCTCGGATCGAACCCCGGCGGCACCTCGAGCACGCGAACCAAGCTGCGAACGAGCAATCCCGCGCTCACCACCAGCACCATCGCGCTCGCCGCCTCGAACACCACGAGCGCGCTGCGCAGGCGATGTCGCGTCTGCCCGCCACCCACATCACGCCGGCCGGACTTGAGCGTCTCGCCAGCGTCGCTCCCGGCCGACCGGAGCGCCGGCACCACGCCGCACACGAGCGCCGTGACCAACGCCAGCACCGCCGTGAACACGAGTACCAGTCCGTCGACGTGCGCCTGTGCGAGTCCGGCGATGTTCTCGGGTCCAAATCGTCGAATCACGGCGACCATGGCGACCGCCAATCCGATTCCGAGCGCGCCACCAGCCACGGCCAGCAGCAGGGCCTCGATCAGCGCCTGGCCGATCACGTGCCCCGCCGCCGCGCCTAACGCGCGCCGGAGCGCCATTTCGGGCCGCCGCGACACGGCGCGCGCGAGCAGCAGGTGCGCCGCATTCGCACACGCGATGAGCAGCACGACCACGACCGCGCCCGCCAGCGCGAGCAGCAGCGGACGCGCATCGGCGCGCGCATCGGCAACCAGCCCGTCGACCGATGCCTGCGTCTGCACGTTGCCGCTGTAAATGTTGGGATACTCCTTCCGGAATCCGTCCACGACACGCGAGATGTCCGCGCGCGCACGATCGATAGTCACGCCCGGCGCCAGTCGCGCCACCATCCGCACATCGTAGCTCTCCGCACGCGCCGCGAGCGCGTCACGCGTGAACACGAGCGGCGTCCACAACTGCGCCTTGTCCGAGAGCGGCATGCCCGGCCACGGGAATTCGAACCCGCGCGGCATCACGCCCACCACCGTGTACGACTGCTCGTCGAGGCGAACCGTGCGGCCGATCAGGGCCGGATCGCCGCCGAACCGGCTCCGCCAGAGCGGGTAGCTCAGGATCGCGACCTTGGCGGCGCCTTCCTGGCCGTCACCGGCCGCAAAGTCGCGCCCAACGAACGGCCTAACGCCAAGGGTCGAGAACAGATTGGACGTGACGCGCGCCGCCGCGAGACGCTCGGGCGGCCCGTCGCCCGTGAGATCGAGATCGACGTTCTCGAAGCCGGCCATCGACGAGAACACGCGATTCCGGTCCCGGTAGTCCACGTACTCCGGCAGCGACGCGCCCATCCGGTCGCCGCTTCCGCCTAACGCAGGCAGGCGCTGCCACACCATCGCCAGCCGCGACGGCGACACGTACGGCGGCGTCCGCAGCAGCACGGCGCGCACGAGCCCGGCGACCGCGGTATTGGCGCCAATGCCCAACGCGAGCGTCAACACCGCCGCCGCGGTGAATACGGGACTCCGGCTGAGCGACCGGATGCTGTATCGCAACTCGCGCTGGAGCGCGCCGACGCGCTCGCGCCCCGCGCGCCGCCGCTCCCGCTGCGCCGCCGACGCGCGCAACCGCTGTGTGGCCTGCTCGATGGGACCGAAGCGTTTGAGTGCCTCCGCCCGAGCGTCGTCCGGACTGAAGCCGAGCCGAACGAGTTGCTCGACGCGCGCCTCGAGATGGAACGCGACTTCCTCGTCCATCTCCGCGTCCACACGATCGCGCCCCAGCGACAACCGCAGGAGCCGGCGCACCCGGCGCTCGCTCACACCAGAACCGCTGCGCGCATCACGCCGGCGCCGCGCGCTGCCGCGCCGTGAGGATGCTCGTCACCGTCTCCGCGTAGCGCACCCACCGCGCGCTCTCTGCGCGCAGATGCGCGCGTCCCGCCGCGGTGATGCGGTAATATCTCGCCCGTCGATTGTTCTCGGTGACCCCCCACTCGGCTTCGACGAGCCCGCGCTCTTCCATGCGATGCAGCGCCTGATACAGCGCGCTGTCATCGACGTCGAGTCGTCCGCTCGAGTGCGCCTCGAGCCAGGAGGTGATTTCGAAGCCGTGCATGGCGCCCCACGACAGCCCTTTCAGCACCAGCACGTCCAACGTCCCCTTCACCAGGGGGAGTGCGTCTGCCGCCATCTCGACTCTCGGCTCATGATCTCACCTGAGAGTCTAAGATGAACGGCGCCCGGCGTCAAGTCGCTAGGTTCCCGTCCGCATCAGCGCCTGTCCCGCCCGCTGCACGGCGATCGCCCGCAAGTTAGGCGTCCAGATGCTCACCCGGTTTCGCCCGCCGTCCTTCGCCGCATACAACGCTTCGTCAGCGCGCGAATGCAGATCGTGCACCACGTTCTCATCCGCCACGCGGTCCGCCACCAAGCCGATACTCACCGTCACGGGAACCTTGCCCGCGATCCCTTGGAACTTGCGCTTCGAAACTTCCTCGCGCATCCGCGTCGCCAGCCGGAACGCGCCCGCCGCGTTCGTCTCCGGTAAGAGCAGCATGAACTCGTCGCCGCCGGTGCGCGCCACCACATCGCCCGTCCGCGCCACCGACCGCAGCAGCTCGCCCACCTCCTGGATCACCGCGTCGCCCGCCAGGTGTCCGAAGGTGTCGTTGATGGTCTTGAAGTGGTCGATGTCGATCGCGATCAGCGCCAGCTCGCGACCCGTCCGCGCCGCACGCGACACCTCGCGCGCCAGTTGCTGCTCCAACCCGCGCCGGTTCTGACACCCGCTCAATGCGTCCGTCATCACCAGGTTCGCCAGCTGCGGACGCACGCGATTGTACGCGCGTCCCACCAGCGTCACGCTGTCCGGCCGCTTGTCCGCCGCCGCGTCGTACTCACCTGAGAAGTCGCCGCCCTCCGCCCGGTCGAACAGCGACACGATCTCCGTGAGGCGCCAGTTGAAGTTGCTGTAGTGGACGATGAACGTCACCGCCGCCACCGTGAACACGGCCGCCGTGCCTAACTCCGACGTCCAGGACAGCGTCGCGCCGTTCGCCATCGCGTTCGCCACCAGCGCCAGATAGCCGGCCACCAACCCGCCTAACACCATCCACGCGAGGCGACGCCCGAAGTAGAACTCGGTGAGGTGCAGAATCGCGAAACCGCCCAACAGTACGCGGTCGTAGTGTTGCGGCGGGATCAACAGGTAGGCGATGGCGAGCATGAACAACACGTCGCTCGCCATCGTGACCGCCACCATCCAGTCGCGCGCTGCGCCGCGCCGGCGCGCGACGCGACTCAACCACAAATTGATCACCAGGTAGCCGAGCAGCGTGAACAAACTAACGCGCGGCGAGCGCGTGACCGTCCCGGTGACGTGAAGGATCAGCCCGACCGCGCCAGCCAAAGCCGCGAATCCCGAGCGGACCTTCCCCTGCCACAAGAGCACCTCGGCGTTCGTCTGCTCGTGGGCGTGTGGCGGCGTCAATGTCGAGTGTGCGTCTGGCATCCGCTATGGCTGCGTGGTGAACGCCACGTGGTGGAGCGCAGATGCCGGCGCATGTCGCGTGGAGTGAAGCGACGGAAGCGCTTGCGACGTTTCGGCAGCCGGGCGATTGCTGCAGCGTGCTGGCGTGCTCTTTCGACGACGCGCGGCTGGGTGATGTAACGGACGACGATCTCTCGGGCCGATCTACTTGGCGCGCCGGATCCGTCCTTTGACCACCCGGTTCCGATCGTCCACGAACACGATCCGGGGCGCGAACGCAGCCAGCTCGCTCTCGTCGTAGTCGGCGTAGCTCATGACGATGACCGGGTCACCCACGGCCCCCATGCGCGCGGCTGCACCATTGAGCTGGATGGTGCCGCTTCCCCGCTCGCCCTCGATCACGTAGGTCTCGAGGCGCGACCCCGTGTTCACGTTTACCACCTGAACCTGTTCGTACGGCTCGAGATCGGCCGCGTCCATGAGGTCGCGGTCCAGGGTCAAGCTGCCCTCGTATTGGAGATCGGCGCCCGTGATCGTGGCCCGATGGATCTTCGACTTGCACATCTTGCGACGCATTGTGTATCCGCGCTTAAGCTATGGAATACAGGCCGAACGCCCGCACGAAATCATGTGTGAACGGGCATGCTGACACCCGAAAAATAGTCGCCTCCGGTAGGGAAGCTCCGGCCCTGTCCGCTCTTCAAGTCCGGCCTTGTCCGGCAGTGTCCCGCCTTGTCCGCTCTCTAAAAGCGCGCGTCCAGATACATGGCCCCGCGCCAGGACCGCGACGGCTGGACGCCGTGCGCGAGATCGACGTGCAGCAGTCCGTCCAGTAACGACACGCCCACGCCGGCCCCACTGATCGGGCGCCCGGGCGAGCTCCACGCATCTCGCGGCCCGGCCCAACCGATGTCGAAGAACACGGTCGGACGGATCGATACGAGACCGTACGCAACCTCCGTTCGGGTGAACCAGTACGCGTTGCCTGCTTGGGCGCCCATGATCTGGCCGCGCACCGTCTGGGTGCCGCCGAGGTACCAGAGGCGCTGCGGCGGGACGGTTCCGACGCTCGTGCCCGCGCTCGCCGTCATCGACGCGGCCAAACTCTCGCCTAACCCTCGCGTCACCGAGGCATCGAGTGATCCTCGACCGTAATCGAACGTGCCGCCGGCTCCTTCGAGCGACGCACCGACGCCGACGCGCCACCCGGTGGGATCCAACCCGAAGTCGTCGTGCAGCGACACGGCGCCGCCGGCCTCGCCGGCGCGCGCCGCCTGGATGTTGGGCGGCGCGCCGTTGCGCGCGCCTAACGCATGGTACACCGAGAAGCCGGTGTTGACGTCCGCGTTGCGCTGCTCTTCGGCGAACGCGCGCCAGGTGATGATTGCCGACCCATCGTGGCGGCCACCGAATGCGACGCCCCAGGACCGGTAGTAGAACGCGTCGTCGTTGCCCAACGTCAGGTTCCCGATCGAGCTGCCGAGCGAGAGCGGGTCGCCCCATGGATTCACCGGCACCAGGCGCCGGTACACGCCCAACGACAGCGTCCGCACCCCGTCCGACCGCTGAGCCTCGAGATCGAACCCGGGCTGCAGGTCCGCGATGCCCAACCGTCCCGTCAGGCTGCCCGAATAGCCGGCGCCGAACGCTTCGTCGAGGCGGGCGCCTAACGACAAGCCTTCCACCCGGTTGTAGCGGACCAGCCCGTCCTGCACGCCGTAGTGCAGCGACGGCGCGCCCGGATGCCATCCCGGCTGCACGCCCAACCCCAGCGACTTGAGCACCGCATCGCGGTCCGGCACGCCGAACGTCTCATCGCCGGCGTCGAAGATCGACGGCGGCAGCTCCGGCGAATGTGCAAGCGCCGCCGTGTCGCACGGAATCCGGATCTCGATCGGCAGCGCGCCGTCGTGGCGCAATTGATGCCGCACGAGCGTGTCGCCGCGCGGGCAATCGATGGACTCCATGTCCGGGTCGTCGTCGCCGCGGCGCCGCGCCTCACGCCGCGCAGCACGAATCGAATCGCGCCGCGCCTCGCGCGCCGAGTCGGTCATGGTCGACACGGCGATCGCCGGCAGCGAGTCGGCCACGTTCACGCTCGCATACCGGAACGTCTGCTCCACCGAAAACGTCGCGTGCGTTGGTCCAATCCGCGCACGGCCTTCGATCGTCTGCACGCGCGGCATCCACCACCGTTCGTTCACCAGACCGTACTCGACGATGAACGCCGAGATCGTCGCGCTCATCGGGAAGATTAACGGCTTGACTAACGTGGGGACGTCGTCGAAAGAGTGCGGATCGTCCTTGCGCGCCATCTCGGCGATGTCCATCTCGGCGGCCGGTCGATAGACCGCGCGGACGAGCTGTCCTGAAGACGCATCGATCCAGAGCGAGCCGACGATCAGGTCGTACCGCGGTCCCCGAGGAATGACGCGGATCTCGCGCAGGCGGATCTGCCGGCCGTCCGGAAACGCCAACGACACCGAGTCGCCCGCCGCGTATCGATACACCGACTCGGCCCCATCCTCGAGGGGATGGATCATCGGGGACTGATGCCGATTGCGCGATCGCACGACTTCGGAGAATCCGACCAGTCCCTCGCGCCCCGGAAAGTACGGGACCGGATTGTCGTCGAGCATGTCGGACAACACTCGCGCACCGGAGTACGCAAGCGGAATCGCCGTGCGCGCCGCGAGCACGTCGATGTGCGCGCCGACTCCGCGACGCCAACGCACACGCGACGCTGCCTCGCTGCGGATGAGCAGCCGCTCGGGGCCGCTCGCGCCAAGCCCGAAATTCACCGTGAAGCGCCGCTTCGCCGTCGCGTCGTATGCCTCGAGTGACGAATCCTGACTGACGCGCGCCGCGCGCGCACGGACCACGAGTGTGCGCGCGGCAGCATCCTCGTAGGCGCTCGCCACCTGTGCCACTGTGGCGACGAGTGGCGTGTCCCGCTGCACCATGCGAGCGGTGTCTTGCGCGGCCGCGCCCTGCAGCGCGACGAGAGCTCCGACCCAGAGTAGCATGCCGCCAATCAATGAGTGTCGTGTGTGCGCCGTACGAGCGCGTGGGCGGCCGAGTTTCGCCGTTCGGCGCTGTGCATCCGCGCTCGAGCATCCGAGCCGTCCGCCTAACCGAGTCGGGCGACCTCGGTGCCGCCCACCGGCGGCCGCACGGTGCCCGCGGACCAGCCGAAGAGGCTGGCGCACGCGGCGCCGCACACCATGCCCTGGCACGGGCCCATGGTGACGCGCGTGTAGAGCTTGGCTTGGCGCACCGTCCACGAGGGATCCAGGGCGTCGCGGCGCACGTCCTCGCACCGGCATATGAGTGTGTCGTCGGTGGCCAGCGCGCGCACGTCATCACGCGGCCGGAAGGTGCCCGTTAGGCTATCGCCGAACCGGCGCCAGCCGTCGCGCGCGCGCTGGAGCCGCGCCGAGTGGGCCCGGGCGTCCGCGCCGGCGGCTGCCAGACCCGCGATCTGCCCCTCCACGAGCGCCGCGCTCTCACCCGCCACGCCCGTCGGCTCGCCCGCGCACCACACGCCTGGAACGCTCGTCTGCTGCGTCGCGTCCACCATCACCCGGCCGCGCTGGATGTCGCATCCGATCAAACGGGCGAGCTCGACGTTGGGCACGAATCCGTAACTGCAGCACAGGACGTCGCACGGCACCGTCCACGCGCGGCGGCCGTCCGTTAGGCTGGCACACGCCACGCGGTCGGCATCGCCTTCGGCCGATGCCACCCACGTGCCGAAGCGGATGCGCGCGCCGAGGAGCGACGCGCCGTACCGCACCGCCTGAAAGGCCTTCGCGGGGTGCGCCCACAAGCCGGCGCCGAACGACACCGCCTGCGACAGCGGCGCCTGTTCCACCACGTGCGTCACCCTGGCGCCGGCGTGCACCAGCGCCGCCGCAACGGGAAGCAGCAGCGGACCCGACCCTGCGACGACGGCGCGCCATCCGCGCACGGTCATACCGCCTTTCAACAACGCTTGCGCGCCGCCCAGTCCCATCACGCCGGGCAGCGTCCACCCGGGGAACGGCAGGAACAGCTCGCGTGCGCCGGTGGCGATCACGACGCGCCGCGCGCGCACGGTACCCGCCGCCGCAGGCCCCTCTCCCGTTAGGCGCAGCACGATGTCGTCGCCCACCGACGCGTCGAACACCGTCGATCGCGCGAGCCACTCCGGCGCGGAATTGCCGTCCGCTCGCGCGCGCTCGCACCGCGCGATCCACGCGCGCGCCAGCTTCGGCAGCGACGCCGGATCGCGGTGGCGCCAGATCTGCCCGCCGGGCCGTACGCCTTGATCGATCACGATCACCCGCGCGCCGGCCTCTGCCGCCGCGGTCGCCGCGGCGATCCCGGCCGGACCGCCGCCGATCACGGCCACGTCGCACGTCCGCAGGCCGCTCTCGGTGTGGACGGCCGGCACCCATGGCCTGACATCGTTAGGCATCGTCTCCACGTGCAGGCCATCGGTGCACGGAATGAGACACGACCGCTGGTGCGGACGCCCGTCGACGGTGACGCGACACTCGAAGCACACGCCCATGCCGCACACCGGCGCGCGCGACTCGCCGGTGACGGACGTGCGAAACTGCGTGATCCCGGCGCCGAGCAGCGCCGACGCCAGCGTCGTGCCCTCCGGCGCCGCAATCGGGCGGCCATCCACGATGATGGTCACGTCGCGCGGCACGAGGGCTCCTGCGCCTGCGCGGCGTCAGCGCGCGGCATCGCGCGGGTCGGACGGTACGGTGCGGGATCGATCGGCGCCGCGCGACCCATGATGTCCGCAGCGATCAGCGCGGCGGTGCCCGGCGCGGTCGTGATGCCCAACCCTTCATGCCCGGCGGCGACCCACACACCGGTCTCCGCTTCCCATCGCCCGATGAGCGGCAACCCATCCGGCGTCGCGGGACGAAATCCGGTCCACACGCGGATCGCGTCGCACTGCGCCAGCGCCGGCACGAACCACATCGCCCGCCGGACCATCGCGCCTAACACAGCACGGTTCATCGCGCCGTCGCGCCCCACCAGCTCGCGCGACGATCCGATGAGCAGCTGCCCGGTCGCCCGCGGCTGCACGTTGAACGCCACCGATTCGCCGCCCAAGCCGTGCGCGCTGCGCAGATAGCCCAACTCCACGAGCTGCGCGTGGCACAACGCCGGATAGCGATCGGTGATCACGAGATGTCCCTTGCGCGGAACGATCGGCAGCTCGGGCACGAGGCGCGGCGCGTCGATACCGGCCGCGTTCACGATCGCGCCGGCCGAAACGGTCTCCTCGACCCCGTCCGCGCCGCGCACGCGCACGGCGCCGCGATCGATCGACACCGCCTCGCACCGCTCGCGCAGCGTGGCGCCGAGCGCCACGGCCCGCTCCACACACCACCGCGCTGCGTTAGGCGGATAGAGCACCATGTCGCCGGGAACCACGAGCGCCCCCGCGAGTCCCGGGCGCAGCGCCGGCTCGAGCCGCGCGAGCTCGGCCGCGTCCACGATCGACGCAGCCACGCCGTGCGCCGCGTACACGGCGTGCTTCGCGCGCGCCGCCTCCAGATCCTCGTCGCGCTCCGCCACCCACAGCGTCCCGCGCATCTCGTACTCGCAGTCCGCCGGGAGCTCGTCCGCCATCCGCTCCCACAACCCGCGCGAATACGCGGTGAGCGCCAGTTGCGCCGGCGAGTCATCCATCACGACGAGGTGCCCCATGGCCGCCGCCGTGGAGCCGCCGCCCGTAAAGGATGCGTCCACGATGAGCACGTCGAGGGATTCGCGCACCAGCGCGAGCGCGCACGCCGCACCCACGATGCCCGCGCCGATCACCACGACGTCCGGCCGCGCCGACGGCCGCGCGCCGAGCCTCGCCGCGTGCGTCACGCGCCCGCGATGCCTAACCGGAAGGGATCGGCGGCGTCGAACAGCAGCGTGGCGCGCGACGTCACGAACGCCCGGCCCTGGATGTGCGGGATGACCCCGCGCCCGCCGGCACGCTCGTCCACCCAGCCGGTGAAGAGGCTCCCCGTGATGCTCTCCTGACGCCACCGCTCGCCCGCGCGGAGCACACCATGCGCGTGCAACGCCGCCATCTTGGCCGACGTGCCGGTGCCGCACGGCGACCGGTCGTACGCCACGCCGGGACACAACACGAAATTCCGGCTGTCCGCGTCGCCGCGCGTCGGCGGACCGAATAGCTCGATGTGATCCACGAGGGCGCCGCCTTCACCCGTGATGCCGGCCCGCGTCAGCTCGTCGCGTATCGCCATCGTCGCGCGCGTCAGCTCACGCACCCGCGACAGCGATAGCTCCGCGCCGTCCAGTTCCGTTAGGAAAAACCAGTTGCCGCCCCAGGCGACATCGCCGCGCACCGCGCCTACGCCGGGCACGGCCACCGTCACGCCCTCGCGATGCATGTACGCCGGCACGTTCTCGAGCGACACGGATCCGTCGCGCGCCAGCTCCGCGCGCACCAGCCCAACGGGCGTGTCCACGCACACGGCTCCAGGTCCGATACGACCCAGATACTCGAGCGTGCGCACCACGCCGATCAATCCATGGCCGCACATGCCGAGGCAGCCGACGTCGTTGAAGAACACCACACCCGTGATCGCACCCGGACTAACTGGCGGAGTGAGCAGCGCACCGACCACGGCGTCGTGTCCGCGCGGCTCGAGGATTACCGCCTGCCGCAACGCGTCCTGATCACGACGGAGCGAATCCCGCCGCTCCGCCATCGTTTCGCCCGCCGGTTGCGGCCACCCCGCGATCACGACGCGCGTCGGCTCGCCTTCCGTGTGCGAGTCGACCACGTCGATGGCGTCGATCGCACCGGACGCCGTGCTCACACGCGCGCGTCCGGCGATGACAGCGACGCGCGAATCCGGGCCAGTGCGGACTCCAGCTCGTCGCCATCCAGTTCCAACCGCGGCGGCCGCACGCGCGCGGTGCCCTTCCCGACTTCGCGCTGCACCAGCTTGATCAGCTGGACGAACTTGGAAGTCGTGTCGAGACGCAGCAGGGGCAGGAACCAGTCGTACAGCGCGCGCGCTTCGCGCCACCGCCCGGCGGTCGCCTGCTCCCACAACCGCATCGTCTGCGCGGGTAACGCGTTCACGAGCCCCGCGATCCATCCTTCGGCGCCGGCGGCCACGCCCTCCACCACCAGGTCGTCCAGTCCGACGAGAATCGTCAACCGCTCGCCTAACGATTGCCGGATCGCGGTGATCCGCCGCACGTCGCCGCTCGACTCCTTCACCGCGTGCAGATTCTCGTGTTGGGCGAGCTCGCGGATCTGCTCGGGCAGGAAGTCGGTCCCGTACGCGATCGGGTTGTTGTACAGCATGCAGGAGAGCGGCGTGGCGCGAATCACCGCGGTCACGTGCGCCTTCGTTTCCCGCCAATCGCCTTGGTAGACGTACGGCGGCAGCACCATCAACCCGTCGCATCCGGCGCGATGCGCCTCTTTGGCGAGCGCCACCGCCTCGGCCGTGCTCGACGCCGAGATGCCGGCGATGAGCGGCGTGCCCGCGCGGAGCGCGGTCCGGCACGTCTCGAGGATGCGCACCTTCTCGTCGAACGCCAGCGCCGGCGCCTCGCCTAACGAACCCAACGGCACGATGCCGTGCGCGCCCTGCGCGACCATCCACGCCGCGTGCTCGCACAGGAACTCGTGGTCGACGCTCAAGTCGTCGTGAAACGGAGTCGTGATCGCGGGGAACACGCCGCGCCAATCCTTGATGCGCATCGATGCCGTTACGGGTTGATCTGGACCGTCTTCGTCTCGGCGTAGAACTCGCGCGCCGCCGGACCCTGCTCACGGCTCCCGGAGCTCGATCCCTTCATGCCCCCGAACGGCGCGTGCGGGTCGACGCCGGTGGTGTCGCCGTTCACGCGAACGAGGCCAGCGTCGATCCGGTGTACGTACTGCAGCGCCGACCGAATGTCGCGTGTGAACAGCGACGCACTCAGCCCGTACGGCGTCCGATTCGCCAAGGCGATTGCGTGGTCCAGATCGTCGGCCTCGAACACGCCCAACACCGGACCGAACAGCTCCCGCTGCGCGAGCGGCTCGTCCGGATCCGCCAGGCGGATGACGAGCGGCGCTACGAAAAATCCGCGGCCGAATCGTGGATCGTTGGGCAGCTCGCCCCCGAACAACCGCTCGGCGTTGCCGTCGCGGAGCGCCTGCGCAATCGAGTCGCGCGACCGGGCGCTGATCACCGGGCCCACGGCCGCGGCCGGGTCATCCACCGGGCCTAACGGTAGACGCTCGACCTGCGCGCGCAGCCGGGCGAGGAACTCCTGCGCCACGTCCCGCACCACGACCACCCGGCTCGTCGCCGTACACTTCTGCCCCGCGTAGCGCATCGCGCCCGATGCGGCCAGCGCCGCCGCTGCATCGAGATCGGCGTCGCGCGCCACGATCAGTACGTTCTTGCCGCCCATCTCCGTCTGAAACCGCACGTTCCGCCCGGCGGCCAGCGCCGCCACCTGCGCGCCGACGGCGCTCGACCCCGTGAACGAGATGCCGCGCACCGCGGGATGGCGCAGCAGCGGCGTGCCGGCGTTAGGCCCGGTGCCGTGCACCACGTTGAAGACACCAGGCGGCAGCTTGGCGG
This sequence comes from Gemmatimonadaceae bacterium, assembly GCA_035496295.1. GTDB lineage: Bacteria > Gemmatimonadota > Gemmatimonadetes > Gemmatimonadales > Gemmatimonadaceae > JADGGM01. The sequence continues at coordinate 18,240 of DATJET010000032.1, forward strand.
CGATGGCCGTCTCCGCCAGGAGCGATGCCACCTGCGCCGACATCTCCGACGGCTTGAGCACGACCGTATTCCCGAATGCCAGCGCCGGTGCCGCCTTCCACAGCGGAATCGCCAACGGGAAATTCCACGGCGTGATGAGCGCCACCACGCCTAACGGCTCGCGCACGGTGAACTGCAGCGCGCCCGGCGCCTGCGACGGGATCACCTCGCCCACCGCGCGCACCGCCTCGCCCGCGTAGTACCGCAGGATCACCACCGCCCGCGCGACCTCGCCCCGCGACTCGGCGATCGGCTTCCCGACCTCGCGCGTCATCGCGCGCGCCAGATCGTCGGCCCGCTGCGCGATCACCCCGGCCCATTGGTAGAGATGCTCGGCCCGCGCCGGTCCGGTGAGCGCCCGCCAACTGCCTAACGCAGCCGCCGCCGCATCGGCCGCCGCGCGCGCCGCGTCGGCCGTCCCTTCCGGCACCAACGCCACGACATCCGACGCATCCGACGGGTTGAGCGACGGCAGCGTGCTCCCGCCGTTCGTTGGGCGGAACTCCCCCGCGACCAGATCGGCCAACACCACCGCCGTCACGACGACTCGCCCCGCTGCTCGCGAAGAAACCGCACGAGCGATCGCCCGGCGCCGGTGATGTGCGTGCCCATGAGCTGCGCCGCCCGATCGGCGTTGTGACGCCGCGCGGCCGTCACGATCGCGCGATGCTCTTCGCTCGCACGCGATTCCCCATGCGTCAATGCGAGCTGCATCCGCGCATAGCGCTCGGCGTGCCGGTGCAGACGCGCCGCGATGCCCAGCGTGAGCGGGCGCTGCGCCGGCGCGAGCAACGTCGAGTGCAGCTGCCAATTGAGCTCGCCCCACGCCGCCACGTCGCGCGACCGAAATGCCGCATCGTACGCATCGAGAATCTCATCCGCACGCGCGAAATTCTCCGCCGCCATCTTGGGCACGGCCCGCCGCACCAGATCCGATTCGATCTGTGCGCGCAGCTCGAACAGCTCCTCGATCTCGGCGATCGAAAACGTCGACACCACCGCGCCGCGATGCGGACTGAATGTTACCAGCCCTTCGACCTCGAGCTGCCGGAGTGCCTCACGCACCGGAATCCGGCTCACGCCGAGCTCCGCCGCGATCGCATCCTGTCGCAGGGGATCGCCCTCGGCGTACGCGCCCGAGAGAATGCGCTCGCGGATGGCCTGCAATGTCGCGCCGGAGAGCGTGAATCGCTCGATGGGTCCGCCTGCCGCCGGACGACGCGCCGTCGGACCCGGCGCCGCGTCCGCGCGGATAGTGGAACGGGATGGTGCGTGAGTCATATGCGCTCGTTGCCTAACGATGAGCCGCTCGCGACCCGTGGGTCGCCGACGCAGCTATGGGATAAAGTATCCAAAACTCTGCGGGCCTTCAAGCGTGCCGAATGTTGTGCCCCACGTCCGTCCCGCGCGAGTCGTTACCGCTCCGGCACCCTTCCGTTCCGCTTCCCTCCGCCCCAGTCCGGCTATATTTCGCGTCCCCTTGCCCTTGCCCCTCCCGCATGTCGCTCGCGCTCCGCGCCGTCCGCAAATCGTACCCCGATGTCGTCGCCGTAGATGGCCTCGACCTGGATGTGCGCGCCGGGGAGTGCTTCGGACTCCTCGGACCCAACGGCGCCGGCAAGACAACGACCATCGAGATCTGCGAGGGCCTTACCGCCCCCGACAGCGGTGACGTCATCGTCCTCGGTCGCCGCTGGACCGAGCACCCCCGCGAGCTGCGCGAACGCCTCGGCATTCAACTCCAGGAAACGCAACTCTCGGAGAAGCTCACTGTCGAAGAAACCATTCGCTTGTTCCGCTCCTTCTTCCGCGACGGCCGCGAAGTGAGCGAGGTGATACGCCTCGTGCAGCTCGAGGAAAAGCAGAGCTCCCGCGTCGGCGGACTCTCGGGTGGACAGAAGCAGCGTCTCGCACTCGCGTGCGCCCTCGTGGGCGACCCCGAGCTGCTGTTCCTCGATGAGCCCACGACCGGGCTCGACCCGCAAGCACGCCGACAACTCTGGGACCTCATCGAACAGTTCCGCGCCGAGGGTCGAACGATCGTCCTCACCACTCACTATATGGATGAGGCCGAACGGCTCTGCGACCGCGTCGCGATCATGGATCATGGAAAGGTGATCGCGCTCGGCACGCCGCGCGAGCTCATCCGCGCGAGGTGCGCTGAGCACGTCGTCACGTTTTCCGCCGCGCACGCAGGCAGGATCGATTTGCGCACGTTGCGCGCGATCGATGGCGTGCTCGACGCGCGCTCCGAGAACGGCGGATTCCAACTCGACGTCGCCGAGCTCCACCGTGCCGTGCCCGCATTGCTCGGTGCGCTCAACGAGCACGGCATCGAAATGAACGAGCTCCAGACGCGTTCGGCTACGCTCGAGGATGTCTTCGTGTCTCTCACCGGACGGCACTTGCGCGATGACTGAGACGACACTCGCACCTCCGGCGCGCGAACGCACGGCCCCACCGCCGCGCCGTCCGCGCCGGCTCCGCGATAGCTCGCTGGCGCAGCTCACGCTCGTGCGCTACCGCGAGTTCCTGCGCGAGCCCGAAGCCGTGTTCTGGGTGTTCGTGTTCCCCGTGCTGCTCGCGGCCGGACTGGGCATAGCGTTCCGCAACCGGCCCGCTGAGAAGCAGCACGTGGCCGTGTTGTCAACCGCGCCCGGCGCCGCGCCGTTAGCCACTGCCTTACGGAGCGACTCGTCGCTCACCGTCGATGTGCTGGACGACAGCGCCGCCGCGCGTGCGCTGCGAACCGGAGACATCGCGCTGGTCGTCGTGCCGCAAGGCGGCGGCGCCGTGTCGTACCGGTACGACGACACGCGGCCCGAAGCGCGCGCCGCGCGACTGGTCGCCGACGCCGCCGTGCAACGTGCCGCCGGACGCCACGACCCCGTCAACGCGGCCGACCAGCACGTCCGCGAGCGCGGCTCTCGCTACATCGACTTCGTGATCCCTGGCCTGTTAGGCATGAACCTGATGGGCAGCGGCATCTGGGGCATCGGCTTCGCGATCGTGGACGCGCGCAAGAAGAAGCTCCTCAAGCGCCTCATTGCCACGCCGATGCGGAAGCCCGAGTACCTCGCGTCGTTCCTGTTGTCGCGCTTGACGATGTTGTTCTTCGAGGTGGTGACGCTGTTGGGTTTCGGCGCGCTCATCTTCGGCGTTCCGCTCCGCGGCTCCTACCTCGAGCTGGCGTTCATCTGTCTCATCGCGTCGCTCACGTTCGGCGCCATGGGACTCTTGGTCGCGTCGCGCGCGCGCACCGTGGAAGGCGCGTCGGGCCTGATGAACCTGGTGATGCTGCCGATGTGGGTGTTCTCGGGCGTGTTCTTCTCCGCATCGAACTTCCCGAAAACCATGCAGCCTTTCATCCAGGCGCTCCCGCTCACGGCGGTGAACAACGCGCTGCGCGCGAATATGCTGCAGGGCGCCGGCATCGCCCACGTGTCCGGCGAGTTAGGCATCGCGCTCGCCTGGCTGGTCGTCAGCTTCCTCCTGGCGCTGAAGCTGTTCCGTTGGAAGTAGTTGGTCGAGCTGGGTGTCAGTCCTTCGGGTTCGTCGCCCACACCGTGACGTCCTTTACCAAGACCCGGTCGTCCAGCGCCAGCATGCTCGCGATTACGTCGGCGATGTCGTCGGCGCGCAGCTTCGTCGGTGTCTCGACGGCACTCGGCCGCCCCGAATTCACGCGGAACTCCGTGAGCACTTCACTCGGATTGATCTGCATCACGCGGATGCCGTGCTGCCGCAGCTCCGTTCGCCACACATCCGTTAGTCCTGCGAGCGCGAATTTGCTCGACGCGTAGGCCGTCCCGTTCGCACCACCCCGCTGCCCCGACGTGGAGGCCACGTTCACGATATTGCCTCCCTGCATCTGCACGAAATGGCGCGCAGAGTCGCGCGCCACCAGCATCGCCCCGAGCACGTTCGTCTCCCATACGCTCCGGAAGTCCGCCACCGTCATGTCGACCAACGGCGCAAACCGCCCGAATCCCGCGTTGTTGATGAGCGTGTCGTAGCCGCCTAACTCGCGGATCACCGTTTGGATGAGCCGTGCCACGTCCGCCTCGCGGCCCACGTCGGCCTCGATCGCCATGGCGCCCGTCGACTCCGCCGCCGCGCGCAACCGCTGTCCGTTGCGTCCGCAGATCGCCACCTTCGCGCCCGCCGAGACGAGGCGCTTCGCGGTCGCCAACCCGATGCCGGAGCTGCCGCCCGTCACCAGGACCTTCGCTTTCTTCAGTTCCATCGCCATCCCTCGTCGATGTCAGTCGTCGCCGTGCGCCGGCTCTGCCTCCGGGACCGCGAACTCGCCCGTGCCACGCCGCTTGAAGAACCGCTCGACCGCCCGCTCCTTCCAACCCTCGAGAATCTCGTACACCGTCGGGATGACTAACAAGGTCAGCAGTGTCGACGTGATCACGCCGCCGATCACCGCTCGGCCCAACGGTGCCCGGAAGTCCGCGCCCTCGCCGTGCCCGATCGCCACCGGCAGCATGCCCGCGATCAACGCCAGCGTCGTCATGATGATCGGCCGCAGCCTGATCCGGCCCGCCTCGATCAGCGACTCGCGCAGCGGAATCCCGCGCTCTCGCGCCCACTTCGCGAAGTCGATGAGCAGAATGGCGTTCTTCGCCACGATCCCCATGAGCAGGATCACGCCGATCAGACTCATGATGTTGATCGTGCTCCCCGTGACGAGGAGCGCCAGCACCACGCCAATGAGCGACAGCGGCAGCGATACCAGAATCGAGATCGGATCCAGGAACGATCCGAACTGAACGACGAGGATCAGGTACATCAGGAGAACGGCGATGCCCAACGCCACGGCCATGCGGCTGTAGACATCCGCCTGGTCCTGCGCCTGCGCGCCCTGGGTAATGTCCACGCCCGCCGGCAGCTTGAGCTTGGCGATGCGCGCGTTCATCTCTTTCAACACTTCGGTGAGCGGCCGTCCCTGCACGTTGGCCTCCACGCTCACCACCTTCTCGTGATTCAGGTGTTGGATCTCGGCCGGTCCGACGCCCTCGGCGACGGTCGCAATCTGGCCTAACGGAATCGTGACCGGTGCCGCGCCTGCGCCGCCGCCCACGACCAGAGGCAAGCGCGACAGGTCCGCCGGGCGCTCGCGCGATTCCGGCGCCAGCCGCACGGTGACGTCGCGGGTCTCGCCCGTCGGGTCCACCCAATCCGCGGCTTTGAGCCCGGCGAACGCCGGCCGCAGCGACTGCGCCACCTGCTCGACCGTGATGCCTAACGATCCGGCGAGCGGCCGATTCACCTGCACCTCGAGCTCCGGCTTCTCTCCGCGCACCGACAACCCCACGTCCACCGCACCGGGCACTTGCGCCGAGACGCGAGCCGCCTGCTCGGCGAACGTCCGCAACACCCCCTGGTCGCTGCCGCGGATCTGGATCTGGATCTGCTTGAGGGCGCCGCCGAAACCGCTCGTGAACACGGACGGCGTGGCGCCGCCAATCCGTTGCAGCTCTCGGCGCAGGATCTCGCCTAACCGGTCCTGGCTCAGCGACCGGTCCGCCTTCGGGATGAGCATCGCAACCACCTGCGCTTGATCGACGCCGGGCGCTCTGCCTAACAGCTGGGTCCCGACCGTGGTATACGTGTACGCCACTTCGCGATGCGCCCGTGCGATGCGCGCCGCTTCCTCGGCCTTGAGCTTGGTGTACTCGAGGTTCGAACCCGGGGGCGTTTGGATGATGAAGTCGATTTCGCTCCGGTCGCTCACCGGCACGAATTCCGCACCCACCACGCCGCTCCCCACCAGGAACAGCGCCCCGGCGAAGCTGACAAACGCCAACCCGACCATGGCCGCACGATGGTCCAGCGCCCACCCGATCAGGCTCTTGTAGCGGTCCGCCATCCGCTCGAACCACTTGTTGAACCGCTCCAGGTGCCGTGAGATGAAGCCGCGGTGCTCGTGCGCCTCCACCTGCGGGTCCGCCCAATACGCAGACAACATTGGGTCGAGCGAGAACGAGACGAACAGCGACACGAGCACCGCGCACGCAATCGTGAGCGCGAACGGCTTGAACCACTGACCGGCCAGTCCGTACATGAACGCGACCGGCACGAACACCGCGACGATCGAGAAGGTCGTCGCCGTGACCGCCAAGCCGATCTCGTTCGTCCCCTCGTGCGACGCTTCGTAATGGTTCTTCCCCATTTCGATGTGACGCACGATGTTCTCGCGCACCACGATCGCATCGTCGATCAAGATGCCGATCGCGAGCGACAGGCCTAACAGAGACATCGTGTTCAGCGTGAAGCCGAATACCCACACGGCGATGAACGAGGCCAGCACGCTCACCGGCAGCGCGAGGCCCGTGATCACCGTCGATCGCCACGAGTTCAGAAACAAGAACACCACGAGCACCGTGAGCAGCGCGCCCTCGACCAGCGCCTCCTCGACGTTCGACACCGCGTGGTGCACGCGGTCGCCCGAATTCTGCACCACCTCCAGCTTCGCGCCCGCGGGCAGCGTTTTCTGCAGTCGCGCCACGTGCTCCAGCACCGCCTTGCTGACCGCCGTCGTGCTGTAGCCCTTCGACTTCTTGATGTCGATGCCGACCGCCTCCCGGCCGTTGAACACGGCGCTCGTCCGCGGCTCCTCGGTCCCGTCGAACACCGTCGCGACTTGGCCTAACCGGATGACCGCGCCGTTCCGCTGCGCCACGACCAGATTGGCGAAGTCCTGTGCGTCTTCCAGCCGCCCCTTGAGACGGATCGATTGCTCCTCGAGCGTGCTGTTCAACCGCCCGACCGGCGCCGCCAGATTCTGCTGTCCGATCGCCTGCACCACGTCCGCGATGCTGACGCCGTTCGCCTGCAAGTCGCTCGGGTGAACCTGCACAGTCATCTCGCGCTTGATCCCGCCTGCCACACTCACCTCGCCCACGCCCGGTACCGCGCGCAGATCGCGGACGATGCCGGGATCGGCAATCCGGGTCAGCGTCGCCGGCGGAATGGTCAGCGACGTCAGCGTCAGTGACACCACCGGCATTTCGCTCGGGTCGAGCCGGCTCAACACCGGCTCCTTCATCTCCGTCGGCAGATCCTCGCGTTTGGAGGAGATCGCATCGCGGATGTCTTGCGACGCCTGCTGGATGTCCTTGTCGTACTCGAATACGACCAGGAACTGCGCCAGCCCATCGGTGGATGTCGACGTCGTCCGCTGCCAGTCGATGCCGGTGATCGACGAGAACGCATCCTCGATCGGATCCACGAGCTCGCGCTCGACCACGTCGGGCGACGCGCCGGGATACGAGATGCTCACCGCGATCATCGGCTGCTGGATGTCGGGAAACTCGTCTGTCTGCAGGCGGAAGAGCGACGCCACGCCGAACGTGACGAGCGCCAGGATCACCGTGACCGTGACGATGGGCCGCTTGATCGCAAAATCGGAAATGAACATGATCGCCCCTGCCTAACGCTGAGCCGTCGTCGAATCGGACGACACCACCACCCTGACGGGCGTGCCCGGGGTGATGCTCTGCGCGGCGCCGAGCAGCAGCGTGTCGCCGGCCGAGAGTCCCGCCGTCACCTCGTACAAGCCCCGCACGTCGTCGCGAATGCCTAACTGAACGCTCACGCGTTCCGTGCGTCCGCCCTTGAGCCGTATCACCGCCGGCGTCACGCCCCGCTGGTCCACCGCGTTCACCGGTGCCACCAGCGCCGTGCGCGTCTCCGACGCCACACGTCCCTGTGCGAACAACCCCGCGACGAGATCGCTCCGCTCGTTCGGAATCGAGACGTCGATCTTGATCTGTCGCGTCACCGGATCCGCCGCCGGGCTCACGAACTCGATGTGCCCGACGAACGTCCGCCCCGGATAGCCCGACACCGAGAACCGCACCGGCGCGTCGCGCTTGATCGCCGCGATCTGCTCCGATGGCACCGACGCCTCGAGCCGCATGCTCGCCGGATCGATCACCGTGAGCAGCGCGTTCCCCGGCTGCACCACGTCGCCCGCGCTCACCTGCCGGTCACTCACCTGCCCGTTGAACGGCGCCCGAATGAACGTCTTGTCCAGCGTCTGCTGCGCCTGCGTGAGGCGTGCCTGCGCATCGTCGTTCGCCGCGGACGCCGACGCCAACTCGCTCTGCGCCGCCTCCAGATCGCGCTGCGCAATGGCCCCTGCCTTCTCCAAGGCGGTCGATCGATCGAAGTTCCGCTGCGCGTTGTCCAGCGACAGCTTGGCCGAGCGCGCGCCGGACTGCGCCGACAACGCCGCCTGCCGCAAGGCCGTGTCGTCGATGCGCGCCAGCAGCTGACCGCGCCTAACGGACTGGCCGCGATCTACGTACGTCTGCAGCACCGGACCCGCGACTTCGGCCCGCAGCGTCGCCGTTTGCCGCGCCTCGAGCGTTCCCGAAATCGGCGGGCCGCTCTGGAGCTGATCCCTCGACGCGACCGCGATGTTCTCACGCCCTACCTCGACCGCTGCCGGCGGCGCAGCCGCCTGCGACGCGCTCTTGCCGCGGCACGCACCCGCGATCGCGACGAGCGACGCGAGCCCCGCCCAACGCACTGCCCAACGGAACCCACCACCCCCACGCCGCATCATGGCGTCACCCCCGATGGATTGGGCGACGCGTTCGTCAGCACTCCGGGCGCCGGTTGCGCCGGTGTCACCGTCCGCACCGGCGGAATCGTGAGCGACGGCGCCGACTGCTGCATCGTGTTCGTCATCGTCGGCGCCCCGGACGCCCCGCTCGTCGAGATCGGCAAGTCGTGCAAGAGCGCAAACCGCACCCGAGCCACCTGCAGATCGCGCGCAGCCTGCGCGCGATTCGCCTGCGCCTGCTGCAGCGAGATCCGCGAATCGGATAGCTCCGTCTGCGGCGAGATCCCCTCGCGATAGCGCACTTCCGCGATCTGATACGCCTTGACGGCTTGTTCGACCGTCCCCTCGCTCGCCGCGAACTGCGCCTGCGCGGCTTCGAGCTGTGACACCGCGTCGCGCGTGTCGAGCGCCGCCAATTGGCGCGTCTGCCGCTGCCGCGCTTGCGACTCGCGCAGATTCGCTTCCGCGACTATTTCGTCGCCGTGAATCGATCCGCCGGTGAACAACGGCACCTGAATCCCACCCGTGATGGTCCAGTTGGAGCGGAATTGGCTCCAATCCGGGAAGCCACTGTTCGGGAAGGCCTGGCGCCCGTACTGCGACGAGAGCGTGAGCGTCGGAATGCGCTGTGCTTTCGCCACCGTGAGCGCCGCCCGGTCCGACTCCACCGCCTGATCGGCCTCACGCACGGGCGCACGCTGCGTCGACGTCGTATCCGGTGTCGAGGCGAGCAGCGCGGCGAGCCGCGACGACACCGCCGAACCCGTGTCGCCTAACGCCGTCGTGAGCACGACCTGCTCGCCCAACGGCAAGTCGAGCGCTTGCTTGAGCCGCAAGTACGCCAGGTCGCGACTCGACCGACGCTGGATCACCACCGGCACCTGATTGTCGCGCGTCACCTGCGCGCGCAGCAAATCGAATTCCGGCTGGTTGCCGACGTTTTTCGCGACGCGCGTCTGCGCCAGCGTGGTGTCCGCCTGGGCCAGCGTCGCCACCGCGATCTCGAGCAAGCGGTCGCTCAGCGCCGCGTCGTAGTACGCCTGCGTCACCTGCAGCACCAGCTGCGCCCGCGTTACCGTTAGGCCAATCTCGGCCGTCTCCCGTTGGGCACCCGCCTGCCGGACCTGCGCACCCACACGGCCGCCCGAGAACAGATTCTGCGTGAGCGACAAGCCGAGGTTGTACTGGTTGGCCGACCCGAAGCCGACGCTCGAGAAGTTGCTGAACAGATTGCCCGACGACGGCGCGCAGCCCAACGCCTGCTCGAGGAGCGCGACGCGTTGATCCAGTGGCCCGGATGGATTCGGATGAAACGAATCGCAGGACGGTGGACCGCCGCTCGTGTCCGTCCCGAACCCTTGAAAGATCGACTTGAGCGTGCGCGTGTACGACAGCGACCCCGTGATCTGCGGCCAGTAGCCGCTGTGCGCTTTCACCTCCTGGCCGCGCGCACGCTCCACCCCCGCCTGCGCGATCGCAACGTCTTCGCTGCGCGACTCGGCCAGGTTCAACGCGTCGTCCAACGACATGCGGTGCGTCGAATCCGCTGCCTGCGCGCCTAACGGACGGATCACCGCGGTGATCAGCACGGCGCTGCACAGCGTCACGATCGCCTGCCGCTGCGCGCTCATGGCAGCCTCGTCTCGACCGAGCCCGCCTCGCAGCCGATCGCGCGCAAGAACATCCGCACGTAGCCGTCCAGCGCCTCCTCGATGCCGTACGAGTACACCTCCGGTATCATGTCCCGCACCATTGCCTCCGTGAATATCGCGCCGACCAACATCGCCGCCGCGAGCTTCGGGTTGATGTCGTCGGCCGCCCAACCGCGCGCCTGCAACCGCCGCACGTACTGTTCGAGAAAACTCACCGGGTGCCGCGGGTAGCTTTTCGCGCAATCGATGATTTCGGGATGCTCTTCCACTTCCGACATCACCTTCCGGAGCAGCGAGCGGATGCGGAACAGCGTCTCGAATCGCCCGCGGCTCCATTCGCTCAGTTCTCGCACGGGATCCGCCGGTTCGTCCGGTAACGCCAACACCGCCGTTCGACTCGCAGCGGTGAGCGCCTCCAGCATCAGCGCTTCCTTCGATCCGAACTGACGGAAGAGGGTGATCTCGCTGACCCCCGCCTGCTGCGCGATGCGCCGAGTGGTCGCGCCCCGATAACCCGCTTCGGCGTATACCTGGGCGGCCGCGCCCAACAACCGTTCGCGTATGTCCATAAGGCCGGAAGCCTACCGAGGTCGATGCGACAGAGCAAGTAACCACTTACATACTTCCTCGGTGGTTCCTCGAAACTGTTCCGATCCATACGACGGCCGGCACCCCGACCAACGGACAAAAAAAAGAGCCCGGTTTTCGCCGGGCTCGCCTCCCACCGATTCGATTCTGCGCTATCGATGGTCGTCTGTCGCGCGCGGCGCCACCGGTCCCTTCCTCGACTCAGGCTCGATCGAGTCCTTGAGATCGTTGAAGAACCCCCACGTCCATCCGATCAATGGAATGGTCAAGAAAAACCACCATGTCATCGCGCCATAGAGCGGCATTCCCGGGAAATACATCGAATACGAGAGCTTCGTGTCGTTGTACGTGATGAACAGGAACACGAAGAGCGCCGCTGAGAGCAGCCAGCATATCACGAGCAGCACACCGTGACGGCGACGGTCGACCATGGTTGTCCTCGATCGAAATTGACGCGATCCATCCGACTCGCAATGGCGAGCCGGTCGTGAAGATAACGGCACGTCCCTGGCGATAGCCAGTACCGCCTGCCGCGCTCGCGCCGGGTTCGCGGGTCGCGTAGCCGACTTCGTTGGGAGGCGTATATTGTGTCGTCGACGGCGGCTCGCTCCGAGACAAACACCGGCATTAGTCGCACATGGCCACCAATATGATTCGCCGGCCCTCCCGGGCCCACACGCGGAAAGATTCGGCTGACCTCACCGCCGCGCTCGATGCCATCCGCCGCATCGTACAGGCGCTCCGGGTCTCCGCGCGCGCCGCCGAACGACGGTTGGGCGTGAGCGGAGCCCAACTATTCGTCCTCCACGCGCTCGCCGAAGCGCCCGCCCAATCGCTCAATGACCTGGCCGCGCGAACGTTCACGCACCAGAGCTCGGTGTCCGTCGTCGTCGATCGCCTCGTGCGGCGTCGCCTTGTCTCGCGCAGTCGTTCCGCCGAAGACGGCCGCCGCGTCGTGCTCGCGCTCACGCCATCCGGACGTTCACTGCTTCGCTCGTCTCCGGAGGTTGCCCAGATCCGCCTCATTGCCGCCCTGCGCAACCTCTCCGGTACCGAGTGTCGCGTCCTCGCGCGGCACCTCGGCCGCATCGTGCGCGAAATGGGCGCCACCGAGGCACCCATGCTGTTTCTGGAAGAAGGCATGCACGGCCCCGTCCGCGCATCGCGAACAGGCCGGCGGCCGCGCACCGCGTCGGACTGACGCAATCGAGCGGCACCGTGCGCGCCACGTGGTCGTCGGTCGCCCGGCGCGCGACAGCCATCTTGCTGCTCGCCGCCGCGCCCAACGTTGCGGCGCAAGCCGCCGACACGACCGACACCAGCGACATCCCTCGGCCCATGCCCGGCGAGTTCGGACTCGCCGGATCCCAGACGCCAGACATCGCGCGCCTCCTCGCCGTGCGCTCGGCGAGCGACGCATCGCCGTCGCCGGATGGCGAGCAAGTCTCGTTCATCACGAGCACGACGGGCCTTCCACAGATTTGGGCGGTGAGCGTCGCCAGCGGATTTCCGGGTGTGCCCGCGCCGCATCAACTGACGTTCACCGAAAACGGCGTCACCACGCAGGCATGGTCGCCAGCCGGCGGATGGATCTTCTACGCCGCCGATCGTGGCGGCAATGAGCGACAAGGCTACTACCTGATCTCGCCCGATGGCCTCGAGGAGCGCGAGCTCCTGCCGCCCGACGGCTCGTTCCGCGAGTTCGGCGCCTGGTCGCCCGATGGCCACCGCATTGCGTTTTCGTCGACCGCACGCGACGGATCCGACTTCGACGTCTACGTGCAGGACATTTCGCCTAACGGGCAACCGTCCGAGCCCCGCCGCGTGTTCCAGGCCAGCGGCGGCGTCACCGTTGCCGCCTGGCGCCCGGACGGCAACGCCCTGGTCCTGTCCCGCGCCCGCGGCGAGACGACGAACGATCTCTACCTGCTCGACCTGACGACCGGAGCGCTCGACACGTTGTTCGCGCCCGACAGCGCCGCATCGTTCCGCGGCATCTCGTGGTCGCCCGACGGCCGCGGCTTCTATCTCTCCACCGACGACGGCCGCGACGTGGCGGGCCTCGCGTATTACGACACCACCCAGCGCGCGCTTTCGTGGATCGGTGCCAGCCGGCATCCCGTGGACGAGGTGTCGTTGTCCAGCGATGGCCGCTGGCTCGCCTGGACCGAAGACGTGAGCGGCGCGAGCGACCTGCACCTGCTCGATCTGCACGCCACCGGAGCCGAGCAACAGCCGTCTCTGCCTAACGGCAGGTACGACATCGCGTGGGCGCCGCACGCCGGCGTGCTCGTGATCCGCGCGGCGGGCGCCCAGCTGCCCGGCGACATCTACCTCTACGACGCCACGAGCCACCGCCTAACACGCGCCACGCGGTCGGCCACGGCCGGCCTCGACGCCGATCAGTTCGTCGCGCCGCGCGCCGAGTCATTCCCGAGCTGGGATGGCGACACCATTCACGGACTGCTCTACCTGCCGCCCGAGGCGGGTAAGCGCAAACCGCCCGTTCTGCTCGCTCTGCACGGCGGGCCCTCGAGCCACGCCAGCGCCGCGTTCCAACCGCTGTTCCAGTTTCTCCTAACGCGCGGCATCGCGGTGTTCGACCTCGACTACCGCGGCTCCACGGGATACGGCCGGCACTTCGCCCAGCTCGACGACGGCCGCCGCCGGATGGACGCCGTTCGCGACATGGCCGGCGCCATGGACTGGCTGGCGCGCAACCGACTGGCGGACACATCGCGCGCCGCCGTGTACGGCGCCTCGTACGGAGGGTTCATGGCATTCGCCGCGCTGGCTTTACTCCCTGGTCGATTCAAAGCGGGCATCGGGATCGCCGGCGTGTCCAACTGGATCACGGCGCTCGCCACCGCGTCGCCGATGCTCAAGGCGACCGATCGCGTCGAGTACGGCAACGTCGACGACAGCACGGATCATCAATTCTTGGCCGACATCTCGCCCATCTCGCACGTCGACAGCATTCGCGCGCCGCTGATGGTGATCCACGGCGCGAACGATCCACGCGACCCAGTGGCCGAAGCCGATCAGCTCGTGGCCGCCATCCGCGCGCATGGCGGAACGGTAGAGTACCTCCGCTTCCCCGATGAAGGGCACGGGCTTCGCAAGACGTCGAACCGCGTGCTCGCGTATCGGCGCATTGCTGCGTTTCTCTTGCGCGCGCTCGCTCCCGCAACGCCGGAGCGCACACGATGAGAGTCCCGCTGCCGCTCGTCGCACCGCGCGCGCTCCGTTGGGCAGTCGGCGCGGCCTGTCTTGCCGCCACCGGGGTGCGGGCGCAAGTCGTGCGCTTCGGCGTGATGGAAGACAGCGCGCGCCGGGCGTTGCGCGCCGCATGGCGTGACGATTCCGCCCAGCCGGAGCGGGCGTATTGTGTGCGACGCGCGCGCATCGTCGCGCGTGTGATCTCGCCGACCAAGATCGACAGCATCTTTCACGTACTCGAGGTGCGACCCGCGCACGCCGACGCCGCGTCGCCTAACCATGTCTCGTTCGCGTGTCACGCGGGCACGCCGGAGCTGCACACCCACACGCCCGCGACGTGCCTTACCGACGATCCACAGTACTGCGCTGCCGGCGGACCCGAAGCATACAGCTGCCAGCCGAGCCGCGAAGATTACGAAAAACTGATCGAGCGCGGCGATCCATTCGCCGTCATTCAGTGCGACCGCCTCGCCTTCCGCTTCTACTATCCGAGCGAGTACGTGTCTCCCGCCAAGGACGACACGGTGTCGCGCCGAACGCATCGCGCGTCAATCGCGCCCAACAACGCGCGATTCATTACACGATTCTCACTCTGAACGACTGCCACATCGCTGCGCGGAATTAAAGTCGCACAATCATCGACGGTCGCGTGAACGTCCCGTCGTCGCCGTGATCCATCGGTCCATTGCTTGCTCAGGTGCTACGTGCGCCCCGGACTCGCGCACTTCAGCGACGAGCACCACGGAAGGCGATCGTCAATAGCAGATGCTTCAGGAGGATATCCTATGATCCGGAAGATCACCGCGCTCGTTTGCTCGCTCGCGCTGGTCCCCGCACTGGCGTTCGCGCAGCAGACGACACCACCGACGCACGACACGACAACGCGGATGGACACCACTACCAAGATGGACACGACCGGCAAGGTCACGCAGGACACGTCCTACGGAAAACTCGGTACGCCGCTGCAGGCCGCACACAATCCGGGCCTCTCGAGCGACCAAGTGAAGCAGCTCCAGAAAGCCATCAATTCGAACGGCTGTGATGCCGGATCGGCTGATGGCGTGTGGAGTGCAAAGACTGAACAGGGTGTCCAGTGCATCCGTCAGCAGAAGAACATCACGAGCACCGACATCAACGACGTGCTGAAGGCTCTGAACCTGAGCTTCACGGTGAAGAGTGACTCGTCGAGCATGCCGCACGACACGACTAGCCACTGACGCTTCTCGATCTCGCCTTCCCGGTCCAGTCCAGCGGATCCGGAGGGCGCTCCGGGGGCGCCCTGCGCGTCCGCTGATGTCAGAACCCCCATGCCCGATCGTTGGGCATGGGGGTTTCTGACATCAGGAAGCCGGCTGTTCTCCCAGGGCGACCGTTCGCATGAAGGCGTTGTACACGTCGGGGCGCCACCATCCCCGGGACTCGCGCATGCGGCGCAGCGCTTCCTCGAGCGGCAGCGCGCCACGATAGCTGCGCGTGGTCGTGAGCGCGTCGAAGACATCGACGATGCAGATGATCTGCGCCGACAGCGGGATTTCTTCGCCGCGCAGCCGGTCCGGATAGCCCGAGCCGTCGTACTTTTCATGGTGCCAGCGGATGATCGGCTTGAGATCCCACGGGAACTCGACCGTCGCCAGCAACTCGAGCCCCCACACCGGGTGCATCTGCATGATGGCGAATTCGTCGGCGGTGAGCGGACCCGCCTTGTTCAAGATCTCATGCGGCACGCGAACCTTGCCCAGGTCGTGCAGGTACGCGCCTAACCGAATGGTGGTCTGCTCGCCCTCGTCCAGTCCCAACGCGCGCGCCACTTCGATCGCGTACTGCGCCACGCGCTCGCAGTGCCCGAACGTATAGCTGTCCGCCGATTCGATCGATTGACCCCAGTCGCGCACGATCGCAAGGAACGTGTCCTCGAGGTTCGCGCGTTTGGCGTCGACGTCGACCAAATCGCGCCGCGCATCGAGGCGCCCGAACAACCGGTGCGCCGAGTTGAGCAGCGTGAGCGCTTCCTGGTTGCGTCCCATCGCCTGAAACAAGCGCGCGAGCTCGCGCGAGCTTTCGGCTTCGCTCAACACCGATCCCGTCGACACCGCGTGGTCGATCGCGGCGCGCAAGCGCGACTCGGCGAGCGCGTGGCGGCCGGTCTCGCGGAACACGACGCCGATCACCTTATAGGCATCGGCCTTGTCGAGGCGCGCGCCGAGCTGGTCGAAGATGCCTAACGCTGTCTCCGCGCTGTGGCGAGCGGTGTCGTAGCGCTGGCGTGCGAGGTGCACCTCGGCATGATTGAGCAGACACAGCCCGCGCAGGTGCACGTCGCCGATGGATTCGGCGATCGCGATGCTCTGCGCGTAGTAGCGGTCCGCGTCATCCCACAACTCGCGGTCGGCGCTCAGCATGCCGAGGTTGTGGTAGGCGATGGCGCAGCCCTTTTCGTCACCGAGCGTCCGGCAGGCATCGAGAGAACGCTGATAGTGCGACAGCGCGGCCGCCACATCGCCCTGCGTGTTGGCGAGGACGCCGAGGTTTTGCTCGACGCGCGCGCGCAGCTCGAGCACGTCGCCGCCTAACTCCAGTGCGCGGTGGAACGTGTCGCGGGCCGACGGGATGTCGCCAGCCTCGAACTCAAAACCGGCGAGGGCGTTCAACGCCTCCGCGGCAAGCAGCGGGTGCTGCGCCTCGACCGCGACGTCGCGACTGCGCTCGCACAGGGCGCGCGCGCGCGTCGCGTCGTTGCGATGGTGATGCATGACCCCCAGTCTGCGCAGCGCCTCGGCGAGCACGGTCCGCTCGCCGCTCACTTCAGCCGCGGCCACCGAGGTGTCATACGCGTCGATTGCTTCCGGAATGCAGCCGGACCGTTCGAACTCACGCGCCCTCGCAAGCAGATCGCCGGCGCGATAGGGGCTGTGGATCTGCCCCCACTGCGTCGGCGATTGCGTGAGACCGACGCCGGAGCGCGTCGGCTGCGAATGCGGCACTCTTACAACCTCACCACGCGATGGCGTACCGCGAGAAGTGATGAACCTGGCCGGTCACCCGACGCGTCAGCAGGTTGTCGATCGACAAGAGGTACGACAGGATGTTGAGATTGCCGTCGGTGTACGCGATGCGCTTCGGAAGCAATACTGGGACGATCGGACACGCGCTGTAGTCAAGCGTCAGCTTCGGCAGGTGGTTCGGATTGAACTGCAAGCCTTCCGGCTGGAACTGGACCGATACCACATTGCCAACGGGCGCCGAGCCAATGATGCGCACCGGGCTCGAGACCGCCCCGGCAGGAATCACCAACGTGTGCTTGCCCATCCTGATCACACCGCCGGCCGGACCGACCACCTCGGTGTCCGCCGCGAACGGCTGCGGCGTGCATTGAAAGAGAGTGCCGACCAAATTGCTCGTCACGCCGAGGATTGGCGACAGGAGCGATTCGTTGGTCTTGGGGACGTCGGGTGTGGAGATCCCCGTTGGTCCCATGTCGGAGAAGCAACTGGCGCTCGTCGCAATAAGCACCGCCGACAGGGCGAGCGTGCGCATTCTGGTTCGCAGCATAGGGTCTCCGGATCACTTGCTGTAGGTGATTTTTTCAGGCCGACCAGCATCGCCGGCGCGGCGAACCCCTTTGGGATCGCGGCCGCCACTAGGGCAACCGCCGTACCGGAAAGTCAGAATGACCGATTTGACCGAAGCGACACGATCGGTTACACCGAGCGAAATGGCTTTGAACACAGCGGTTGCGCGGGTCGAGCCGAAAAGTGGTGTCGAGATGATGGACACCGGGGTTACGGAACGCTCCGCAGATAAATGGTCCCGTTAGCCACTGCTAACTGCCAGGGTGGGGCCCTTTTGCGACAGCAGGTGCCGCGCAGGAGAAACGGAAGGCGCCTGGCTACGTGGTCGCCAAAGGCGCGGGTCGCGCCGAGTCTGCGGTCTCGATCGCGGGCAGTGACAGCGTGAAAACGCTGCCTCCGCCGGTGCGCGGCTCATACCGCAAGTGGCCTCCCTGCGCCTGCGCCAGCCCTCGGGCGATCGCGAGGCCCAGCCCCGCACCACCGGTTCGCGCGCCTGCCCGCGCGGCAGGCTGATAGAAGGGATGAAAGATTCGCTGCTCTTCGGACGGCGGAACACCAGGACCGCGATCCGACACCGAGAACCAGATTGCGTCGTCGTGGCGCCGCACCTCCAGGTCGATGGTGGTCCCAGGCGGCGCGTATCGATCGGCATTCTCGATCAGGTTGACCAGAATACGCATCGACTGGACGAAGTCGAACCGGCCGAGCAGTGCAGGCTGGTCCAGATTGAGCGGCGGCGTTTGTAGCCGGCCATCGAGCGGCTGGCCGAGCTGGCGCAGTACGGCGCCAATGAGGTCTTCGGCGGTGTTCAACTCGACGCGCACCGGGAACGGACCGGCTTTCATCCGCGAAAGATCGAGCAGGTCGCCGACCATGCGACCGAGTCGATCGGCCTGCTCCTCGATCACGACGCCGCTCGGCTCGCCGCGGCCGGCGGCATCGTGGGCGAGTGCTTTGATCGCCGTGAGCGGGGTGCGCAGATCATGCGAGACCGATGCGAGCACGAAGTCCTTCATCCGATCGGCTTCGCGCAGCGCGCCCGCGTGATCGGCTTCGGTTTCCAGGCGCAGCCGCTCTACGCCTAACGCAGCGTAGTATGCCAGAGCCGCCAGGAATCGCCGCCGCGCGACCCCGCGCGCAATGGGCTCGGCGGCCGACACGTGCAGCACGCCCACCGTGCGCGCATTCACGCGCAGCGGCAGCACGACGACCAGGGCATCGTCGGCATTTAGTCCTAACGCATCGTCGGCGACTGCCGCGACACCGCGGACGACTTGTCCGTCGCGTCGTACGGCCGCGGCGAAGCCGCGGTCGCCGACCCAGTTCGTGATCTCGCGGTCGCGCGTAATGAGTTCCCCGTCGGTCTGCCCCGAGCACGCGATGGGCTCCGAGCCCAAGCGTCCATCGTTCCAGGCGAAGATGGCACACGCGGTCGCGTTGAGCGTGCGATGCACGATATCCGCTATGGCGTGCAATGCTTCGGCGGCGCGACCCGCGTTGAGCGCTTCGGCTCCGAGTCGTGAGAGCGACGCGACTTCACTTGCGCGCTGACGGGCGCGGCTCGCCGCCTCTTGCGCGCGAACCAACAGTTGCGTGGCGACGGCTGCAACGACGAGAAACGAGATCAGCGCTACCCAGTCGAGCGGCTTGCTGACGTACCACTGATCGTACGGCGGTTGAAAATAGTAGTCGATGAGGAGGAAGCCGGAGCACGCGAGCGCCAAACCGAGTGCGCGTCCACCGCTCACGCTGCCGCCCAACACGATGAGCATGTAGGCGAGCGCGACGTGCCCTTCGTTGATATCGTAGCGCACGTAATACATGGCTACGGTCGCGGCCGTTAGGATGACGCCCCAGACAACCCACGGTCGGATCGCCGGCCACACGCGCGAGACACGTGCGCGCGCCTCCGCGTCAATGGCTTGGAAATCGTTCGTCATCGAAGAGCCGGCATCGAATCGATCCGGTGCATGCGCCAACCTCTCCCCGCATCTGAATGTACATCGAGCGGCCGGGTTCGCCGAGCACGGCGCCCGTGCCCGTATTACACCGGAGTGAGCTTCGCGAAGAGGTTGTTCAGGGACTCGGCGAGCGTTGGGTGGGCGAAGACGGCATCGCGCAGCGCTGTGTACGTGAGGCCGCCCATCATGGCGAGCTGAAGCATGCCCATGATCTCCCCGCCTTCGACGCCGAGCACGGCGCAGCCGAGAATCGTGTGGCTCTCGCGATCGACGATGGCCTTCATGAGCCCGCGGGGTTCCGCGGTCTCCAGGGCTCGCGCGACGCGCGACATCGGCATCGTCGCGATCGCGATGCTGCGTCCTTGCGCACGCGCCTCTCGTTCCGTGAGACCGATGCCGCCTAACTGTGGATCGATGAAGACGGTGTACGGCACGAGACGGCCCGCGATCGTGGCCGACCCGCCCTCGAGCAGGTTGGCGCGCAGGATGCGGAAATCATCGTACGAGATATGGGTCAAGGCGGGACCGCCCTTCACGTCGCCGATCGCGAACACGCCTTCGGCCGTCGTCGCCAGCCGGTCGTCCACTTTCACGTAGCCGTGCTCGTCGAGCGCGATGCCCGCGGCATTCGCCGCGAGTGTGTCGGTATTGGGCACGCGTCCGGTGGCCACGAGCAGGTGCGTCGCGGCGATGCGCCGCTCGCCGCTGGGCGCGTCGACCGTGAGGGAGATTCCGTTAGGCGTCGGCGCCGCCGTGGTCGCGGTCGCCTCGAGCAGGATGTCGATGCCATCCTGTCGGAGAATCGAGGCCACCGCGGCGGCGACATCCTCGTCCTCGTGGCCGAGCAGTTGCGCACCGTTGCTGACAATGGTCACGCGACTTCCGAATCGGCGGAACATCTGCGCGAACTCGACTCCCACGTATCCGCCGCCCAACACCAGTAGGTGCTGCGGTACGTCGTCCAACTCCATGATGGATGTCGAGTCGAGCGATGCCACCTGCTCGAGCCCTGGAAGCGGCGGACGCGACGGGCGCGCTCCGGTATTGATGATGATGGTGGGTGCGATCAGCGTGCGCGTCGTTCCGTCGGACGCGTGCACCTCCACGCGACGGTTGCCGCTGAATCGCGCATCGCCGAACAGCACCTCGACGCCCGCATCGGCGAGCGCGCGCTCGCTGCTGTTCCTGAAATCCGATACGATGCTGCGCTTGCGCGCGACGACCGACGACATGTCGACAGAAACATCGCCACAGCGAACTCCGAAGTCGGCGGCACGCCTCGCCAAGTATGCGACGCGAGCACTGGCGATCATCGTTTTTGACGGCGTGCATCCTTCGTTGATACACGTGCCGCCAATGTGACTGCGCTCGATCAAGACCGTGCGTCGGCCCGCGCGCGCGAGTGCGCCGGCCAGCGGACCACCGCCCTGTCCCGATCCTATTACGAGTGCGTCGACGTGCAGATCGGTCATTCGCGGTGCTCCGTTGAAGGAGGCGTGGGTTTGCCGTGTAACGCTGACTCGGCGCGGCCGTGGTAATCAAGACGCGGGGTTTCGGACCCGAAGGCCGCAATCGAGAACGCGAATTGCTTGTCAGGAGCGTCCGCCCTCGGGTCGGCCGACTGTGGCTTGCCATCGGGCCGGTGAGTGGTATCTACTTCGATTCGGGCACCGAAGCGCGGCGCCCGATTTGCCGCGCGAGTCGCGGCCGTCCCTCCAGCCGCTCGACCGATGACCCAAACTCATGTGGATGCAGCCGCACCAGCGGCCGATCGAATCGCTGCCATGCTCGAGGAAGCGCGTGATCGCACATTGTTGCTCATCGCGCCACTGAGCGAGCAGGATCTGCACCGACAGCACGATCCGTTGATGAGTCCCGTGATCTGGGACTTGGGGCACATCGCGCATTTCGAAGAGTTGTGGTTGACGCGCAATCTCGATGGACCGGTGGAGTTCGTCGAGATGCCCGGTATGTACAATCCCTTCGAACACCCGCGGCGTGTGCGCGGCGCGCTGGCACTTCCGAGCTCGAACGAGTGCGGCGTGGAGATGGAGAAGATTCGCGCCCGGGTGCTCGAGCGACTCCGCAGCGCGGATCTGGAAGACGGCGGCGACCTGCTGCGCGACGGGTACGTGTATGCGATGGTCGCGCAACACGAGTACCAGCACGACGAGACAATCCTGCAGACACTGCAGCTCAAGGCGGGCGCGCCGTACCGCGCGCCGCGGCGCGCCCGGCTGCCGTCGGCGCCGTCGGTGGTGCCTGACGATGGCGAAATGGTGCGATTCCCCGGGGGCCGTGTGACCATGGGCACCGACGATCGGACCCGGGCCTACGACAACGAGCGGCCGCGCCACTGGGTGGCGCTCGAGCCGTTCTGGATCGACCGGTACCCTGTGACTAACGGAGCATATCTCGCGTTCATGGATGCCGGCGGCTACGAGACGCACGCGTGGTGGTCGGACGCGGGCTGGCAGTGGCTGCAGGACGCGCGCGTCCGGGCGCCGAAGTACTGGCAGCGGGACGGCGCGGCGTGGTCGACGCGCAGCATGGACATCATCGAGCGCGTGGATCCGGCGAAGCCCGTGTGCCATGTGTGCTACTACGAGGCCGACGCGTTCGCGCGATGGGCCGGCAAACGGCTTCCCACCGAGAGCGAATGGGAGGCGGCCGCATCGTGGGATCCGGTCGCCGGTCGCGCTCGTACCTATCCATGGGGAGACGAGCCCGCAACGGCGGAGCTCGCGAACGTGGACCAGTTGTCGTTCGGCACCGCACGCGTTGGCGCGTATCCGCGCAATGTGTCGCCCATCGGCTGTCAGGGCATGATCGGCGATGTGTGGGAGTGGACATCGAGCGACTTCACCGGGTATCCGGGATTCGTGAGCTACCCGTATCGCGAGTATTCCGAGGTGTTCTTCGGCAACGAGTACAAGGTGTTGCGTGGTGGATCGTGGGCCACGCGCCCCGGCGCGATTCGCAACACGTTCCGCAACTGGGATTATCCGATTCGGCGTCAGATCTTCAGCGGATTCCGCTGCGCGAGGAGCGAGCAATGACAGCCGCCGCGGCACGTCCGCAGTGTCCGTTGCTCGACGAGGTGCGCGACGGATTGTCGCGCCCGCAAAAGGAGTTGTCGCCGACGTTGTTCTACGACCGGCGCGGGTCGGAGTTGTTCGAGGAGATCACGCGGCTGCCCGAGTATTATCTCACGCGCACCGAACGCGCGATGCTCGCGTCGCGGATGCCATCGGTGATCGCGCGACTGGGACCGCGCACGCTGGTCGAGTTAGGCGCGGGCAGCGCGGCCAAGACTCGGCTCCTGCTCGATGCCATGCGGGCGAACGGCGAGCCCGCGACGTACGTACCCGTCGACGTGAGCGCCGAGTTCCTGCGCGACACGGCCATGGCGTTAGGCACAGAGCTGCCCGGGCTGCGTGTGGTCCCGGTGGTGGCCGACATCAGCGTCGGACTGGGGTTGCCGCGCGTCTTGCCGCGACCCGTGTTATTCGCGTTTCTCGGGAGCACGATCGGCAACTTCGAGGACGATGCGGCGATCGCGCTGCTCAGGCGCGTTCGCGAGGCCATGTGCCCGGGCGATCACGTTCTGCTCGGCATCGATTTGCAGAAGGATGTGCGTGTGATCGAGGCGGCGTATAACGACGCGGCCGGCGTGACGGCGGAATTCAATCGCAACGTCTTGCGGGTGCTGAATCGCGAGCTCGGCGCCGATTTCGCCGAGCGGGATTTTGCGCACCGCGCATGGTACAACCGGGTCGCGCACCGCATCGAGATGCATCTCGTCTCGCGCCGCGCGATGGATGTGCACATTCCGCACGTCGGCACCGTGCCCTTCCGGGCCGGCGAGTCCATTCGGACGGAGATCAGCTGCAAGTACGATCGGGCGAGCGTACAGCGACTCTTCCACGAAGCAGGATTGAGCCTCGACGACTGGATCGCGAACGACAATCCGGCGTACGCGCTCGCGATCGGCTCCTCCGCAACCTGGCGGCGATGACCATTCCTACGGGTGCGCGCGGCCGCGCACTGCTGGCCGCGGATCTTGCGCGTCGGAGCTTCGCGCCGAGTCGCGCATCGACGCGTCGGATCGGGGCAGAGGTCGAGTTGCTGCCGATCGACGCCGACACGCGGTGCATCGCCGCGCTCGAGGGCAACGGGCCAAGCGTGCTGCCCGTGCTGCGGCGGTTCGGTGCATCGCGCTGCTGGTCCGAGGCGCGGACCGAGAAGGGCACGCCGTGCTTCCATCTGCCTAACGGGGGCCGATTGACATTCGAGCCGGGCGGCCAGATCGAGTATGCCGCGCCGCCGGCGCACGGAGCGAGCGCGCTGGCCACCAACGTCCGGTCGGTGCTCGAGCCGTTGCGGCGTCACGCGTCGAAAGAAGGGCTGCAGCTCGTGGCCGCCGGCATTGAATCGGAGCGCGATGTGTGGTCGACTCCGCGTCAACTCGACGCGGAACGCTACGAGCACATGGAGTCGTACTTCGCGACCATCGGTCCGCACGGCGCGCGCATGATGCGGCAGACGGCGTCATTTCAGGTGTGCCTGGACATCGGCGAAGGCGACATTGGGCGCAGACAGTGGCGTCTCTTGAATGCGGCTGCGCCCTATGTCATCGCCATGTTCGCGAATTCGCCACGGTACGACGGTATCGTGACCGGGCATCAAAGCGTGCGGGCAGCGTGCTGGCGGCGGCTGGATCCATCGCGCACGGGCGTCGTGGCGGGCGATGATCCGGTGTCCACGTACCTGGCGTTCGCATTGCGGGCGCCGGACATGATGCGGCGCACGACAGGCGGTGAGTACCAACCGTTCGGCGAGTGGCTCGATACGGGAACGACGACGCTGGACGATTGGCATCATCATCTCAGCACGCTGTTCCCGGAGGTTCGGCCGCGCGGCTATTTCGAAGTGCGCGGGGCGGACTCGATCGACCCGGCCTGGTGCGTTGCGCCGCTGGCGTTGTTAGGCGGGCTCTCATACGACCCCACGGCGCTCGCCGACGCGCTCGATGTGCTCCACGTGCCCGGCGACGTGCTCGAGTGCGCGGGGTTTGCGGGCCTCCGCGACCCGTCGGCTGCGGCGGTGTCGGCGCAGCTGGCTGAGATCGCGATGCAGGGGTGCGCGCGCCTGGGGCCGGATTTTCTGACGGAGGCGGACGCGGCGCTCGCGCATGCGTTCTTCGACCGATACACGCACCGGCGCCGGTCTCCGGCCGACGACGTGCGCGACTCGGCGACAGCCGCTACGGCCTAACGGAAATCAGCGAGCGAGCCGGGCGTTGTCGTAAGCCGGATCGCCCGTCACCTCGCGGTCGACGTGCGGGGCGAGCCACGCCGGCGGCTTTGCCGCGTCGTCGGCATTCGCCAACTCGACTTCGGCGAGCGCGAGCGGGCGGTCCAGGAATTCATCGATCGTCCACTCGGTGTTCCCCTCGCGGACGAGGTACCGGCGCTTGTGCACGCGCCGTCCAGACGTGAGCGGCCAGAGCGCATCGAACAAGTTGCGGTCGATCTGGTCTTCGAGCTCGAGGCGGACGAGACCGTTCCCGCCCTTGACGGTGCGGAACCATCGGGTGACGCCGTCCGCGGAGATCGCGCGCACGCGCTCGGTGACGTGCCCGCCCGGCAAGTATCCCTGATCGATGTCCTGGACGGTGGTCGCCGGATCGCCTAACGGGCCCCCGGGCATCTCCGTCAGCAGGAACTTGCGCTCGATCTCCATGCCCGCGGCATGGCGCTGCTCGAGCCGGCCGGCAAGGTCGCGCACGCGCTCGAGGAACGGGCGAGCAGCGTCGCCCAACCATTCGCCGGTGAACGTGGTGAACAACGACTCGGTGCGCTCGTGCAGTCTGCGCGCGAGCTCGAGCAAGCCGCTTCTCGGGTCGTGGCTGCCGGAGCCCGCGGATCGAACGCCCGCGAGCGAGCTGCCATCGCGCACCATTGTCGCCAACCGCTGTGCCGCTTCGCGCGCCGCATCTTCCATCGCGTCGGCGACGAGGCCGGCGAGCAAGTGCGCGTCGTGCAAGGCGCCGAGCGTGTCCTGGAGCGCGCGCAACTGTTCGACTAACGGAACAGCGTCGGGCACGATGTCGATGATCGGCTCCAGCGCATAGCGCAGGTGCTTGGCCGCAATGCGCGCCTCGTGCGCGCATGTCTGGTCGACGGCGTCGTGCACGCGCGAGAGCCGGGTGTCCAGCCGTTCCGTGAGATCGGCGAGGCGGGCACCGAGCACACGCGCGGCGTGCGGCGGGGCGATAGGCTCATCGAGGCGAACCGTGAGCTGCCAACTCGAGAGTGCCTCCTGCAACCATTCGGCGAGTTTCTCGAACCGGTCCGCCAGCCTTGCGTGCATACGCGCATCGTTCTCCTGCTTGGATGCGCGCAGCCGCTCGAACATCCATGTCGCGCCAATACGCTGCCGGCGCGTGAGGGACGGCAGCTCGCCCTCGATCCATTCGATGTGCACTTGGGCGTCGCGCCCGGCGCTGGTGACTTTCGTTAGGCTGCGAAGCCGGCGGCGCCGCTTGTTCGAGATGCTGTCCTCGAGCTCGTCGCGGAATGTGCGATCGCAACTGCGGAGCCGGCGCAGGGCGACACGCAGATCGTGGAGCGCTTCGGGTGCATCCTCGTCGTCGAGCTTGTCGTACGCCGAGCGCGCCGCACGAAGGTGCGCGAGCGCGATGCGCCTCGCCGTCTCGGCGGCGGGCCGATCGAGTGCGTCAGCAGGAAGCGGAATGTCCACGGCGGACGGACGCGTCGCCGGTGGTCAGACGACGTTCGGTTGGTCAGTGATGCTGACGAAACCAGAAGAACGCGACCTCACCGAGTAGCGACGCCGCGACCGAGGCGAGTAGAAGTGCCTCGACCTTCGAGGGTGCTGGAATCGAGCGAAGCCAGCGCGAACGACGGCGGTATTCGTACATGAGTGCTCTCGGTCGCATGGGAGCGGGAGTGCAACAGTGTGAAACACCAAATGGCGCGTCAAGTAAGGAAATATTAACAAATTGACCGCTCTGGTGATACATCGCATTGCGTGCGAGGGTGTGTTTGTCGTCAGAAGCTATAGTGGACGGTGCCGTAGAACGAGCGCGGCTGGCCCGGAGACACGACGTGACCGGCAACAAGTTCCGGATATGCTTTGTCGAGGACGTTGCGGACGCCGATCTCGAGCTGGGCAACGCCGATCTGCACGAGCCCACCGACGTGTACGAGACCGTATGCGGGGAGCACGACGCCCGGCTCGTCGAACGGCGAATACGGTCCGACGACATTCGTGCTCACGCGGAGGCGCCACGGCGTGGTTTTCGGCGCGAGCTGCAGCGACGCGATGCCGATGTATTGCGCGGTGTTGTAGACGCGGAGTCCGGATAGCGTGTCGACGGCGGATGGGTTGTCCTCCGCTTGTGTGATGAGCCGACGATAGCGCGCGTCGTTGAACGTCCAGTCGGTGGAGAACGAGAGCATGGGCGCGATCGGCGTCTGCATCTCGATTTCGACGCCCTGGCGGCGACTGGCGCCGCCGTTGCTCGACGCACCGGAGAGAGGGTTGAACGTCTGCTCGTTGCTCACATCCATGCGGAAGAGCGCGACCGATCCGTGGATGTCGTGGTGGTCGTACTTGAGTCCGCTCTCGTAGGCCCAAGCGGTGATGAACGGCAGCGTCGGATCCTCGATGAGGCCGTCGGTGGAGCGAAAGCCCCGCGACACATTGGCGTAGGCCCCGAGGTCGTTCGTTAGGCGGAACAGCGCGCCGAGCTTCGGCGACGCGACGCCGTGCGAATCGGCGGTGGTGAAGTCGGCTTCCGGCGTCGAGTGCGTGTCGACGATGTCGTAGCGGGCGCCCAGGCTCAGGCGGAGGCGGGACGTCGCGTCGAAGTCGGACTGGACGAACAGCGCACCGGAGGTCTGTCGCGCGTGGACGAGCGCGGCTGCAGAATCGGGCGCGCGATCCGTCGTGAACCAGTTCTGATAGTGCGACCGATCCCAGCGCGATTCGAGGCCGACGGTGAGCTCTGCGCGCGGCAGGCTCCACGTGAGCGCGCTGGTGGCGCCGAGTCCGGTGCGGTGATCGACTTCTTCGGTCTGGCTGCCGCTGCCTTCGAAGCGTCCCCCCGCGGGAGGAATGGTGAGAAAGAATTTCCAGTTGCCTTGCGTCGAGTACAGCGTGGTACGCCACAGCAGCGGCCCGGAGAGCCAGCGAAGGCTGACGCGTTCCTGTGCGCGATATTTCCGCCCGCCGTCGGTCGGATTGGAGACGATGTCATAGTCGCGTGCGGCGAATTCGTCTTCGCTCAGGAAGCCCGGCGATCTCCAGTCGGCGCCGTACAACTCGATGCCGCCGTCGATGCGCCACGCGGACGACAGGTCGTGCACGACGCGCAAGTGTCCCTGCTCGACATCGGAGCGACTGTTAGGCCGCCAGCCGTCCTCGTGGTTCCAGCGCGCGCCGAACACGCCGCCGCCTTCAGCGCCGTGGTCGAATCCCGTTAGCACGCTGGCATCGATGTGGCCGGCGGTTCCCGCATTGATGCTGGCCTCGGTGCCCTGCATGCGCTCGAGCGTGTGCACATTCACGATGCCCGCGAGGGCGAAGTTGCCGAAGAGCGCGCTGGTGGGCCCTTTGATGACATCAATGTCCTGGACGGCGTCGGGGAAAATGAGGCCCCAGTCGTTGTAGCCTTCGGCGTGTCCGTTGACCGGTTCATTGATGGGTACGCCATCGATCCACAACGCGAGGTCGGTGGAGTGATCCGAGCTGAAGCCTCGAATCGATGCATCGGACGCGAAGCCGGGACCCTGC
Organism: Gemmatimonadaceae bacterium; assembly: GCA_035496295.1. Taxonomy (GTDB): domain Bacteria; phylum Gemmatimonadota; class Gemmatimonadetes; order Gemmatimonadales; family Gemmatimonadaceae; genus JADGGM01. Next base: position 46,672 of record DATJET010000032.1, read on the forward strand.
CCTTGCAGGTGGACTTCGACGCCCGCGCTCTGCCGGAGCATGTCCCAGGGAGAGGTGGATGGCGTGAGTGCAATGACGGACGGTGAGATCGTGATAGCAGACTGCGGCTCGTTGCGTCGGACCGGCGTCGCGGTGATGGTCACGGTCGCCAGCCGCCTCGCGCGTCGTGCGAGCGAGTCTCGTTGCGCAGTGGTGTCGCGGCGCGTGGTCGTGTCGCGGCGGGTCGTGTCGGCGGCCGTGGTGTGGGCCGGCGTGGTTTGCGCGACGAGGCGCGTGACGCAGGTGAACACTAAGGCCGCGGCCACGAGGGCCGTGCCCGAACGGCGGCGCGCGCGCGGGCGCACAGTTAGGCAAGAGGTCATGGGTCGTCCCGTTTCCCGCGATGCGGCAGCGGATGCTGCTGCGTCCACCGGTGTCGCGGTCGATCATGTCGGAGTGCGCGCGACACGCGCCGCCGGACGGCCGTTAGGCCGGGGCAGCAACGACGTGAGCGGGCGCGTGAGCGAATGGCGACGAGGCACACGAGCGCCTCGCGCGTGCATCACGCGATGGCGGGAGGACCGTTGGCGAAGGGTCGTGCGTGCGCCGCCGGAACCGGATAGACGACCGGTGCTGCGTGCGCGTACACGCGCACTGTGCGAACGACGACGCCGCGGAGGGCGACAGAAGCCGCGGGCAGACCGGCGAACGCGGCGCCGACGCAATCTCCGATGCAGGTACAGTCGTGGTGCGCGGGGCTCGAGGGCTGATCGGGATTGTGCGGGACGTGCGCCGCCCCACCCATCATGTGGCCGTTGGGCATGGCCATCGGGTCCGCGACGCCGTCGTGCATCGGACAGCGATGCATGGCGGCCACTGGTTCAGTCACACAGAGGACGAACCAGAGCGCCAGAAATGCAGAGCCGATGCGGGTGTACCAGCGCCGACGCATGGAAGTAATGTCACCACAGGATGACGTGGGCGCCAGCCCGCGAAATAAGCTACCAATCACGACGCTAACGTCAGCGTGCTCGATGCGTCACACGTTACGTGTGCGATGGCGGTCGATGCGTCGCAGTATCGGGCGTTGCCGGCGGCGCGCTCGTCGTCGTGGTGACGATCGATGAGTCGTCGAGGGCGACGATGCGTCCGTCGCGCTCGACACTGAATCGCGTGCTCGCACCGCCGGTGATGAGCACGCGATAGCATCCCGGGTCGAGCGGCACTGGACCGATGACACTTTCATAGCCGCGCGGTGGTACGCCGTAGGTGACGGTGTCAGGCGGCGAGCCTTTGGCGCCGCGGTCGCCGAACGTCCAGTACGGCGTTTTGTCGCCGCAGCGCATCACGGTAAGGCCGTAGAAAAAGTCAGACGTGCGGCGCAGGAGCGACAGATGAAAGAGCGGAAGTGGTTTGGCCACCGGTGTGGTGGTGAGTGCGGCGCCGTGGTCGGCGCACGATGCGGCGCCTACTACTAATAGAGCGAGCGACACGACTGCAGCCACTCGTCGCGTGCGTTGATGATGCCTCTTCAACACGGCGTGCACGGGGGTCATCTTGCTCATGAGGAAGCGGCGCGCCGTAGCTGCGCCGCGATCACCAAAAGGAGTCGGGGAGACTCAATGCGGGATTTGCATACAGCAGGGCAAGCCGCCGCGGCGAGAGGCGTAGCGCGGGGGGCGATCGTACGACGGGCCGCTGTGGCGCTGGCGTCAGTGGCGCTGTGCGTCGGCGTGGCGAGCGGGTTCGCATCGTTCCACACGCATCTCAAGCGCTCGGCACCGAGCGACCGCGCAACGTTAGGCGAGGCGCCCAAGGCACTCGAGCTCTGGTTCACCGAGAAGCCGGAACTGGCGGCGACGGCTATCACGCTCAGCACGGCTGGTGGCGCGCCCGTGACATTGGCACCGTTGGCGTTGTCCGATGCGAGCGACACGGCCGCGGTCGTGGCCTCGGTGCGCGGAACGTTGGCACCGGGGTCTTACCTGATCCGGTGGCGCACGATGGCGCGCGATGGCCATCCGGCACGCGGCACGTTGACATTCACGCTATCGCAGTCTCAGTGATGTCGTCGAGCGGATCGCCGGCCAGCGGCGACCCGTCAGGTGCCTCGAGGACGAAGCCGGCGTCGCGAATCATCTCCAGATCATCGCGCGCCGCCTGCCCCGGCGTGGTGAGGTAGTCGCCAATGAAGATGGAATTCGCGGGGTAGAGTCCCATGACCTGCATCGAGCGCAGGTGCACCTCGCGTCCGCCGGCAATGCGCAGCTCCTGAGACGGGAGCAGCAATCGAAACAGACACAGCACGCGCAGGCAGCGACGCGGATCGAGCGCGCCGCGATCCGCGAACGAGGTGCCGGCGATCGGAATCAAAAAGTTGAGTGGCACGCTGCGTACATCGAGCTCGCGCAGCGAGAGCGCGAGGTCGATGATGTCGTCGTCGGACTCGCCCATGCCGACGATACCGCCCGAGCACGTCTTGAGACCGGCGGCGCGCACGTGCTCGACCGTTAGGCGGCGGTCGTCGAACGTGTGCGTGGTGCAGACCTCGGGGTGAAACCGCTCGGAGGTGTTCAGGTTGTGGTTCACCTGCGTGACGCCGGCTTCGCGCAGCCGGCACGCCTGGTCCTCGCTCAGCAAGCCGAGGCACGCACAGACGCGCAGGTCGTACGTGCTGCGGACTGCGCGCACCGCATCCAGCACTTTCTCGAACACGCGCTCGCCCGGCGTGCGTCCTGAGATCACGAGGCAGAAGGTCCCGGCCTTGACGCTCGCGGCACGCGCGGCGGCGGCGAGAATCTTGTCGCGCGCGAGCAGCGGATACTTCTCGATTTCGGCCGTCGACACCGCGGACTGCGAGCAGTAGTGGCAGTCCTCGGGGCAGAGCCCGCTCTGCGCGTTGAGCAGGAAGTGCAGGCGTACGCGATTCTGCCAGTAGTGCCGACGCACGCGATAGGCGGCGGCGAGCTGCGCGAGCAGCTCCTCGTCGGCCGCACGCAACACGGCACGGGCGTCCTCGCGCCTAACGATCTCGCCGGCGAGTGCTTCCGTGGCGAGAGCGTCCCAATCCCGAGTTTGGTACTCGTGCGTCATCGATTCGGGTGTCCTTCTTCAGTGTGATGACGTTCCGGCGCGGCCTGGGCGATCACCTCGCGCAGTCCGCTTGCCGCCGCCGCGTGCGCCACGGAGGAATCGTCGGCCGGCGAGGGGAGCCACGGGAAGCTCACCACGGGCGTGTCCGGAAGCAACGTCTGCAGCGCCTCATGGTTGCTGCGTCGCGCGAGGTCGGGTGCGGCGCCATCGGTTTCGTTCAGCACCACGCCGAGAACGCGTACGCCTGCGTCGCGCAACGCGTGGACGGTCAGTCGCGTGTGGTTGATGGCGCCGAGCCGGTTGGCGGCAACGACGATTGCGTCGAGCGACCAACGCTGGAAGAGGGTGAGATACGTGTGGGTTTCGGTGATCGGGACGAGCAGGCCGCCGGCACCCTCGACGAGGATCGCATCGACACGTTGGGCGAGGCGATGAAACGACGCGTCGAGCGAGTTCATCGTGACCGTACGACCGGCGCGGCGGGCAGCCATCCATGGAGCGAGCGGTTCGGCGAGCACGATGGGGCACACGTCGAGCATCGACGCGGCAGCGCCGGCAGCCGCCGCGAGTGCGCGCGCATCGGACGTTGGGTCGTCGGCCGTCACTCCTGTCTCGACGGGTTTCATCGCCGCGACGCGGAGTCCATCGGCGCGCAGAAGGCCGAGGAGCGCGCGGCTGATGGTGGTCTTGCCGACGCCGGTATCGGTTGCGGTCACGCCTAACCGAATCATCGCCGCTCGAGGAAGCGCTCGATCACGCGGTAGATGACCGCGAGCTCGTCGGGTGTGGTGCAGAACGGCGGCAGCACGTACACGACGTTGCCGAGCGGACGCAGCAAGACGCCGTTGCGGAGCGCAAACGCGGCGAGCTCGCCGCCGACGGTGCTCAGATATCCGTCCTCGCCATCGAGGTCCAACGCAGCGACGGTGCCGAGCACGCGCGTGCGCCGGACGCGCGGGTGTGAAGCGAGTTGCGCCAGGTGCTCGCGGTGCGCGCGCGCGATGGCTTCGCGATTCCGGGCAGAATCGGCATCGAGCAGTGCGAGGCTCGCGCGTCCTGCGGCGCAGGCGACGGGGTTCGCTGTGTACGAGTGCCCGTGGAACAGCGTCTGGCGGCGGTCCTGGCTGCGGAATCCCTCGAAGATGCGCTCGGTCGTGACGGTGGCGCCGAGGGGAAGCGCGCCTCCCGTTAGGCCCTTGGACAGACACATGATGTCGGGAGCG
>DATJET010000033.1:0-18570 GCA_035496295.1 Gemmatimonadaceae bacterium
CGCCAAGGAGCTCGGCGTCGAGCGCGAAAAGCTCACCAATGACGCGAGCTTCATGGAGGATCTGGGGGCGGACAGCCTGGATACGGTCGAGCTGGTGATGGAGTTCGAGAAGGAGTTCAACATCGACATCCCCGACGAGGACGCGGAGAAACTGCGCACGGTGGGTGATGCAATGAACTATCTCAAGACGAAGGTCAAAGCGTAGTGACGAAACGGAGGGTCGTCGTCACCGGCCTTGGGGCTGTGACGCCCGTCGGGAACGACGTGGCGACGACGTGGCGCGCCCTCCTCGACGGGAAGTCGGGCGCGGGACCGATCACCAAGTTCGATCCCGAGCGCTTCGCGGTGCGCTTCGCGTGCGAGGTGAAGGACTTCGATCCGATGCAGTACATGGATCGCAAGGAAGCGAAGCGCTCCGACCTGTTCACGCAGTACGCGGTGGCCGCGGCCGCGCAGGCCATGCACGACGCCGGGTTGGACAACGGCGCGCACTACGATCCCGACCGGTTGGGCGTGATCATCGCGAGCGGCATTGGCGGGCTCAAGACGTTCGAGGAACAGCACGACAACTTCCGCGAACGTGGTCCCGACAAGGTCTCCGCGTTCTTCATTCCGATGTTCATCTCGGACATCGCCGCCGGTATCGTGAGCATGCAGTTCAATGCGCGCGGGCCTAACTATGCGACGGTGTCGGCGTGTGCGTCGAGCGCGCACGCTGTCGGTGAGGCGTTCCGCACCATTCAGTACGGCGACGCCGACATCATGATCGCCGGCGGCGCGGAGGCCACGGTGTCTCCGATGGCCATCAGCGGGTTCGCCAACATGAAGGCGCTGTCCGAGCGCAACGACGAGCCGCAGACGGCGTCGCGTCCGTTCGACGCCACGCGCGACGGCTTCGTGATGGGCGAGGGCTCGGCCGTGGTCGTGCTCGAGGAGCTGGAGCACGCCAAGCAGCGCGGCGCTACCATCCACGCCGAAATCGTGGGGTACGGGGCCACGGCCGACGCGTATCACCTCACGGCGCCGTCGCCTAACGGAGAGGGCGCCCAACGGGCCATGCGGCGCGCGCTGTCCGACGCGTCGCTCACGCCCGAAGAGGTGCGCTACGTGAACGCGCACGGTACGTCCACGCCGGCCAACGACCTCAATGAAACGCGGGCCATCAAAGCCGTGTTCGACGAGGCAGTGCAGGGACTCAACGTCAGCTCGACCAAGTCCTGCACGGGACACATGCTCGGCGCCGCGGGCGCGGTCGAGTTCGTCGCGACCGCGCTCACAGTGCGCGAGGGACAGATCCCGCCCACCATCAACTATCGCACGCCGGATCCCGAGTGCGATCTGGACTACACGCCGAACACGGCGATCACGCGCGACGTCACCGCCGCGCTCTCCAATAGCTTCGGCTTCGGCGGACACAACGTCACGCTCGCGGTCAAGCGGTATGAGGGCTGACGCGATGTCGCCCGTGCCGGTGCCCGAGATCGATCCTGCTCGCATGGGCGATCCCGTCCTGCGCCCCATTGCCGAGAAAGTGCAGGCCGGCGAGCGCCTCACCGCCGCCGACGGCGCGGCGTTGTTCCGGTCGCCCGATCTGTTGGGCGTTGGCCTGCTCGCCGATGCGGCGAACCGCGCGCGACACGGCACCCGCGTCTACTTCGCCGCCAACCAGCACATCAACCCCACGAACATCTGCATCCTGCGCAAGACGTGCGTGTTCTGCTCGTACGCACGTTTGCCAAAGGAAAGCGGCGCCTACCGCTACACCATGGACCAGGTGTACGCCGAGGCAGGGGCGAATCCCTACGTGCGCGAGTTCCACATCGTGGGGGGACTCGATATGCAGGCGGGCCTCGACTACTACCGCGAGATGTTCCGCGGGCTCAAGGAGCGGCACCCGCACGTCCACATCAAGGCGCTCACGGCGGTCGAGATCGCGCACATCGCGCGCATCGAGAAGATGTCGGTGGAGAACGTGCTAACGGAACTCCGTGAGGCGGGACTCGATACGCTGCCGGGCGGCGGGGCCGAGGTGTTCTCCAAGGGTGTGCGCGCCACGATCGCCGACCGCAAGCTCGCCGCCGAAGACTGGATCAACGTCCACCGCGTCGCGCACGGGCTCGGGATCCGGTCCAATGCGACGATGTTGTACGGGCACGTCGAGAGCATCGACGACCGCGTGGAGCACCTGCAGCTGCTCCGGGACTTGCAGGACGAAACGGGCGGCTTCCTCACGTACATTCCGCTCGCCTATCACCCGGACCACAACGAGCTGGGTGTTGCGTTAGGCCGTACGGGCACGGCGACGAGCGGCCACGATGACCTGCGCAACCTGGCCGTCGCGCGGCTGTTCCTCGACAACTTCGCGCACGTCAAGACGCACTGGATCATGGTCACGCAGTTCATCTCGCAGATCGCGCTCACGTTCGGCGTGAACGATCTCGAGGGTACGGTGGTGCGCGAGAAGATCTACCACGAAGCCGGCGCCCACACGCCCCAGGGCATGGCGCTCGACGACGTGCTCAAGTTGATCCGCGGTGCCGGCCGCATCCCGGTGGAGCGCGACTCGCTCTACAACGTGATCCGGACCTTCGAGCCGGACGCCGTCGCGGCCTAACGTGCGCATCGGCCGCATCCCGTACATCAACTGCTATCCGGTGTACGGCGCCATCGACCGCGGCGTCGTCTCCGTGCCGGCCACGCTCGTCGATGGCGTCCCGAGCGAGCTCAACCGCCGCATGGCAGCCAATGAGCTCGAGGTGAGTGTCATCTCGGCGGTCGCCTACGCCCGCGACGCAGCACGCTACCTCCTGCTGCCCGACCTCGGCATCACGTCCGACGGCGCGGTGCGCAGCGTGCTGCTGTTCTCGCGCATGCCCGCTCCAGAGTTGGGCGGGAAGCGCGTGCTGCTCTCGCGTAGCTCGATGACCAGCGTCGCGCTCCTGAGGCTTCTCTTCGCCAACGTGTGGCACTCGTCGCCCGAGTTCGCCGCAGGTGACGCCGAGCTCACCAACGTGGGGCAATTCGCCAACGAGGATCACGACGCACGGCTCGTCATCGGTGACGCGGCGCTATTGCTCAACGCAGCGCGCGCCGGCGCCGCACCGGGCGCCGAGGTCCACGGTGCACCGTACACGTACGCGTATGATCTCGGCGCCGAATGGAAACGCTGGACTGGCCTGCCATTCGTGTTCGCTGTCTGGGTCGCGCAGCGAACCGCGCCCGTGCGCGAAGCGTTGGACGTGCACGCGCGTCTCATCGAGTCGCGCGACTGGGGACTGTCGCACCTGGATCAGCTCGCGGCCCAGGCCTCGACCGCCACCGGCGTCGCTCTGGGCACCTGCGCCGAGTACCTTTCGGGGTTGGACTACCGGTTGTCGTACGCGCACCTCGCGGGGCTCACTGACTTCTTCAGGCGGCTCGCCGCAGTCGGCGAAGTGCCCGATGGTTCGCTCGCTTTTCTTCCTGCGTGATGACTATGCGTGACCTGCTCGACTTCTACACGCACGCGCCGCTCCTCGAGCTCGGTCTCGAGGCCGATCGCGTTCGCCAGGAGATGCACCCGCACGGTATCGTCACGTACATCGTCGATCGGAACATCAACTACACGAACGTGTGCGTGGCCGACTGCGGCTTCTGCGCGTTCTACCGCCGGCCCAAGCACGGCGAGGGATACACGCTCTCGTTCGAGCAGATCGGCACAAAGATCGACGAGGCGAAAGAGCTGGGCGCCGTCCAGATTCTCATGCAGGGGGGACACAACCCGTACATCCCCTTCGAGTGGTATCTCGAGCTGCTCAAGTACATTAAGAGGTACCATCCCATTCACATCCACGGGTTCAGCCCGAGCGAAGTCGATTTCTTTGCGAAGCTCTTCCGCATGGATGCGCGCGATGTGATACGCGAGCTCATGAAGGCCGGGCTCAATTCGATTCCCGGCGGCGGCGGCGAGATTCTCGTGCAGCGCGTGCGGGACATCGTCGCGAAGAAAAAAGCCGGCGCCGATCGCTGGCTCGAGATCATGGGGATCGCGCACGAGGAGGGAATGAAGACCAGCGTCACGATGATGTACGGCATCGGCGAGACGCTGGCCGAGCGGCTCGAGCACCTGCAGCGCGTCCGCGATCTCCAGGCGCGCACGCACGGCTTCACGGCGTTCATCTGCTGGCCGTTGCAGCCCGAGAATACGCCCGCAATGTCGCACCAACCCAAGACCGACGCGACCGACTACTTACGCACCGTAGCCATCGCCCGCATCGCTCTCGACAACGTGCCTAACTTGCAGGCCAGCTGGGTGACGATGGGCATGAAGGTGGGGCAAGTCGCGCTGCGCTTCGGGTGCAACGACTTCGGGTCGCTCATGATCGAGGAGAACGTGGTCTCCGCGGCGAACACGACATTCCGCACGACCACCGACGAGATGGAGCGGCTCATCCGCGACGCGGGGTTCATCGCGGCGCGCCGACGCCAGGACTACTCGATCATCGGACCGCCTTCGCCTGCTAGCGCCGAGTCCGCGACCGTGGCGGCGTAACGCGGCCGCGCCGGGCACGCGTCGCGGCGCGATCCATCCCCGACCAGGGCGCGGGACCGAATGGCCACACGCTGCGGCATCGGTTATGACTCGCACCGCCTCGTTCCCGGCGGCCCGCTCGTGTTGGGCGGGGTGCGCATCCCCGCCTCGCTCTCCCTCTCGGGACACTCGGACGGCGACGCGGTCGCCCACGCCATCACCGACGCTGTGTTAGGCGGAGCCGGAGCGGGCGACATCGGCGACTTGTTTCCGGACTCGGATCCGGCCAACCGGAACCGCGACTCGATCGAGATGCTGCGTCTCGCCGTCACGCGAGCCGCCATGCACGGCTGGCGGCCGTCGCACGTCGACGTGACAGTGATCGCCGAGCAGCCGCGCCTCGCGCCGCACCGGGCGGCGATGCGCGCCGCGCTGGCCGCTGCGTTGGGCGTCGAGCCCGGTGCCGTGAGTGTGAAGGGCAAGACGAACGAGGGCATGGGCTGGATCGGACGCGGCGAGGGCATCGCGTGCATCGCCGTGGCCACGCTCGAGCAGCGCGGCGAGGAGCGGTGATGCGCCACGCCGCCGAGCCGCGCGTGCGCGCCACGACGCCGGCGGTCGCGTTAGGCGACGATATTGCTCGCGCCTTCGAGCTCGAGCGCTTCCAGGACTTTCTCCACGTCGAGAAGGGCTCGGCGCGCGCGACGAACGAGGCGTACGCGCTGGACCTCGCCCGCTTCGCCACGTTCATGCGCGTGAAGGGCGCGACGCGTCCCGCCGGCGTCACCCCGGCGCTGCTGCGCGACTTCGTGTATCACTTGAAGGACCTGGGACTCGCTCCGACGTCCATCCGGCGGAACATCTCGGCCGTCAGAACCTACTTTCGGTTCCTCGTTGGCGAGGGTGAGATCGCGCAGGACCCGAGCGACCGTCTCGAGACGCCAAAGCGCTGGCTCACGCTGCCCGACGTGCTGACGGTGACAGAAGCGGAGCGACTCCTCGCCGCACCGACGCTGGACGATCCACTCGCGTTCCGCGACCGCGCCATGCTCGAGCTCGCCTACGGCGCCGGCCTGCGCGTGTCCGAGTGGATCACCCTTGGCGTGAAGGACGCGATGCTCGACGACGGTCTCGTGCGCGTGTTCGGCAAGGGCAGCAAGGAGCGTCTCGTGCCGATCGGACGGCGCGCGATCGGCGCGGTGGCCGTGTACCTGCGCGAGCTCAGACCACGGCTCGAGCGCGGCGCGGGAAAGGGCATGCTGCTGCTGAACGCGCACGGCGAGCCGATGTCGCGCATGGGCGCGTGGAAGATTCTCCGCAAGTACGTCGAGCGGGCGGGGATCACCAAGCGCGTCACGCCCCACACGCTCAGGCACACGTTCGCCACGCACCTGCTCGAGCACGGCGCGGATCTGCGCGCGGTCCAGGAGATGCTCGGCCACGCCGACATCTCCACCACGCAGATCTACACTCACGTCGATCGAGAGTACTTGCGGTCGGTGCACAAGCAGTATCATCCGCGGGGCTGACGCCCAACCGCAGCGCGCGCCGCCATGATCCTCGTCATCGACAACTACGATTCGTTCACCTACAACCTCGTCCAGTACCTGGGCGAGATGGGTACCGAGCCGGTCGTTAGGCGGAACGACGCGATCACGGTGGACGAGGTGGGCACGCTCGCGCCGCGGGCCATCGTGCTCTCACCGGGCCCGTGCACGCCGCAGGAAGCCGGGATCACGGTGCCGGTGGTCTCGCGCTGGGGACCCGTGATTCCCACGCTGGGGGTGTGCCTCGGCCACCAGGCCATTGGCGAGGCGTACGGTGGACGCGTCGTGCGCGCGGCGCGAGTGATGCATGGCAAGATGTCGCGCATCGCGCACGACGGGACGGGCCTCTTCGCGGGGCTTCCATCGCCCCTCGAGGTGATGCGCTATCACTCGTTGATCGTGGAGCGCGCGAGTCTGCCCAATTCGCTCGAGATCCTGGCGACATCCACCGACGACGACACCGAGATCCAGGCCGTACGCCACGTGGAGCACCCGGTATGGGGCGTGCAATTCCACCCCGAATCGGTGCTCACTCAACACGGGAAACAGCTCCTGAAGAACTTTCTGACGGTCGCCGGATGCTGAGACGTCTCGTTGCGCTCCTGCTGGTCGCGAGCACGCCGCTCGCCGCCCAACAGCCGCACGAGCGCGTGTACGTCCGGCACGCTGCGCCCATTCCGTCGGGGCCGGTAATCGCGGACGCGCTCGCGCATCCGTACGTGACGCGGTACGAGAAGTGGAACACGCGGCTGTTCAAGGACAGCGTGTTCGCGACGTCGGTGGTGGTGGTGGGCAGCGACGCGACCGTGGCGAGCACCGTACACGGCGACGTGCTCGCGCTCGAGGGCAACGTGTTCTTGAGGCCGGGCGCACACATCGACGGCCGCGCGATCGCGGTCGGCGGCCGCGTGTACGACTCGCGCGACGCGGTGGTGGTAGGCGGCAAGCTCTCGTATCCCGACGTGCGCATCGACGCCGACACCACGAAGGACGGGATCGCGCTCGACTACGTCGCGCCCGCCGGACCCGAGCTCGCCGGCATCTTCACGCTGCCGATGTTGTTCGGCTTCCGCGTGCCGAGCTACGATCGCGTGGATGGTCTGTCGGCGATCTGGGGCCCGCGGTTGTCTCTGCTGCACGACCACCTTCGGGTGGATCCGACGGTGACCTATCGCAGCGACCTCGGCATGTTCGACCCCGAGGCGTCGATCGAGATACCGATGGGTCCGGATTGGCTGATCGCGGGCGACGCCGGGCGCTACACGTTGACCAACGACGACTGGATCATGGCAGGTCCGGAGAATTCGCTGGCTGCCTTGGCGATCGGTCACGACTATCGCAACTACTGGCGCGGCGATCGGTTTCGGGGAACGCTCACGCATACGTGGACCGCCGGACCCGGGCAGTTTGCGTTAGGCGCGGGCGCCGAGACGGAGCGGGACTGGTCGGTGCGGGCGGGGGGACCGTGGAGCATCACGGGCTCCGAGGCGCGCGACGGAATGCTCAGGCCCAACCCGGTGATCGAGCACGGGCGGATCTCGTCGGTGATCGGGACCGCGCTGGCGGCGTTCCAGTTCGGCGACGTGAAGCTGTCGGGCGACGTGAATGTCGAACGACCGTTCGACACTCCGTTAGGCGAGCGCTTCACGCAGACCACGTTCAACGCCGACGTCGCGTTCCCGACGTTCGGGCGCCAGCACTTCCTGGTGCACGCGCACGGTGTGCTCACCGCCGGCGACACGGCGCCGCCGCAGCGGTTCGCGTACCTGGGCGGCGCGGGCACGCTGCCGACAGTCGACATCTTCTCGTTAGGCGGAGACCATTTGCTGTACCTGGTCGGCGTCTACACCATTCCGGTCACGGGGCTCAAGGTGAAGTACCTCGGTACGCCCACGGTTGTGCTGCGGGACGCATTCGGATCCGCGGGCGTGGGCGGCCTTCCGAGGTTCGAGCAGAACCTCGGCGCGCGGCTCGGGTTCTCGTTCATCTTCGTGGGCTACGATTTCGATCCGCGAACGCACCGCCACGCGGTTGGTTTCGGGGTCAGGGTGCCGGGCCAGCACTAGCCGCGCCGCGAACGCGTCTGTTGCTCGATCTGGTGCCTGCGACCCGAGGCGCCGGGAGGTTCGTTGGCTTAGCGCGGCGCGCGGCGCGCAAGCGCCAGCGACGCCGCGGCCATCGCCGCGCCTAACGAAGCCGTGGCGGCGACGAAGATGAGATAGGGCAGCGGTTCGCGGGGACCGGCTTCAAAATACGCGATGGTCATGAGCACGGCCGGAGCGCTCGCGGAACCGACTGCGCCCCACACCGCCGTGCGCGTCATCGAAAGTTCGGCCAGGCCTCGTCGTCGTTCCGCGAGCATGAGCGCCACGGCGAAGACGGCGCCGCTCAGCGCCCCCCACGTGCACCACACGACGAGCCGAATCGCCATCAGTCGCCAATTCCAACTCGAGCCCGGCTCATCCGACACAGACGGCCGAAAGACCAGAGTGACTAACGCCACACCAGCGGGCAACCAGGCGACACTCCAGAGTCGCGCCATCCTGGCGACACCGCGAAGTCGGCGCACGATCGGTGGCAGGGTCATGGTACCGCATTTCTACCCCGGCGCTAGCGGCGCGGGTCCACGCGCGCGATCAAACTCGGTCGTGTTTCTTCGCTTGCTTGGGCGGCTGCCACCACCAGAGTCGGTCGGTCACCTCGCGCGGCAGCCGCGCGCCTAACTGACGGGCCACGAGGATCAGTTGCCCGCGGTGATGTGCTTCGTGGGCGACGAAGTAGGAGAGCACGTGCCCGACATCGAGCGGCAGGTTGCGCCACACGTATTTCTTGGTCGCCGGCACGCGGCCGCCCGCGTGCAAACCCGCGCGCAGCACGTCCTCGATGCCCTGGTCGCTCTCCGGCAGCGCGGCGAGCACCTCCTGGCGTGTGGCCTTGAACGTGCTGACGCGCGGCGGCCGCGGGATGCCTAACGGGGCGCCGAGCGTGTTGATCCAGCCGCTGCGCGAATTGTGAAAGTGCGCGGCCACCATGCGCACGGTGCGGCGGGGCAGGCCGGGCACGAGCTCGGCCCAGAGCTTGGGCGGGATACTGCCCACGAGCAACCGCGTGATGCGGCAGTTCGTGCGCCACGGCTCCAGAATCAGATCCGCCGTCGGGACCGGCCCGGTGTTCGGAGAATTGGTGCGCAAGCCGACATCTTCGCGAGTGCCCGCCGCCCGCGCAAGATGGCTGCATTCCGCAATGCGCTCAGTCCGGCGTCGCGCCGCTTGCGGACCGTATCCGGTCGAGAATGTTCGCGTCGCGTATCGACCGATCTCGCGCGAGCAACAGCACCTTCGACAACACTTCCGCCGTGCGGGGATCATCGTCGGCGAACGGGAGGAACAGGCGACCGCGATGCTGCGAGTGGACGGCGACGATCGGAATCGCTGTCGCCGGCATGAGCATCACGCCGGCGCTGCCCAAATGCACCGAATACGTGCCGAGCTCGCCGCGCACGATCGCGTGGTGCGCCTTGAGCTCGACATTGTCCAAGCCGAGCAACTGGCACGTCTCGCCAATGAGCGTCGCGCGCATCTCGACAGTCGATGCCGTTGCCTCGGGGTCGACACCGCCACTGTGGGCGACGCTCACGACGAGATCGAGATCGCGCATGGTCTCGCTGAACACGCGCGGCGGGATCTGCTCGAGGGGGAGCGGCGTCCAATCGCCTTTCTTGGCGAACATCACCTCGGCCAGCGTGAGACCCTCGATGTCCGCTGGCGTGAAGAACGCTTCCTCGAAAGCCAGGTGCGCCGTTAGGCCGGCGTCGTGGAACGTTCGGCTCACGCCCTCGTCGGGCGAGACGAGCCAGCCGCGCCCGCCCAGCAGCGCGAGCGCCTGCCGAGGGTTGACCTGGTGCCCGGCATATCGTCGCGTCCGCTCCGTGCCGCGCTCGGTGTCCGTGATCGGATAGAGCTCGCGAAAGACTTGCTTGAACGGTTGTACGCGCTCGGCGCGGAAGCACTCGCGCTGCCAGGCGGGCCAGTCGCCGCGCACGAACAGGTCGTGTGAATGCGCGATCCGAACCTGTTCGGCGTTGCCCAACACGTGCATCGCGCCGGCCGCGTCGAGGAGCACCCGGCCGCGCTCGGCCGGGTAGCCGGCCGCGCCATCACCGACGAACACGAGACGGCCGATCGACGGCGCGAGAATCGGGTGCTCGAGCAGCGTGCCTAACTCGGCGGCAGTGAACGCATCGCCGCGGCACATCGCGTCCTCGAGCGCGATCCGCACGCGCGACCGCTGGCGCTTGAGCTCCTGGAGCCGCTCCTTGAGCTCCTGCGCCTCGTCATCTTTCTTGAGGGCGGCGGGGAGGGCCTTGAGCGTCTTGCCCTTTTTCTGCGCGACGAGCGACGGTACGCCGTCGGCGTCGATGCCTAACGTGAGCACGACGTCCCCGCGCGTCACGACGACCGGTCCGCGAACGAGGTCCGCGACCGCTTGCTGCTCCATCGCCCATGTGAGGCGCTGGGGATCCCGATAGCCGGCGGTGCGCGCCAGGTTCGCGAGCCCGATGGCCACGGCGCGCTTCTCGCTCTGTTGGCGCTGCGATCCAAACGTGCGCGACTCGCGCCGGAAGTTCTCGAGGCGGACGTACCGCTCGAGCACGTCGTGCTGGCGCGCCTCGCCCGCGGCGAGCGGAAGCAGACCCAGCGCGCGGACCGAATCCTGGTGCCGCTTGCCATCGATCCGGGCGAGAAGCGCCTCGCGCGTGACTTGGCCGCACATCGCATCGGCGAAGAGCTGCGCACGAGCATGACCGCCGCTGCTCGCCGCGTATTTCGCGGCCGCATACAACGCGCGCCACCGTTCGGCGCCGAGTGCAGCGTACGTGCGCTCGAACCACGCGACATCCACCGCACCGTCCGTCAGCTCGTCGGCAGTGAGAGGCGTCTGCTCACCCGCGCCGGCAGCCCACTCATCCTTGAGATCGCGCAGCTGCCAGGAGCGGCCGTCCTTGGTGTGCGCTTCGATCCACCACACGCCGTCCTCCAGACCGGGCCACTCGAGCACGTGGTTAACGTGCCGCGCCCACTGCGGCGCGTACACCGCGAGCTCGACGAGACGCGATTGCGGGATGCGCACCGACCGCGCCCACGCGGCGAAGGCATCGGGCGTATCCTCGGGCCGCGGGAAACTCCGCACCACCAGATGGCTCAACGACTCCTTCCGCGATTCGCCCATTCGCGACCACCCGAAATTGCGGGCAAAGTGCGTCTTGCCTAACGCAGGCAGCGCACGCGCGATCGTGTCCAGGCCGCCCGTCCACCGCAGTTCCATGACGTGACGTGACACCGCCGTCGGCCGATCGCCGCGCTCGCACTCGACCTCCACGACGCGGCGGCGGCAGCGATCGACCGCTTCGACGAGCTCGGCGTGCTCGGCGAAGCCAACCGGCGGTCGTTTCGTGGAAACGACCCGCAGCAAATTTGACGTCATGGGGCCCGTCCACCGCCCAACGAGCAGATCCGTCAGCTCGGCGCTCGGATCACGGAGTGCGCCCGTGCGATACACGCTCAGGAAGTCCTCCAGGCTGATGCGCAAACGCGCGCGCCCGCGCGAACGCGATTCCAGCACGCGCAGCACACCGTAAAGCCGAATGGCTGCCTCGGGTTGCACGGTCTTCGGGAAGAGTGAGCGCCACCAGTGTGCGCGATTCAACCAGAGCTGCGCTTGGTGCAGCTTCCGCTGCACCGGGCGCTTGCGTTCATCCGCCGCGTAGTACCACGCGGTCTGCGCTGCTCTGTCTTTCACGAGCTCGGCGTAGTCAGCGTCGTCGATGGCGGCGACGGTCGACTCGAAACCATCCACAAGGAACTCGAAGCCGTGCGCGGGGGGATCCCACACGATGCTCCACTGGGCAAGCCCGTTCAGGAGCGTGTTGTGCATGTGCTTGAGGTTCCCGTCGCGCAACCTGCGAACGGGTGCGCTCTGCCACACGGCGCTCTCCTCGTTAGGCACGAGCGCGCGGAGCAGCTCGAGGCCGTCGTCGTCTCGGAGCGACGCAGGCCGCCCGCGGGCCCACGAGCGCCACACATCGACCAACGGCACGCCGGTGCCGCCGTCTTCTACGTCCTCCCGCTTGCGCGGGCCGAACGACCAGCCAACGGACTGCGGCAGCAACACGACTTCACCGTTGCTCCTGCGAACTTCCGTTTCGACGTTCGCCAGGACGAGCTCCGCGAGCGCCGCCAGCGATGCGCGCGCCCCGGCCGTGTCGACCTCTATCTTGCGCGACTTTGGTGCGGGCCATGCTTGCATCGCATGCGGATCGATGAGGCCCAGCGCATTATCGGTGGTTGCGACCGACGGCTCGAGCAGCACGGCTGCGACGTGCGCTTCTTCCTGTTTTGACAGAGTCGAACGTCCGGCGGAATACCGTTCGATTCGCGCGCGCACCTCGGGGAGCGACCGCTTCTTCTCCATCGCGTCCCGCAGCAGCTCCAGTCCTGCCTGACGCCGCGATTCGCTCGCATCGGCTAGCAGCCGATCCGCGACACTCAACAGCTCGGCATCGGAGAGTGCCCCCAACCTGGTGAGCGATCGGGCACGAAGGTCGCTCGCTTTGCGGTCGAGCAGGCCGACGATGCGCTCGACCTCATCCGTCTCGAGGGGCAGGGCATCGAGCACGTCACACGCGGTAGATCGGACCGACTCGGATGGATCGCCCAGAAAGTCGATCGCCAAGGCGCGCTCGCCGGCGGTGAGCGCACGCCGCTGCGGTTCCGGGCGGCCGCGCATGCGATGCGCCGCGATGCCGGCGACGCCGCGCAGGAACGCAGCCCGTCCGTCCGCATTGAGGTCGCGCACATGCGGCAGCAAACGCTCACCTGGAATGTGCGCGGCGTGAACGACCATTGCGGCGGCGACATGCGAGCGCTCGAGCGTGCGCTTCCACCACGGCCAGACAATGGCCGCGAGGGGTTGGCCGCGTTTCGGAATGCGCGCAATGAGCTGCTCGAGGCGCTCGAACAGCTGCATGACGTCGACATGCTTCGACCGGTCAGCGTAGAAGGCATCGAGCGCCCGCGCGGCGACCCGGAGATCCGCATCGCCTAACAGATTCGTGAGTGTGCCGAAGGCGCTCGACCACAGCGACTGCGAGAGCATATGTGCCGCGACGAACCGCATCGATTCGGAGCTCGACGCCGCGAGCTTCGTCGCCAGCGGGATGACCGCATCGATATCGTCGAACGCGACGCTCCAGAGCGCGAGGTACGCCGTCTCGGCGTCCTCACCATTCAGCGCGGCGTCGCGAGCCGCGGGATCATCGACGAACGTGAGCACGCGCTCGAGCAGCGAATCGATCTTGACCTGCGACGTGCCGTCCCAGAGAAAGCCGAACCACGTGTCCGCGGCGCGAATCGTCGAGGAGAACCGCGCCAGGTTGTGCTCGTGGATAACTGTTAGGATGCGCCGAAATGCCGCCGGATGCGCTTCGTCGACGCTCTCGAGAATGACCTGGCGCAGGCCTTCTTCCCGCTGCGCCGCGAGCAGCAGGCGTTCGACGAGTTGCCAGGCATCGGGCCGCGCACAGCTCAGGAGCGCTTGCGTCACGTGCCGTCCCATCTGCGAAGTCGCGTGGTCGCCGCGGACGGTGGCGGCCAACACCTCGAACACCGCATCGCCCGTGAGCCCGCCGGCGTCGATCGCACCTGCGAGCAGCCATCCCAAGTCGACGGCACCCGACCATCCGGCGAGATGCGCCGCGTGCTCGGCGACCCAGACGATGTCCGCGTCGTAGTCGCCGAGGAGCAGCGCGAGATGAGCCAGCCACCGCCCGCGCATGCCCGCGAGTGTCGTCTTCGACTGCGGCGACCGGTACGGCCGGCGCGTTAGGCCCTCCGTACAGGGACGGCGCACGAGGCCGTTCAGCGCCGTGACGACGCTGGATTCCAGGCGGGGCAGGAGGGTCCGTGCCAGTTGCCGCCAGCCGCTGTCGGACAACTGGGCGAGCTCTGTGCCTAACTCAGAGCGGCTGCGGACGATGAGCGCGTAGCGCGAATAGTCCGACGTCTTGCACGCTTGCTCGAGGAGTGCGCGAACCGTGGACGGAACGCCGGCTCCAACGAGTGCGGCGGCCTGCTGCTTGATGCTTGTCAGTCGCTCGAGCAGCGCGCCGGGCTGTCGCTTGGCCGAGAGCTCGGCCTTGATGCGGTCGTTGTCCATGCGTTAGGCGCCGGCGAGGAACGTGAGGCGGACGAAGACGAGCGTACTCGAGTCCTTTGGATAGACCTGGCGATCCAGATCGCGCTGCTCGACGCCGTCGAGCACAACCAGGTAGAGGCCGTCCTCAAAGCCTTGCAGCGCGGCGCCGACCGCCCCCTCTGGCTCAGCGACCGGCGACGTCGTGTGGCCGCCGGGATCGATCTTGCCGCCGGTTGCGCCATCGGCAATTTCGGCCTGCGACAGCACGCGCATCAGCCGGCGCTGTCGTTGTCGCTCGTCGAACGACGCGACCTCATTCAGCACGACGCGCGTGATGAGATCGCGAAGCGTGAGGGCGTCATCGCCATCGTCACCTGCCGCGGGAGGAACCGGGACCGACCACCGGTCCAGTGACCGAGCTTTTTTCCCGAGGACGCGCGTTTCGATGAACATGCAGTGTGCCCAGTGCAAGGACACCCTGGCGGCCGCGATCGTCACTGCGGCGCCATCGCGAGAGTGTTGCTGGACAGCGTGCTACCGGCTGCTAGCTTCGCGCGATGCCGACGCCGATCATTATCCTATCTGCCTAACGTGGCGCTTCAGCGGAACGCGATGAGCAAGGAGATGAAGGCGACCTCGGGCCTGCGTGATTGCCGGGCTGGCTTCTTCCAACACCATAGAATATATTGCATGGCGTGAATCTTGCATTGCGCCCCGCACCTCGCGAGCGCCCGTGACCACTCTCGCGATCATCCCAGCCCGTCTCGGCGCCACCCGGCTCCACCGCAAGCCGCTCCGCCTCCTCGGCGGATCCCCGCTCGTCGTCCGCGTCTGGCAACGCGTCCAAGATCTCCGCATCGCCGACCACTGCGTCATCGCCACCGATCACCCGGATGTCGCCGCCGCCGCCCGTGACGCCGGCGCCGAGTGCGTCATAACGAAGGCCGAGCACCCCTCGGGCACCGACCGCGTCGCCGAAGTCGCCGCACGAGCCGAGTTCGCCGAACGCCGCTTCGACGTCATCCTCAATGTCCAGGGCGACGAACCGTTCGTCGCCGCTGAAGCACTGATGGGCGCGATCGAAATGGTACGAAATCGAGGCTTCCCGCTCGGCACCGTCGCGATCCGCGACGATCCCGCAATCCTCGACCAGCCCAGCGTCGTCAAAGTGGTGTGTGCCGACGACGGGCGCGCACTGTACTTTTCCCGAGCGGGAATTCCATTCGCGCGCGAGCGCGCTGCCGGCGTCGCCGCGCACAACGGCGACGACACATTCCAACTCGCACGCAGCATGATTCGCCGCCACGTCGGCGTGTACGCGTACACACCCGCGGCGCTCGCGCAGTGGGTCGCGCTCCCGCCGCATCCGCTCGAACGCATCGAGCGGTTGGAGCAGCTCCGGCCGCTCGCGGCCGGTATGGCCATGGGCGTCGCTCTCATCGACGCGCCGCCCGAGCCGAGTATCGATACCGAGGACGATCTGGAGCGCGCGAACACCCGTTGGTCTGACTTCACCGCGAGGCACCGGTAAATGCCATCGAATGCACCGCAGCACACGACGAAGTACATCTTCGTGACGGGCGGCGTCGTCTCGTCGCTCGGCAAAGGCATCGCCGCCGCATCGCTGGGCCGATTGCTCGTGGAGCGCGGACTGCGCGTCACCATGATGAAGTTCGACCCGTACATCAACGTCGACCCGGGCACCATGTCGCCGTTCCAACACGGCGAGGTGTACGTCACCGACGACGGAGCCGAAACGGATCTCGACCTTGGCCACTACGAGCGCTTCATCGACCGTGCGCTCTCGCAGTCAAACAATGTCACGACAGGTCGCGTGTACCTGAACGTGATCAGCAAGGAACGGCGCGGCGAGTATTTGGGCTCGACGGTGCAGGTGATCCCGCACATCACGGACGAGATCAAAGCGGCGATGAAGCGCATCGCTCCAGACAACGATGTCGTGATCGTCGAGATCGGCGGCACGGTCGGTGACATCGAGTCGCTGCCGTTCCTCGAGGCCATCCGCCAATTCCGCCACGAGATCGGCCGCGAGAACGCGCTCTTCGTGCACCTCACGTTAGTCCCGTTCATCAGCGCCGCGGGCGAAGTGAAGACCAAGCCCACGCAGCACTCGGTGCGCGAGCTCATGGAAATCGGAATCCAGCCCGACATGCTCATCTGCCGCGCCGAGCGCCCGCTGTCGGAAGACGTGAAGCGAAAAATCGCATTGTTTTGCAACGTCGACTTCGGCTCCGTGATCGAGAGCCGCGACGTCCCCACCATCTACGAGATTCCGCTCTCCTTCGCCGAGCAAGGGCTGGATGACCGCGTGGTCGCGCGCCTCGGGTTAGACGGAAAGGCGCCCGACCTCACCCCGTGGCGCGAGATGGTGGGGCGTATCACGTCGCCCAGCGAGCGCGTGCGCATCGCGGTGGTGGGCAAGTACACCGATCTCGTGGACAGCTACAAGAGCGTGCACGAAGCGCTGATCCACGGCGGCATCGCCAACAACGTGGGCGTCGACATCCGTTGGATCTCGAGCGACCTCTTCACATCCGCCGAGCGCGCAGGTGAACTGTTAGGCCCGGTCCACGGGCTGCTCGTGCCCGGCGGCTTCGGCGTGCGCGGCGTGGAAGGCATGGTCGAAGCCATTCGGTGGTCGCGCGAGCGAGGTCTCCCGTTCTTCGGCATCTGCCTTGGCATGCAGGTGTCGGTGATCGAGTTCGCGCGGCACAAGTGCAACCTCGACGACTCGCACTCGAGCGAGTTCGCCCCCGAGTGCAACGACCCGGTGATCTCGCTCATGGAATCGCAGCAGCACATCACCGACATGGGCGGCACCATGCGGTTAGGCGCGTACCCCTGCCGCCTCAAGCCGGGGTCGTTAGTCGCCGAGACGTACAACGCATCCGACATCAGCGAGCGGCACCGGCACCGGTACGAGTTCTCGAACACCTATCGCGACCTGTTCGAGAAGCACGGCGTGCGGTTCAGCGGCCTCTCGCCCGACGGCTCGTTAGTCGAGATTATCGAGCTGCCGGACCATCCGTGGTTCGTGGGCTGCCAGTTCCACCCCGAGCTCAAGTCGCGCCCGACGCGCCCGCACCCGCTGTTCGCCGGCTTCGTGGGCGCGGCCCTCCAGGCCAAGCGCGCGCGCGGCGAGTCCCGCGACGCCGCACGGGGCGCGCGTGCCGCCACGTCCACCTGAGCGCGACGTGACGCAACGGTTTCCCGTCGACCGGTTCTTCCTCATCGCCGGCCCGTGCGTGGTGGAATCGGACGACCTGAACTATCGCGTTGCGGACCACCTGGCGTCGCTCGCCGAGCGCGTGCCCGGCGGCGTGATCTTCAAGGCGAGCTTCGACAAGGCCAATCGCTCCAATCGCGCCGCGCACCGCGGGCCGGGATTGGACGAGGGTCTCGCCGCGCTCGATCGCGTGAAGTGCCGCACCGGATTGCCGGTCCTAACGGACGTGCACGAGCCGGAGCAGTGCGCGACCGCCGCGCAAGTGGTCGACGTCCTGCAGATTCCCGCGTTCCTGTGCCGGCAGACGGACCTGCTCATCGCCGCCGGCGCCACGGGCAAGCCTGTGAACATCAAGAAAGGGCAGTGGATGCACCCCGAAGGCATGCGCGGCGCGGCCGACAAGGTGCGGCGCGCCGGCGTTAGGCGGCCGGAAATCGCAATCACCGAGCGCGGCACCTTCTTCGGCTACGGCGATCTCGTCGTCGACATGCGCGCGTTCGCCCGCCTCGCCGCCGCGTGCTCGGCGCCCGTCGTGTTCGACGCGACGCACAGCGTGCAGCAACCGGGGAAGGGCGAGGGGGGCGCGAGCGGCGGTGCGCGCGAGCACATCCCCACGTTGGCCCGCGCGGCGGTGGCGGCCGGAGCCAACGGTGTGTTTCTCGAGACGCACCCGGATCCCGACAACGCGCCGAGCGATGGACCCAACATGCTTCCGTTGTCCGAGCTGGACGCGTTAGTCCGCCAGCTCGTCGAGGTGTGGGACACGTGCCGCCAGTGATCGACGCCGCACTCGCGCGCCGCATCAAGCTCGTCGGCCTCGACGTCGACGGCGTGCTCACCGACGGCGGCATCTACCTCGGCGATGTGGCGGGCGCAGCCATGGAGTTCAAACGCTACGACGTGCAGGACGGGTTGGGCATCGAGCTCATGCGACACGTCGGGCTCAAGGTGGTGATCATCACCGGCCGCGTGTCGGAGAGCGTGCGGCTGCGCGGCAAGGAGCTGCGCGCCGATGACGTCGCGCAGGATGCGTTAGCACGCAAGCTCCCCGCGCTGCGGCGTGTGCTCGAGCG
>DATJET010000034.1:0-6932 GCA_035496295.1 Gemmatimonadaceae bacterium
ATTCGCTCAAGCAGCCGGATACGACGCTGCGTGCGCTCGATTCGCAGGCGAGCACACCGGGGCAGCGACAGGAGGTGTACTGCACGAAGATCGGGGCGGTGCATCCCGACGAGATGTACATCGTGGGCGGGCACATGGACGACATCGGCTGGGGGGAAGCCGCCAACGATGATGGCTCCGGCACCGCGTTAGTCATGGAGCTGGCGCGCGTGTTGAGCATGAACGACGTGCACACGGACGTCTCGATCCGCTTCATTCTCTGGAACAACGAAGAGACCGGCCTCAACGGCTCGCGCGCGTACGTCGCGCAGCGGGCGGCGCTGCAGGGGAAGGAGGACCCCGCGGGGTCGGGTAAATATCCCGAGCCCAAGTGGCTGGGTATGATCCAGCACGACATGATGATGTTCGACCACGGAATGCCTAACGCGGACGGCACGGTGAGCACTACGCAGCGTCCCGAAGCGGACGTCAACATCGAGTTCCAGTCGACGGCCAAGTTCGCCGCCGGCGCCGAGCAATTGGCGTGGGCGTTCCGCACCGCCAACGAGCAGTACGCCACGGACTATCCGGCCGCGGTTGGTCCGCACATGACCAACACCGACTCGGCGCCGTTCGAAGATCTGGTGCCGGCGATCAGTGTACGCGAGAACGAGCGCGGGATGCAGATCGGCGCGGGTTGGGATCCGCAGTGGCACCAGCCCACGGACGTGTTCTCGACGTACACCGACGACGACTTCCGGCTGGGGCTCAACGCCGCGCAGACGGCCTTGGGCGCGATCGCCACGCTGGCCGGAACGCATCTGTCGCATTGAGCAACGGGTGCGCGTATCCGCGTACAGCCTTTCGGCGCTGACACCACCGGCCTATGATTGCGAGGCGGGCGGTTGTCGTCCGGCGGCGTGGTCATCTTGCGCGCGATCCGACATGGTGCGTGGTTTCTTCACTCGTGGGCAGATCGGTCATCGCACCGTGCGACGTCACTGGACGAGTGCGCGGGCGGCGTGACCGTCCGAACGCGACGGGTACTGTTCGTCGTGGGGCTCGTCCTCACGCTCGCGCTGGCGGTCAACGGCTTGTTAGGCGGAGCGAGCCAGTTGTCGGCCTCTCATACACCGGGCGAGCGCCTACAGACCGACACGCAATTCGCGTTCGGCATTTTGGCCTTGCTGCTTCCGCTGGCGATGCTGACACGGCGGTTCATGCGCGTGACGGTGGTGTGTTGGACCATTGCCCTCACCGCGGCGGGCGCCATTGCGCCGGTGGTGTGGGCCGGATCGTCGGCGGCGATCGGGGTGCTGGCCGGCGTCGCCTCGGCGGCCATTGCGTTAGCCCTGGCCTGGCTGATGTGGGTGGGCGCCGCGCGCGGCGCGGATGCGATCGATTCCACGACCTGACTTTTTCATGCGCAGCCTGAGCCATCTCTTCGACAACAACCGAGTCTGGGCCGCCGACATGACGCGGCAGGATCCGGCGTTCTTTACTCGCCTGTCGGGCCAGCAGGCACCGCAATACCTGTGGATCGGTTGCTCCGACAGCCGCGTGCCCGCGAATCAGATTGTCGGCCTGCCACCGGGCGAAATGTTCGTGCACCGCAATATTGCCAATGTCGTGGTGCACTCGGATCTGAATTGCCTGTCGGTGATGCAGTTCGCCGTCGAGTATCTACGCGTCCAACACATCATCGTGTGCGGTCACTACGGGTGCGGCGGCGTGGCGGCTGCCCTGCGGGACGACAAGTTAGGCGTGGTGGACAACTGGCTCCGCCACGTGCAGGATGTGCGGTGGAAGCACAACGCCGCGCTGGACGCCCTGTCTGACGATGAGGCGCGGCGCCGGCGGTTGTGCGAGCTGAACGTGATCGAACAGGTCGCGAACGCCGCGCAGACCACCGTCGTGCGCGACGCGTGGGCGCGCGGCCAGTCGGTATCCGTGCACGGATGGGTCTACGGACTCGAGGACGGGATGCTGCGCGACCTCGGCCTCTGCATCGCCGCCGAGTCGGAGCTGCCGGGCCGATCCTAGCGCGGCGGTTCGTCTATTGCGCGATCGCTAGTCCTTGAGCGCGGTCACCGGATCCACGCGCACCGCACGCCATGCCGGGACCGCGCACGCGATGGCCGCGATCGCGAACAGTCCCGCCGCCGCGCCGCCCAACATCCACGGGTCCGTTGGCCCGATGCCGAACAGCAGTGCGCGCAGGAGGCGCGTCGACGCGAGCGCGCCCGCGAGCCCGATCACCACGCCCACGGCTGCGAGGCCCAGGCCGTGCCGGACCACGAGCATCAGCAGATTGCCCGGCGTCGCGCCTAACGCACCGCGCAACCCGATCTCCCGCGTGCGCTCGGCCACGCTGCCCGAGAGCACGCCGTAGATGCCCGCCGCGGCGAGCATCATCGCCAACACGGCGAACGAGCCGAAGAGCGCGAACGCGAGCTGGCGCTGCGCGGTGGACCGCGAGACCACCGCATCCATCGTGCGCAGATCCGTGACCGGCTGCGATGGGTCGATCGATGCGACGGCCGCACGCACTGCGCGCACGAGCGCCGCCGAATTCGCGCGCGTGCGGACCACGAGCGCCGCCTCGTCGTTTGCCCAACCCCACGCCGCTTCCGGGAGATAGATGGCGCGCCCGTCGTCGTTGTCGAGCGACGCGTGGCGCACATCGCCGACGACGCCCACCACTTCGGCCCACTGCGCCCGTGCGTTAGGCACGTGGACCAGTTTGCCGAGCGGCGACTCGCCGCCCCAGATCGACCGCGCCAGGGCGTCGCTCACCAGCACAACGGACGCCGCGGAGTCACGCCCGTCCTGCGCCGTGAGATCGCGGCCGGCGAGCAGTCGAATGCGCATGGTGCGCACGAAATCCCCGTTCACGCGATAGCCCGTGGCGTACGGCGCCAGCGCCGGGTTCGCGAGGGGCTTGTCCTGCGCGGTGATGCCGTAGCGGTCGAGATCGCCGGAGAGCGGGAGCGACGTGCTCGTCGCCGCATCGAGCACGCCGGGAATCTCGCGCACCGCGGCGATGGCGCGCCCGCGGTAGTCGAGCATCGCGGCGGCCTTCTGATACGCCGGCCCCGATGACACGACGCGCATCGTGATCAGATTCGCCGGATCGAACCCGGGGTCGACGGCGAGCAGGTTCGTGAGACTCCGAGCGAGGAGACCGGCACTCGCCAGCAGCAGCAGGGCGAGTGCGACCTCGCCGACGACGAGCGTCGAGCGCGTCGCGGCTCCGGCCTTGACCGTTAGGCGAGCGCCGCCACGCAGCGCTGCGCCGTCGATGGCGCGCCGGCGCGCGCCGCGCGCAGGCACGAGCCCCGTCACCATAGCCACCGTGAGGACGATGAGCGCCACGAACGCCAGCACCGGCAGGTCGAGGTGCACCGCATCCAACCGCGGGATCGTCCGTGGGAGCCGGCCGACCAACGCCGGCAGCACCGCGGCGCCGAACGCCGTGCCGAACGCACCGCCGGCGGCAGCGATCACCAGACCTTCGGCCATGAGCTGTTGCGTCAGGCGGCCGGGCCGCGCGCCGAGCGCGATGCGCACGGCAAATTCGTCATCGCGACGCAGGCCGCGGGCGAGTTGCAAATTCACCACGTTGGCCAGTGCGATGAGCAGCACCAGAACGGCCGCTCCGAGGATCGCGAGCAGCGCCGGCCGCGAGGCGCGCGTCGCCTCGTGCTGCATGGGCGTGAGGAACATGCCGACCGCGGGATAATCCGTCGGGTGCGCGCGCACGAGTTGCGCCGACAGCTGGTTGAGCTGGGCCTGCGCGCGCTCGAACGGCACGTCGTCGCGCACCCGTGCAACTGCCGTCAGGTGGCGGCACGTGCGGCAGGCCCATGGCTGCGTTACCACGTAGCCGAGCGGGCTGAAGATTTCGGCATCGTGCGCGATCATGTCATCGAACGACGGCGGCAGGACACCGATCACCGTGTACGGCGTGCCGTCGAGGGTCATCGTGCTGCCGACGACGCGCGGGTTCGATCCGTAGCGGCCGGTCCATAGTCCGTGCGTCAGCACGACCACGTGCGTGTGACCGGGCCGGTCATCGTCGGTGGTGAAATCCCGGCCTAACGCCGGCACCACGCCGAGTGTCCGGAAGTAATTCCATGACACGCGGGAGCCCGTTAGGCGCGCGGGATTCATCGGGTCGGACAGGATGGCTTGCCAGGAGCCCACCGCGGCGACGGACGCGAGCAGCGTCGCGTTCGCCCGGATGTCCTCGACGGTGCTGTACCCCGTGGTCACCGGCCGTCCGGTTTCGTCGCGCTCCCAGATGAACGCGAGGCGCGATGGGTCGGTGTACGGGAGCGGTCGAAAGAGCACCGGATCGACGACGCTCACGATCGCGGTCGTCGGACCGATGGCGAGGGCGAGCGTGACGATGCACAGGACGGCGAACGCCGGTGCGCGACGCAGCACCCGAACCGCGTAGCGAAGGTCGTCGGTCAGGCCGAAGGCTGGCGTTAGGCCGCTGCGACCGCGCAGCGCCGTCCGCCATGCGCCGCACTGCCAGACGGCACCGAGCACTTCGCCCCAGAAGCGCAGCCGTGCCGCACGCAGCCCCCGTGCATCGGCGGTTCGGGCAAACGTCTCGATGAGATCGCCGGTGAGCGCGTCGCGCACGTCGGCCGGGAGGACGCGCTCCAGCAGGCGAAGTGCGCGCGCGGGCGGAGTGGATCGCGAGTATGTCATGGCGCCTGGAGCCCCACATCGAGGCCGGCCGCCATCCGACGCAGCGCGGCGAGACTGCCGCGCACCGCCTGACGTCCCGCCGGCGTGAGTGTGTAGTAGCGTTTGGCGCGGCCGCCGCGCTCCGCGGTTGGCTCGCCGAGTCGCGATGCGACGAAGCCCTTGGTCTCGAGGCGCGCGAGCGTCTTGTAAATTGTCCCGAGCGTGAGCGTGCGACGCGCTCGGCGCCGAATCTCCGACTGCACGGGGACGCCGTACGCCTCGTCGCCGGCCTGCAGCACGGCCAGCAACACGACCTGTTCGAGCTCACCGAGCATCGTCATGATTTATATGACAATGCCGGACAAATAAAGGTTGTAACGCGTCGATCCGGCGCGGCGGGGCAGTACGCCGCGGCCGTACGGCCGAGCCCGCCTTGGAGCTCGGGAGAACGCCGAGCTATGCGTCCGCGGACACGGGCGCGCGGTCGCCGGACGCCAGCGACGCCGGCCCCGTGCCTAACATCGCGATCGTGAGCGCGCCCGCCATCAGCGTCAACTCGAGCTCGATGCCGCGCGGCGTGAAAAATCCGCCGTGCAGCTTCACGAACAAGATCACGATCAGCATCTCGATCGCCAGCAACCACGCCGGCCAGCGCGCCCAGACGCCGAAGAAAATCGCCAACCCGCCGATGAACTCCACGAGGATGGCGACCCACGCCGCGATCAGCGGCAGCGGAATGCCCATGTGCAACATCGCCGTCGCGGTACCGCCCGCGCCGAACACGAAGAGCTTCTGTCCGCCGTGCATCGCGAACACCAATCCGATTACGAGACGGATCGGCAGAATTCCCCAACCGACGCCAAAACGGTCCGTTGAGCCAGTCATCGTGCACCTCGAGAGAGTCGGGCGGTTGTGCCGTATGCAGCTGTGCTCGCGATGATATGGATGGACGCCGGGGAAGGCCAGCCTTACGGGAGAATTGTCAGGGTAAGTGTGGCGCTCAGTCCCCCGTACGTCGCGGTGACGTCCGCTTTCCCCGCGGAGAGCCCATGTGCGGACCCGTCCGCTGCAACGCGCACGATGGCCGTGTCGCTCGTCGTCCACGACACACTGGCCGCCGGTATGTTCTGAATTCTGCAGCCGGTGCTTCCGACGCCCGGACCCAGTACACCGTGCTGCGCGATCAGCGTCACGCTGTCGCCAACGGCGAACGTGGATGATTTGCCGTCCGCAATGACGAGAAAGATCGACCCGCCGCACACGCGATTGGGCGAGAGCGAACCTGAGTTGCAGGCAGCACCGGCGACGGCCGCGCAGATAGCAATGATCGACAACCCAACACGAACGCGCATGCGATGCTCTTCGTCGAGTGATGGCGGCGCACCGGCCGCCTTCTCGCGAATGGTTCACGGCGCACGCCGCGTGCGCAAGTGCGGCCTGGGCCAGCCTCGCGATGAATGACCACGCGGCCCACGAGACACCTGGTCTCGCGGGCCGCGTGGCTTCCCGGCAACAGCCAGGTGCGTCGTTAGAACCTGAGGAACATGGGCTGGTGGGTCCGCTGCGAGCGAACCGCTGCGCTATCCATGGCGGCCTGCACGTCCTGCGGACTTGCGTTCGCGCCCACGTCGATCGTCCGATCGCTCGGCAGCGCGCTCGACCGGCCCGCGGCGCACGTCACGACGATGTCCATCGGCGTGTAGATGCCGAACGTGATGGCGCCCACGAGCTCGTTGAGAAAGCTCAGCTGGGTGTCGACGCGCGCCACGCCGCTCGGGCACGCCGTGGCGGTCTCCGTGTAACTCGGCGGCACGAGGCCGTAGATCCAGGCGTTCGCCCAATGACGCTCGATCATCTGCGTCGACGGGGTCAGGCCCGTTTGAATGGTGGCGTGGTAGCAGCCGGCGGCCATGACTAACGACAGGACGAATGACGACTTGAGCAGCGTACGCATGGTGGGCTCCGCAGAGATAGGAAGGCGGGCAATATGCCCAACGGAGGTTCATCGTACAATGCGCAGTGCAGCTCGCCGGACCGTCACCGCGTCTCGCCGTTCCCGGAGGCGGGCTCGACAGGCATGATGAGCGCCGCCGGAGGTGCCTTACTCGCTCCGCATCGCGACCAGCGGATCCACCCGCGAGGCTCGGCGCGCCGGTACGGCGCACGCCGCCACCGCGACACCGAGGAGCACGGCCGAGACCGCGCCGAACGTCAGCGGGTCCACCGGCGTGACGCCGAACAACAGACTGGCG
>DATJET010000035.1:0-46627 GCA_035496295.1 Gemmatimonadaceae bacterium
CTCGACGGCCTTCACCGCAGGAATCGACATCATTGCGCCGGCGAGGCGGCCGTCGAGTTTTCGATCCCACGAAATATGTGAGCCGAGCCCCACCGGAATTCCATCGCAGACGACCTCGCAGATTCCGCCGAGCGTATTCCCTTCGCGTTTCACCGCATCGATACGCTCGACCATCCGGTCTGCCGCTGCTGGATCGAGCGTGCGCAACGGGGATTGATCGGCTACCGAATTGATGTCATCGGGGAATGGATCCGGTCGTTGCGCATCGATGCCCCCCAAGTGCACGACGTGGCTGCCGATGCGCACACCGAACTCGCGGAGAAAAATGCGACTGATCGCTCCGGCCGCAACGCGCGCCGTGGTCTCGCGGGCGGATGCGCGCTCGAGAATGTCACGAGCGTCGGTGCGGTCGTACTTGAGCATGCCCGACAAGTCGGCATGGCCTGGACGCGGCCTTGTGACGACTCGCTTCCTCGGCTCGGGATCACCCTCGCGCAAAGCGGGATCCATGATCTCTTGCCAATTCTTCCAATCGCGGTTGGTAATGAGCATCGCGATTGGGGAGCCAATCGTCGCGCCAGCTCGCACGCCCGACAAAATCTCGACGGCGTCCTTCTCGATCTGCATCCGTCGGCCGCGGCCGTAGCCCTGCTGGCGACGCGCGAGATCGACGTTGACATCCTCAGAGGAAATCGGAAGGCCGGCGGGCATGCCCTCGAGGATGCACACGAGAGCTGGTCCGTGCGATTCGCCGGCAGTGGTAAAGCGTAAGAGAGACAAGTGCGCGGATGACGCGTGCGAAGAAGTAGTTTGGCGTTGGGCAACAACTCGAGAAAATACACGCCACCAACGCCAAAGGCGTGGCAGCATCCAATGCTACCACGCCTTCAGGTTTCCGCGCAATCAAATGCGTCGGTGAGATTGGCCAATGGACCGCGCCGCGGCCATTGCCGCTCACCGACGTTCGCCGTTTACGGCGGGCAGCTGGCGAGCAGTTGGGCTTGCGTAACCGTCACGATCACGACGCCGAATTGCGTTGCCGCGACGAGCACCACGTTGCCTGCCGGATCCTTCGCCGCCTTGATTGGCCCGATGACTGGATCGCGGGTCGGAAGGATCATGCATCGATTATAGCGATACGTGTCGTAGACTTCGATTTGCGGAGAGGCGGACGCAGCGAAGCTGAGTCGCGTGCCCGCCGGCGATGTGTTAGGCCCGATACCCGCGTTGTCCGGGTGGAAGTCGAAGCCAGAGTTGCCAGCCGAAGTCTGCAACAGGCCCTGCAGGCGCAGCGTGCGATCGATGATGTACGTCGAGTCGCCGCGGATCGCGCCGAGCGCACCGTCGAAGTTGATCGCGGCGCCACCGACACGTGCAAAGGTGTTGGCGATGAAGTCCGACACGTCGACCGGGCGCGAGATGCCGTTGTCAACAACCGGAACTGGAGCGGTGAACGTACCGAGCGCGTTCGTGAACGTCGTTTGGAAGCCCGCGCTGTCGTCGTACATGATCGCGCGGCTACCGAAAACGGCGCCGCCCTCCGCGATGATCGCGCGACGGAAGTTACCCGAGTTGCGAACGAAGGTGGTATCGCGGAACGCGAGCTGATCGATTCGCACCACAATCGAGAGACCGAGCGAGTCGCTCGCACTACCAAACTGCCGGAAGGGGACGAGCACGGAGTCGCTTCCGACATTCTGCGCGGCGTTGCGGTCCACTTCGAGCGTGTCGCTGCGGCCTGAGGTCTGCCCCATGGCCTGCTCGAAGAAGAAGTGCGACGTGTGCTTCGTCAGATTCTCCCAGCGGACCGTTCCTTCGTTCTGGAACGGCTGCGTCTGCCCCTTCGTCGGCGTTGTGGAGTACAGCAGAATGATGTCGCCACACGGCGCCGGACCAGACGCGGCTCCGGTGCAGGTGGCACCGAGGAACTGCGGACGCTCACTGAAATCGTGCTCCGTCTTGTTCTCGATGATCTGACCGGTCGTAGACGACGTCTGCGACGTCACCGTGAACACGATGATCGCGGGCAGCGGGTAGCGGAACACTTCCTGGTCCGCGTTGCCGTTCACGTTCACGTAGCTGATGTTCGTGCCACCCGAGTTGGCGACGAGGAGCGTGTCGCCCATGGTGCCGTCACGATTCGCCGGCCACGCCGCGATACCCCATGGACGCGATCCCACGGCGATCGGTGTGTGGAACGTCGAGTCGGCGAGGTCGAAGACTTCGAGCTCGTCTCGCTCGATGTTGCTCAAGTAGAGACGGTTGGTTGGCTTGTGATAGAGCGCGTCGGCGATCACGCCGCCGGCCGGCAGATTGCGCGTTAGGCCGGCAACCACGTCGACCGTGTCCCCGCGTTGCGTAACACCATCGCCGAGCAGCGCGTAGGCCCGCGTACCGTTGTTATTGCGCGCGAAGCCGAACACCTGCACTTGCTTCGGGAAGGTCGTGATGTTGAGCCCGAGCTTGAACGTGTGGAGCGCCGAGCTCACGTTGCCGTTCACCTGGAACGAGTCCGCGGCGAAGAACGTCGCCGGGTCGCTCGGCAGATTGCGTACTTCATAGCCGAGCCACCGGACGCCGGCGCGATCGTGCGCGCTCACGTGCATTGTGTCGGTGACTTCGATGCGCGGCGTGATGCCGAAGTCGACGACCGGCACGCTGTTGCCGGACGCGGAATTGGCGACGACCACGTTCACCGGCACACCCAGGACGCGCCGCTTGAGCGAGTCCAACAGGAACGGCGTGAGCGTGAGCGTTCCGGTCGACGCACCAACGAGACTAACGGACGTGTCGACGGCCACCGAGTCTTTGAGCGGCGAGTTGTAGAGCACCGAGTCCGTAACCGGCGAGGCGAACACGCCGCTGGCGATGAATCCGAGCGCCTTCACCATGCTGGGACTCTTGCCGCTGAGCGACACCGCCATCGTGAATCCGACCACGGCGGTATCCGTCGACTTCGGATTCGTAATGACTGCAATCGATGGCGATTGATTGCCGGTGCCGACGAACGCGGTGTCAGGCCTCGACACGTTGTGCGCACCGTCGATCGCCGACGCAATGATCGTCACGGTGGTGCCCGGCGGGACGCTCGCCGGAACCGGCACGGTGTACGGCAGCGTCACGTTGGTCACGGCGCTGGTGAACGTGGTGTCGAACGTGCCGGTGATACCAGGGCCCGCGACGCGCACACGCACATCGAGCAAGCCGAGATTGTCGGTTGCGACGACATTGAATGCGACGACGGAATCGGAAGCCGGCGCGGCCGCCGTGATAGTGGCAACTGGCGGTGTGGTGTCGGCGAGGACGCCGCCACCCGCACCATTTCCTTCGACGCAGGCCGCGGCGAAGACAATCGCGGCCAGAGCAAATGCACCGCCAGCGAGGCGGCCCGCATGCGCCGGCATGCCGGCGCGCGCGGGGTGAGTCATGCGCGCCAGGCGCGCCAGGGTCCGCGTCATAGGTCGCTCTCGGTCAGCGGTCGGCGCCGGGCGCGCCGAGGGCGTCACCGTCGTCGACAATGTGTGGGGTGACGAGGATCAGGAGATCCGTCTTGTCTTCCTGGGTCCGCGTCTCGCCGAACAGCTTGCCGATGAACGGGAGATCGACCAGGAGCGGGATACCGGACTTGGACTGTTGGACCTGCGTGGTCGTTAGGCCGCCGATGACCGCGGTCTCGCCATCGCCCACCAGCAGCTCGTTGTCCGCGCTCTGCTTGAGGAACGTATAGCCGAGGTCGGACGCCGCCGGCTGGAGCTGCGAGCGTTCCGCGTGCAGCGTCATGAGGATCTTGCGGTTGTTGGTGATGTGCGGCGTCACCTTGAGGATGATACCGGTCTCCTTGAACTGGACCGTGGCGCGCGGCGCCTGGGTGCCGCTGCCCTGACTGAGCGACCCGAGATCGACGATACGAATCGGCGTCTCTTCACCGGAGAGGATCTGCGCCTCGCGGTTGTCCAGCGTGACGATGCTCGGCTCGGCCTCGACGTCCGAGAGGCGGACTTCCTGCAGTCCGTCGAGGAACGCAGTGAGGTTGAACTTGCCTAACGCCGTGGAGAAGATCAGGGACAATGCCGGGTCGACCACGCGCTGCGTGGCGTTCGAGATCGCTGCGAGCGAGTTGCCGCCGATGTTGATCACCTGCGTGTTCGAGGGGAACGGCGTTCCGACCACAGCGTCGGGGACACCATCACCGTTCGAGTCGATCGGCTTGAAGGTGCTCGGATCGGTGCGTTGAACGAGCTTGTTGAAGAACGTGCCGTTGTCGCCCAGGTCATAGCTCACGCCGATGTCCTGGATGTTCGTGCGATCGACGAGGATGATCTTGGTCTTGATCGAGACCTGCGGCGTGCGAACGTCCAGGTCCTTCACGTAGTTGGCGATATCCTCGAGACGCGACGCAACGTCGGTCACGAGCAAGCGGTTCGTGCCGGAGTCCGCGCTCACATCACCGCGCGTCTTGCACTCGGTGCTGGCGCCACCGTTCGGGCCTGCGGTGCCTGCGGGGCAATCCTTGGAGAGCAGGCCTTTGACGGTCGAGACCAGCGAGCTGGCGCGCGCATAGTTCACCGAAATGATGCGCGTCTGCAGCGGCTCGGTGGCTTGCTGCTTGGCGATATTCTCGTAGCTGTCGATGGAAATGATGCCGTCCTGATCTTCCTTGGCCGCGTAGCCCTGCGAGGATAGGATCGCGCGTAGGGCGAGGTCCCAAGGTTGATCGCGAATTTCAGCGGTCACTGTACCCGTGACGCCCTTGCCAGCGACGATCGTGCGGCCGGAGAAGACGGCGAAGCCAGCGATCACTTCGCGAATATCGGCATCTTGAAAGGTGATCGTGATCTTGGGCTGCGAAGACATCGCCGCGGCGCGATCGTGCGACGTGAGATTGACTGTGCTATGACGCGGGGTATCGGCGCGATCCGCCGGGACGGCGGCTTCGGACGCATCAAAGGCGTCGGTGTTGCCCGCGGACGTGCGCCAGGCCGTGAACGACGTTTTGGTCGTGCCGTTCGGATCGAGCACGACGTGGACTTCGTTCAGCGTGCGATTCACCGTGTAGCTGTGTTGCCCGTCGAGGTCGATCACCAACCGGACGATGTTGTCGCGGTACTGTGCGACGCGCACGTTGGTGATCCCGCCGCGCGCGACGCGATCGTACAAGCGCCCGGCGGCGCCGAGCTTGGCGCCGCGCAGGTCGAGGACGATGCGGGGCGGACTGGCCAGGGAAAAGTCATCGACGTCGACGGAGCCGTCGACGGCGACGACGACTTCAGCGCGGCCGGCGGCCGGCACGACGCTGAGAGACGTCACCTCACCGCCGCCTAACTTGCCGACCGTCGCGGCGCGGGCGACGGACGCCTGCGCTGCGAGCGCGGCGAACGTCATTCCGATCAGCGCACAGACCCGCCTCATTGCGACCTCGCTCTCGTGGAATCGTTGAACGCCAGCGTTGCTTGCCGGCTATATCCGAATTCTTCCAGGGTGAACGTGACGGACTTGATGTCGATGCGCGCCACGCGCATGCGGCCTAACGTCTGCCCCGTCCTGACTCGGTACTGCTCCTTCGTCGACAAGTCGCGCAGCACGGCGACGGATCGACCAGCCGGATCGTAGATGACCGTCACCAGCTTGAGATCGGAGATCATCGGCCGGAGCTCACCCGACTCGATGAGCGACACGAACGGGTCGCGCCGGCTGTCGCGGTTGTACGTGAACATTTCGCGTGTGAGCGCGATCTCGTTCTTCCCGCCGCGTTCGGAGATCGACGTCGTGCCATCGGCATTCGGCCCCTGCGGGGTCGTGAGCGTGACGGTGTCACGACCCTTCGCAGCGGTGTGCGCCCCGGGGGCGTGACCCCGCGCGCCGGACGGCACGGCGTTGGCTGGCGCCGGGTTGGCGTTCGGATGGCCCGGCAGCCGCACGTTGCGACTCGTCTCGGCGACGCGCGTCGGCGTCGCTGGAGCTTGCGCCGGCGCCGGCTTGGAGGCCGGCCCGTCTGTGTTCTGCATCGCGCTGATATGCGCGTTAGTCGCGGCGGCGACGCGACGCGCTGCGTTCTTCGCGACCGTTCCCGGGATCTGCTGTGCGCCTAACGACGCAGCAGCGACGCCGACGACGGCCGCGACGAGCGGCGCGAGCGCGAGTGTGCGCATCGTCATGATTTCGCTCCCTTCTTCGCGGGAGGCTGGTCGTCCGCGTCTTCCGCAGGGTTGTGCGTCACGAACGTCTGCAATTGGAAGTGGGCCTCGATCACGGCCTGACCCGCTTCGGCGTGCGACGCTTTGGCATTGGCGTTGGTCGAGAGCATGAGTTGGACATTGACCGGCAGCACGATGCGCTGCAACGAGCCGACGTTCGCGAAGAACTCAGCGAGCTGGTGGTATCCGCCAACGATCGCCATGCCATAGCGGTATGTGTCGTAGTTGCTGCCTTCCTGTACTGGCTGCGGGTCGACAGACGCCAGATCGAGCCCGGCATGACGCGCGGCGGTCGAGACCTGCTCGAGCAACGCGGGCACCTCGTTGCCGGCCGGCACGAGTGTGCGAATCAGCGAGAGGTTCTGTTGGTACGTCGCCAGTTGGGCACGCAGCTCGCTCAAGTTGCCCTTGCTCATCTCGGACTTGGCGCGCTGGTTCATCGTGACGAGCGCCTCGATGTGATCCTGCTGCTTCGTCAGCGCATCCGACCGCGGTGAATAGACCATATACCAGTAGAGACCGATCGCCGCGATCGCGAGCACGCACACGAGCACGAGCGACTGTTCTCGCTGTCCTTTAGGCATCCCAGGCATCGCTTACCTCACCGAGAGCGAGACAGGAACGGTCTTGATCGCAGATGGATCGGGCGCCTGGTACGAGGCATCCAACTGGAATTCCGTCACTTCCTTTCCGTCGGCGATAACGATCGATGACTTGATGAGCGTGACGTTCTGAATGAACGGCGACGCCTCGAGGAGCTTCATGAACCGGGTGAGCGCTTGAATGTCCACGGTCTGACCGACGATGTGCGCCTTGACCATTGGGATGCTGGTCGTGTCCACGGGCGGCGGCCCC
Source organism: Gemmatimonadaceae bacterium (assembly GCA_035496295.1). Classification (GTDB taxonomy): domain Bacteria; phylum Gemmatimonadota; class Gemmatimonadetes; order Gemmatimonadales; family Gemmatimonadaceae; genus JADGGM01. The sequence continues at coordinate 7,050 of DATJET010000035.1, forward strand.
TTGGGAGCCGCACCCTTCTTGCCTTTCGCGGTCGGCGGCGCTTCTTCCTGCTGCGCGGCAGTGCTCGCGTTGCTCTGCACTACCGACGTGAGCCACGTCTCCGGCGGCAGCGCGCGGCTGATCTCATCCATGAGATGCGGCCAGACGTAGCGCTTGTTGTCGAACGACTTGATCAGGTCGACCTGCCGGACCACCGAGTCACGTTGCGTCTCGGCCTTTCGCTTCTGCACGATCACCGCAGTGAATCGAATGGAATCCTGCTGCGCCGTCTGCAGCTGCGCGTCGAGATCGGACGCACGGGCATTCTGATGCCAATACATGAGGCCCACGATGGCGACGGCCAGGAGGGCGGATCCCGCGGCGGCGAGTAAGTACGGATCCTTCACTCGTGAGACCGCTCCGGCTGCGAAACCGGCCAGGTTCACGCCGGCACCGCGGCTGCGCGACTTTTTCGCGCTACCCGGATTCAGATTGATTTGGATCATTACGCGGCCTTCGCGATAAGATCAGGCGACCTGGCGAAGCGCCAGCCCGATGGGGAGCATGAGGAGCGGAGCGACATCGTCGATGACGAGCGAATCAAAAGCACCGTCACGTACTCGCAAGCGCTGCAGCGGGTTGGCTTGCTCCACGGGAATGCGAAGACGCGTTGCCAGCGCGTCCGTTAGGCCGGGAACGCGCGAGCCGCCGCCGCTCGTGTACGCCGCGCGCAACTTGTTCGTCACGCGCGACGAGCTGGCGAGGAACGCCGCCGCGCGCTCGATACCCGTCGCGATCTCTTCGCCGCGCGTGTCCGTCACGGTTTGGAGATGCGGCGAACGGTCGTAGCCCTGCAGCAGTCCATCCGCTTCCTCGGCGCTCAATCCGCGCTCCCGCTGCAAGTCCTCGCGGAATCGACGCGTGCCCACCGCAATGTCGCGCGTGAGAAGTGGGACGCCGTCTTCCATGATGTTGATGTTCGTGACCTCGTGGCCGATGTTCACGAGGCATACGACGCCGTTCATCGCTTCGGGGTAGTTCACCTCGAAGGCGTTGTGCAGCGCGAACGCGTCCACATCGACGACGCTCGGCGCTACCTCGGCGTCCGTTAGGAGGCGAAGCTTGTTTTCGATGAGGTCCCGCTTTGCGGCGACCAACAGCACGTTCATCTCGAGACCCTCCGCATCCGGATCGAGGATTTGGAAGTCGAGCTCGACGGACTCCATGTCGAACGGCACATGCTGCTCCGCTTCCCAGCGAATCAGCTCACGCGCTTGCTGCTCTTTGACGCGATCGATCTGGATCTTCTTGATGATCACATCGCGTCCGCCGACTGCAGTGATGACGGGGCGTCCGCTGATGCCAGCCGCCGAGAGCGCGTTGCGCGCTGCTTCGGCGACGATACCGGGATCCATCACCTCACCTTCGACGATGGCGTCGGCAAGGAGTGGTGCGATCGCCACCTTCGTCAACTCAGGCTCGCCTTTGCCGTGTTCGATAACGGCGACCTTCACGAGGCCGGAGCCGATGTCGAGGCCGATCGATGTCTTCTTGCGACCGAAGAGACCCATGGGGAGATCGTACGTTTGAATGGAGTGAGCGCGCGTGAAACAGGGGCTGCGTTGACGATCGAGTTACGGGCGTGCGCACCATTGCGGATGCGGTCCGCTCGGTTACCAGTCACACGACCCGATAGGACGGAGGTAACTTCTGAACCGGGAGTGAAACACGTCGTAACGATCGACCGGGAAGACGGGCCGGTCGTCAGAACATCTCGGCCCAGGAGTGTGTCAGTTCGGGAAACGGTCGCGCACCGGCTCGCGACGCGTGTTCGACTGCGCACGCGGAGTACTGGATTTCTGATGCACCTGCGAGTGACACACGATCGGCTAACACGATTCCATCGAGTCGAGCGCCGTCCTCGAAGCGCGCGCTGCCTCGCACGAGCATCACGCCCGTAAATCGCGCGCCAGCAAGCAGTGTCAGGTTCCCTTCGACGACGAGCATTCCCTGCCCCGCACCACCAGTCAGCTGTAGGTCTCCCTCCGCATGCACAACGGGAAAGAACATGGCGCACGGCGAGTCCGGGCCTAAGACGCGCAGCGGATCGCCGAGGTTTGCAGCAGCGTTAGGATCGCACGCGCCGTCCGCGCCGATCACCGGTGCGGGAGACAGATCGGCACCAGGTGCGAATTGACGACCGACGCTGGCAAGAAATGAGCGGTCCACCTGACCGAACTGCTCGGGCGTTTCGGGTCGAGCAGCGAGCACCGTATCGCGGACGACGCCGGCGGCGCGCAAACACGGTAGCGGCGAACATTCGGCGGTGTCGATTGCAACGCGTGGCGGCACGCTGACGGCGGCGACATCGGAATCTGGCGTCAGGCAGTCACCGACTCCACCGCCGGTTCCACCGGCGACCGATGACCCCTCGACCACGGAGAGGCCGCCGAACGCAATGGCGGCCGCGGCCGGCATGCGCGGGCGCTGGAGCGACACCAGCAGCGACACTCGGCGCCGTGCGTCGCGTGGCGGAAGTCCGGCAACGCCTTCAGCAATGACGAGCGCGCTGTAGGGCGTGAGCGCCCACACCTGCGTGGTCGCCGTCGCGCCACCTGCGAGTTGCTCGCTGTCCGATCCGACGCGCCTGACCGGAAGCGCCGAGCTCCACGCAGCGTGCCAGCGTTGCGGCGAGATGATCGTGTAGGCAGCATGTTCGGCAGCGGCGAGCGCTCGAGTGCGTACGATCGCCGCACTATCGATCCGCTCTTCGTGCAGCGCGGCGAAGAACGAACCCGCCGCGAGCGCGCCAAGGACGGCGATGATGACCAATACCACAATGAGGACTGCGCCGGAGCGACGTCGGTGCGTCGCAAGATGTTGTAGTCGCATGATCAATGGCGGGGACGAATGGTGAACAACACCGAGTCCGTGAAAGCGCCGGACGTGATGCCTGGGACGTGTAGGCCCATGGCGCTCTCGGCGCGCAGTACGATGTCGATTCGAGTAACGCGATGAGGATCAGCGGTGGGCGCGTTCGCACTGTCGAGAAAGCGAAACTGTAATCCAGTGCGGGCATACGGACCGCTCACGGGCTGCACGGTTGCACACGGCGTTGCGCGCGTTGAAAGGCAGTCGCGAAGGCCGAGATACCATGCGCCGTCGGACGCTCGGTACAGCTCGTAGCGCGCGCGTCGAACGAACCGAAGCACCGCACCAGCTCCTACATCGCTCGCAACAGGCGTTGCGACTCGAAGCGCGAGCGTCGACGCACCTGTGCCGGTCGGAACGAAGTTTGGGGAGCACGCGCGACCGGACGTCGGAGCCGATGCGACGGCGTGCGTGTACCAGCGCGTGGAGTCGGCCAATGCCGCGAAGATCATGACCGTGTCACCCGCCTCGGGCGCGACGATCCACGACGTGAGGTTAGGCGTCGACGCTGTGCGTGCGGGGAAAATCAAGAGCGTTCGGGTCGAGTCGAATCCGCACAGAATCGAAAAACCTGTCGCCATCCGAAACTCGACGAACGTGGGGCCCATGGAGTAGATGGCATCCTTCTGCGGCGCCGTCGAACGCAAATCGTATCGCAGTGCGTCGGCTCCTTCGCGCAGCGCGCGCCGGGACTCTATGATCTGCTCGAGGGCAAATGCGAGGTGCTCGTGGCGCACGGCGATGGTGATCGCCGCCATGCCGACGATCGTGGCGACCAGCAATCCAACCATGAGCTCGACGAGCGTGAAGCCCCGAAGCGGACGACGTGCTTTCAACATGGTGCCGCCGACTGGATGACTTCTCTGAGCGGCCGATTGGCAAGTCGATCGAGGACAGATACACTGTCGACGATGTCCTGAATGCTGTCGGTGAGAGTGGTGTGCCATGCCGCGGACACACTCAGTGCGCTATCAACGCCCGAAAATGCGACGCAGCCGCCTCGATGAAGCAGCTCGAGTCTGTTACTAACGGCCGATGCGGCGCGCGACCGCCGATCGGCGCTGGTTTCGAGCCGCAAGCTGGCGACGCCGGTGGCTGCAATGCCGAGCGCGCCGATGCTGAGAAGGGTGATCGCGGCGAGCGCTTCGATCAGACTGGTGCCATGTCGGCGACGGCGCGGATGTTTGGTCACGGCCACAACCTCCGTCAGGAGTGGACGTGCCAAAGAAAGCGCGCTCCGGCTGAATCGTATCAGCCGAAGCGCGCTCGTCGAATCGAATCTTCGCCGCGTTAGCCGCGGCCGATGTGGCGGTGGGTCAGCTCAATAGAGGTCGACCCACGAGCGACCCGAGCTGAGTATCGGTGTCGCGACGGCTTTCATCACCTGACTCGTGGCGCAACCGGAGTAGGTGATCACGGCATTACCGAGAACCGTGTTCTGCTCGAGATCGACGTTTTGCGCGAGCACGCCACCGGTGAAGTGACCACCCGTACCCGTCGTCTTGAGGTGGCCCGTGACGATCACGACGCCGAAGAACTGGAAGCCACCGGCAACGGAAAGGTCGCCGTCGACCAGCAGCATGCCCTGGCCGATGCCGCCGGTGACCGAGAGATTGCCCGCGGAGTAAATGACGGGATAGTAGCTCGAGCAATACGCCAACGGGCCGAGCGACCTGAGTGGATCGCCCCAGTTATTCTGATCGGTCGTGTTGCACGTAGTTCCCAAATACGACGGCCCCATGTTGTTCAAGGTTCCGCCACTCGGATACGTAAGGTTGGCGGTAGACGCGAGATCCTGGAAAGACACGTTGCCGAACTGCGTGTACGTGCTGTCGTTGTTCGCGAGCGGCGTTTGTTGGATCTTGGGATTGCCGGCGACGCATGACAGATTGGTGCAGCCTGACGTCGTGATCTGTGTCGAATCCGCGATCGCGATGCCGGGGAGCGATGCGCCTGGAGGCGGACAATTCCAGTTTTGGACGCTATCGTCGACGCCGTTGATGAACGAACTTCCGCCGATTTTTGTGCTACCGCGGGTGGTCAGCGCGCCGAGCAGCGAGATGGTCGGGAAATTGAGCGCGACGACTGCGCCGAGGCGTTTGCGTGCCTGCGCACCGACGATGGTACCGACGCGACCTTCTGACGTGATCGCGAACTCACCGTTCCCCACATACGTAACGCGAACGGTGTCCACCGAGCCATCGCCGGGCGAGTAGCCTCGGGTCGTAACGAGCTTACCGACAATACTCGTGTTGTTCCAGGACTTGACCCATTGTCCTGTGGAAACAATGTAGTTGAGCCCGTATTCGGCGGCGGTCAGCGAGCGCGCTTGGAGCACCGTGTTGCGACCGATGCGGTATTCCTGCGTGGCAGCGAAGAACACGCCCACAACGAGCGCGCCGATGATGACGATGGCGACGAGCGCCACTGTGAGTGCGAAGCCACGTTGTCGCGATCGCGCGATCATCGTCGACCTCCTCTTCAATGCGTTCATCTGTCAGTTCCGGACGGCGAGGAAAACACTAAGCGAGTCCTGGTAGTAGCCTTGGGTACGGCCTGGCGTATGGATGATGCTTCGGCTCTGGGCGCGAGTGACAACGCCGATTCGCCGAACAAGTGAGACGTCAGTTGTCACGGCGCCGTTCGCGTCGAAGTACGTCAACTCCAAGCCACTCGGCCCGCTGTTCGCGGCCGGCAGGTATGGTCCGCTGACTGGCTCGAGCGTCGTGCAATTCGGCGTTCTCGTCGGCAGGCAATCATAGAATCCGAGGTACCACAGCCCGTCGGACGCCTGGAATAACTGGTAGCGTGCGTGGCGGAAAAAGCGCAGCGCGGCTCCGACTTGCACGGTCGCGGCGAGCGCGTCGTGCAGCGGAACCTGCCATCCGGTCGAAGCTTCGCCGCTGGTCGTCGTAAGTCCGGTGCTGTTTGGACAACTGGCTGCGCTCGTTGCGCTGGCGTTCAACTGATTGGGATCCCATTTGTCGTCGAACGCGTTTGCGCTCGTGTCGGCGTCGTACACGAACACCGAATCACCGCTCTGCGGCGCGGCAATCCACGACGTTAGGCCTGTGTTGTTCGACAGCACGAGCGGCGGAACGGTGACCGTTTTTCGGTCGACGCTGATCGTGCAGACGATGGCAGCTCCGGTGCTGAGGCGGAAGTCGATGAACGTCCGACCCATGGCGTAGATGTCCAGCTTACTCGGCGACAGGGAACGCAGGTCCGACGTGATCATCGCCATGCCGTCGCGGACGCTGCCGCGCGTCTCGAGGACGCCGGCCGAGCCCGAGTAGAATTGCTGCTGACGGACGATGATGCCCATCATGCCGCCGGCGACGATCGCAAGCAGCACGATCGCGACGAGCAGCTCGACGAGCGTGAAGCCGCGACGGGCGCGTGCGTGCCTGGTTAGCATGCGAGCGCTCAGCACTTGACGTAGCTCGTGAACACGAGCGGCGAGGGATGACGTCCGCCGGCGGCCGTGTACGTGACGGTGTCGGTTGCGGTATAGAGCGAGGTGCTCGAGGCCGTCACGGTCCAGTGCTCACTCATGCCGCGCTTGGTGGCTGTTCCGGCAGCCATGCTGGCGCACGTCGTGCTTCGCAGCTGCTCGAAGCGGCTCATGGCGATGTTCGCGGCGATGGTCTGTTGGGCGCCGCCGCCGATGAGCCGCGAGACACTGCTCGCGGTGCCGGCCAGGCCTAACACGCCGATGGCCATGATGACGATGGCGACGAGCACCTCGACAACGGTGAAGCCGGTGCGATTCCGACGCTGTTTGGTCATTGCGCGAGTTGGCATTGGCTGATCGAGACCTTTCCCCAGCCGACGACGCAGACGGAATCCTGCACGCCGTTGCGGGAAACGCGGATCTTGGGAGACGTTACGAACGCGCCGGCGAGGAGCACGCCGCGCGGGTCGAACGTAATGGTGTCACTTGGTGAAGCAGCGAGGGTCACGCCGTTTCCAGAACCCAGGTTCTGCGACCCGATGAGAGTAGAGCCTCCACTGGTGTTCGTAACCGTCAGCTGAATGCTGTTGCCGTTACGGATGAACCGCGCGATGCGACCAGTCTGAATCGAGACTGCACGTGCCTGACTGATGTAGGAGGCCACTTCTTGTCGTGCACTTCGAACAGCCAGCACATCGGTGCTGTTCGCGAGCTTCGGCAACGAAATCGCGGTAATAATGCCGATCAACGCGAAGACGATCACCATTTCCACCAGCGTCACACCTGCATCAGATCGTTTCATATCGTTCCTCACATCAAGAGCGACTTTCGCTTCTGAGTGCGATACACACAGTGTCGCGCTCGGCGACGCGTGCGGCCGAGGCGGCCCATCGAGGGAGGACGAGAAGCGGCACTGCTCCGCAACCCGACTGCAAACAAAGAATTCAGCGTGTGGTCAGTCACCGAGGCCATAGTCTCGAATTTTGTAGAGGAGGGCGCGGTGCGAGAGCTCGAGCAATTGGGCCGCGCGCGTTCGATTGCCACGCGTTTGCTCCAACGCTCGTTGAATCAGGACGCGCTCGAGTTGTTCGGTCTGTCGCTTCACGGACAGGTCGGTGTATGCGACCGCGGCGTCGGTCGGTTCCGTTGTCGTCGTGGTTGTGGCTGTGAGATCGACGAGGTGCGTGGGCTCGACCGTCGATCCAGTTGCCATGACGAGCGCGCGCTCGATTACGTTCTCCAGCTCGCGGACGTTGCCGGGCCACGCATAGGAGCCGAGCATGCGCATCGCCTCGGGCGCGATGTGCCTAACGTCAAGCGAGAGACGCGCGTTGTGGCGCCGCAGGAAATGCAGCGCGAGCTCGGGAACATCCTCGCGGCGCTCGCGGAGCGGCGGCAGGCGGATCGAGACGACATTGACGCGATAGTACAAATCGCCGCGGAAGCGGTTGACGGCAACGTCGGCGGCAAGATCGCGATTCGTCGCAGCGATGACGCGGACGTCGACCCGGCGCGGCGTGTTGGCGCCGACGCGTCGTACTTCGCCCTCCTGGAGGGCGCGCAGCAACTTGACCTGCAGTGATGCGGGGAGCTCGCCAATCTCGTCGAGAAAGAGCGTGCCACCATCTGCTTCCTCGAACAGTCCGGGCTTGTCCGTCGTGGCGCCGGTGAACGATCCCTTCACGTGCCCAAACAGTTCCGATTCGAGCAACGTCTCAGGGATGGCGCCACAGTTCACAGCGACGAACGACTTCTCGGCGCGCGGACCTTCGTCGTGGATGAGTCGCGCGACGAGCTCTTTTCCGGTTCCGCTCTCGCCGGTGACGAGGACCGTCGACGGATGGCGCGCAACTTTGCGAGCGACAGCGATCGCGGCGACAAGCGACGGGCTTCGCCCAACGATCGGCTCGTCGCCGCGCATGCTCAAGAGCTCTTCCTCGAGGCGCTCGATTTTGGCGCGCAGCTTTTCGCGCTCGGCGGCCTTCCGCACGCAGAGGATCACTTCTTCCGCGCGGAACGGCTTCTGGATGTAGTCGTAGGCGCCGCGCTGCATGGCGGCAATCGCCGTGTCGGCGTCGCCGTACGCGCTCATGGCGATGACGAGGCCGCGACCGTGCTGCGCTTCGTATCGTTCGAGGAACTCGAGGCCGCCCATCGTCGGCATGCGAAGGTCGCACAGGACGAGATCGGCATCGGTGCGCGCGAGCGTATCGAGCGCCTCCGCGGCGTGACTCGCCGTGGCCGTGTCGTACCCTTCAGCGCCGAGGATGCGGTCGAGCGTTTGGCGCAGGCCCGGCTCGTCGTCGACGATGAGGATTTTCACGACGCGGGCTCGAGCGGAAGAAAGTCGATCGGTGCGTCCCCGTCCGGTTCCTGGAGCGGAACCGGGAAGTAAATCACGAAGGCGGCGCCGCCTTCACGCGCCTCACGCACCCAAACGGTGCCGCCGAGCCCTTCGACGATACGGGCGACGATCGCGAGACCGAGACCGGTTCCCTTGCCCGGCTCTTTCGTGGTAAAGAACGGATCGAAGACGCGCTCCGACTCGCTCCACGGAATGCCAGGGCCGCTGTCGGCAACGACCAGCGTGATGACTTCGCGCAACTCGCCGACGGAGCGGAGCCAGGCGCGAACGCGAGCGTTAGGCTGTCGGTCGATGGCGATGACGGCTGGATCGTCGCGGCGGCGATCGCCGGTGTCGGTGATCTCGCTGAATGGGATGCATTGCGTGACGACGCTGATCGTTCCGCCGCCATTCATCGCATCGACGGCGTTGAGCAGGAGGTTGACCATCACCTGCTCGAGCTCGTGTGCGTCTCCCGTGAGATGCGGGACCTGATCATTGAGCGCGAGCGTCAAGCAGCTGTGCCGCAGCGCGCCCTGGTCGGTGAGCATTTCGGCGACCCGGCGCACCGCGTCGTTGAGGTTGGTGGGCCCGAGGGTCCGGCGCCGTGGTCGCGCGTAGTCGAGCATGCCGCGCATGATGCGGTCGATCCGGGCGCTCTCGCGCTGGATTCCTACGATCGCGTCGGCGGCGTCGACGTCACCGTCCATACTACGACGCAACAGGTGCGCGTAGCCGTCGATAGCGCCTAACGGATTGCCGATCTCGTGGGCCACGCCCGCTGCCAGACGGCCAACGGAGGCAACCTTCTCGAGGTGACCGCGTTGGGCCTGCTCCTCGAGCAGACGGCTCGTCATGCGATTGATGCTGCGCGCGAGGCGCGCGAGCTCGATGGTCGAGCCTTGTGGGACGCGCCGCGTGAGGTCGCCGTTGGCAATGGCCTCGGTCGCGTCCACGACGCGGTCGATGGGATCGAGCACGAGGCCTTGAACCTTGTACGCACCGAACGCGACGAACACGATCACGTCGGCGATGATGAGCAATGCGAGGTACAGCGCGCCGTGCGGGCTCATCACGAGATCGCGCAGCACGATCACGTTGAGCGCGGCGAGGGACAACGCCGCCGTGCTGAGCACCGCGAGGCTGAGGATCATCTCCGCCTTGAGCGACGTGAACGCGCTGAACCGCGCGACGCGGCGCGTGGAGGTGCCCTCCGGGCGAGACGTCACTCGGCCACTCCGTACCGCGAGAGCTTCCGGTAGAGCGTAGACGGGTCAATGCCTAACACTTCGGCGGCCCGGCTCTTGTTCCCGCCCTCGCTCTGCAGCACCCACATGATGTACGCGCGCTCGATGACGTCCAACGTGGGATTGACGGCGGTGTCCTGCGACGTGACTAACGGCTCGGCGCGGCGCTCGGTGATGCGCTCGGGCAGGGCCGTGATGTCGATCGTCTCGCCTTCACTGAGGATGACGGCGCGCTCGAGCGCGTTTTCCAGCTCGCGCACATTGCCGGGCCAGGCGTAGCTCTGCATCGCTTCGAGCGCGGCCTCGGTGAGGCGCTTGGGCTCCGTGCCTCTCTGCTGCGCGGCGCGATGCAGGAAAGCATCGATGAGCAGCGGGATGTCATCGCGACGCGACCGCAGCGGCGGCAGGTGCAGCGCGAAGACGTTGAGCCGATAGAACAGATCGCTGCGGAACGCGGCGCGCTTCATCTCTTCCTCGAGATCGCGGTTCGTCGCCGCGAGCAGCCGCGTGTCGATGGGCACCGCCTCCGTGCCACCGACCGGAATGACTTCGCGCTGCTGGAGCACGCGCAGGAGCTTCACTTGCGTCGACGGCGTCGTCTCCCCGATCTCGTCGAGGAAGAACGTGCCGCCTCCGGCTGCCGTGAAGAGGCCCGACTTGTCCTTCACGGCGCCGGTGAATGAGCCTTTGACGTGGCCGAACAACTCGCTCTCGAGCAGGCTTTCGGGGAGCGCGCCGCAGTTTATCGACAGGAACGCACCGGACGCGCGCGCCGACAACTGATGGATGTAGCGTGCGATGACTTCCTTACCGGTTCCCGACTCGCCTTGAATGAGAACGGTCGACTCGGTTGGCGCGACGGTTTCTGCGAGGCGCAGGACGGAGAGCCACGCTTTGCTTCGCCCAACGGGCTGATTGGCGCCGTTGCGATCGCGGCGGCTGATTTCCTGGCGAAGGGACCGGTTCTCGACGCGCAACTGTCGGTGCTCGGCGGCGCGGCGAAGGATCGCCACGATGTCCCCGTTGACGAAGGGCTTCTGGATATAGTAGTAGGCGCCTTCGTTGACCGCCTGGATCGCGGAGCGGAGGTCGGCCTGTGCCGTCATCAAGATGACCGGTAGATCCGGGTCCTTTGCGCGCGCGGCAGAGAGAACCTCGAGGCCGGTCACGCTCGGCATGCGCACGTCGGTGAGGACGATGTCCGGCGCGAGCGCGGCGATCTGGTCGAGGCCCTGTTTGCCGCCTAACGCAACGTGCGGCGTGAAGCCTTCGTTCTTGAGCAGGATGCGGAGCGTCTCGAGAATGCCTGTCTCGTCATCGACGACGAGGACGCTCGGTTTGACGACGGGTGTGGACGTCATGCGGCCTCGGCGCCGGCGGGCTGCGGCAAGGGGAGCAACACCGTGAAGCGCGTGCCGCGCCTGCCGGTGTCGAGGAGCACGCATCCGCGATGCGCTTCGATCGCGCGGTGGACGATGGGCAAGCCGAGGCCCGTCCCACCGGGCTTGGTGGTGAAGAAGGGATCGAACACGCGGTCCTTGATCGTTGCGGGAATGCCTGGGCCGACGTCCGTCACGCGGAGCGCGACGGCGCCGTCGCGAAACACGACGCCCGGCGGGATCTGGTCACGGGTGAGGCAGCTCACCTCGACGACGACCCGACCGTTGTCGGGCGAGGCCTGGACGGCGTTCAGGGTGATGTTGAAGATCGCGCGGTGGAGCAGATCCTCGTCGCCCTCCACGAGGACTGGTGTGCGCGGCGGCTGGTACGCGACCTCGATGCCACGGGTACAATCGGGGTGTGAGGCGGCCAGGCTTGTCGCGGCGCGCGCGACTTCTCCGATGTCGACCAGATCGCCGCGGGTTTTTCGGACGCGCGCAAAGTCCAGGAACTCGGTGAGGAGTCGCGCCAAGCGATCGGATTCGCGGACAATGAGCGTGCCTAACGTACGCTCATCATCGGTGGCGCGGGGTGCGCGGGCCAACTGCTCGACGGCGCTGCGGATCGACGCCAGCGGATTCTTGATTTCGTGCGCCAGCGATGCGCTCAACTCGGCTACACCTTCCAGGCGTTCGGCGCGGAGGCGCAGCTCCTCGAGGCGCTTGTTGTCCGTGATGTCCTGGAAGATCGCGGTGGCCGACAGCGACGCGTCATCGCCATCGGCATCGAGGATCGTGGTCGTGAAGCCAATGGGAAACGAGCGAGTGGTCTGCGTGATGACGGCTTCGCCGCGCGTGACGCGTTCGCCATCCGCGAGGGCGTGGTCGAGCGCGGCGGCGAGCGCGGGGCACGCACCCGCAATCGCCTCCGTCACGGGGCGACCGCGCGCCGTTTCGTGATCGAAGCCGAGCAGCGCGCCGGCGGCAGGATTGGCGAACAGCAACCGGCGTTGGGCACCGATGGTCACGATGCCGCTGCGGATGTTGCGCAGAATGTCTTCGGCCTGGAGTCGCGCGAGGGCGAGCTGGGCTTCGAGCCCTTCCCGGTCGACACCAGCTTCTTTTAGGCGCGCGCTCAGGTAGGCAACGCCCAACGCCGCGCCGGCGAACACGGTGAGTTGGAGCATCATGCCAACGTCCAACGCTCCGTTGCGCGACACCACGACGTCGGCGATGTAGCAGGAGATGCCGAGGGCTGCGACGAGGAGGCCGCCGCCCGCGGGGAGCAGCAGCGAGGCGCCAGCCGTCACGAGAATGTAGAGGGCGGCGAACTGCGACAGCTGGCCGCCGGTCACGTGCACGACAGCCGTGACGAGTGCGACGTCGAAGACTGCCTGCAGATAGAAGAAGGCGCGGCCGGCGGGGCGTTTTGCTTGCGAGCCATACCAGACGGAGACAGTCGTCACCGTGATGGCCGCAATGACGGCAAGCGATGCAATGAGCGTGACGCGCGCTTCGGCAGCCTGCCACGCGAGCACCGCCGCGACGAAAATTGCAGAGGCCAGCGAGAGGCGGCCGATATAAATCCACCGAAGGACGCGGCGCTGGTCGAGCATCGTTGTAGTCGAGTGGGTCGGCGGTCGGCGCCAAGTCCGTCGTGCAGACGGGATCGAAGCCGGGCGTCTCTCGCGAAATGAGAGGCGGACGTACCGCGACGCCTGGCGTTTTGCTATATCTTCGACGACTGCCTCTGCCAAGGAGTTACGTGCCTGCACCACCCGATGACCTCACCGCGGGCGCGATCCTGCTCCGGCTGCTCGCGGTTCTCCTGCTGGTGCTCGCCAATGCCTTTTTCGTGTCGGCAGAGTTCGGGTTGGTGGGAGCGCGGCGCAGTCGGATCGATGCGTTAGCCAGTCGCGGTGATCGGCGTGCAAAGGTCGTTCAAGAGACGCTCAAGCATCTCGACCTGTACATCTCGGCGACCCAGCTCGGGATCACGCTCTCGTCGCTCGCGTTGGGCTGGATCGGCGAAGCGACCATGGCGACGGTGCTCGACCGGTTTCTGCGCGCGTTCGGCTATGTGCCATCGCCGACGCTGACGCACAGCGCGGCAGCCGTGACGAGCGCGTTCGTCATCATCACGTTCCTGCATATCGTGTTAGGCGAGCTCGCCCCAAAGTCCATGGCGCTGCTGAACCCGGAGGGCGTGAGCCGATGGGTCGCGTTGCCGCTCCGCTTCTTCTCGACCGTGATGCGGCCGTTCATCGCCGTGCTCAACGGCGCGGCGAACGCCTTTCTGCGGTTGCTCGGCCTGCACACGGTGGAGGACAGCGCGCGCGTGCACTCGCCCGAGGAGCTCCGGCTGCTGGTGATGCAGGCGCGCGCGCACGGGATTCTCGACGAGAGCGACTCCCAGATGCTGGCGGGCGTGTTCGACTTTCACAACAAGAAGGCGCGCGACGTGATGCGTCCGCGGACCGAAGTCGTGGCGTTGCAGGTGGACGCCAGCGAAGCGGAGGTCCTGGAGGTACTGCGACGCGAGCGCTACTCGCGCTATCCCGTGTACGGCGAGACGCTGGATGACATCGTGGGCGTGTTGTTGGCGAAAGACCTCTGGCTGCGCGACGGTCGCGAGCCGTTTTCGCTGCAGGGATTCGTGCGCGAAGCGATGTACGTGCCGGACACGCGTGCGGCCGAGCGCGTGCTGGATGACCTGCGGCGCACGCGCGCGCACATGGCTGTCGTGTTAGACGAGTTCGGCGGGACGTCGGGCATCGTGACGATGGAAGACCTGATCGAGGAAGTGATCGGCGACATTCGGGACGAGTACGATGTGGCGGCACGCGACGCGCTGATGCAGAACGGGGTCTTGGAGCTGGCCGGGTCGATGTCGCTGATCGATGTGCGATCGGATCACAACATCCGGATTCCCGACGGCAGCTGGTCGACGTTAGGCGGCTACGTCTTCTCGCAGCTCGGGCGCTTGCCACGGGTGGGCGACCGCGTTGCGTTCCCGGGCGGAGAGCTCGAAGTCGTGGCGATGGACGGGAAGCGCGTGGCGGCAGTGCGGGTACACCGGGCGGCGGCGGAAGGGCCGGTTCCGGCGTGAGCGAGGGATTGCGAGTGAACGGGCGCGTGACTCTCGCGCGCGACGAATTGGACGCGCGTGCGACGCGGTCGAGTGGGCCAGGCGGGCAGCATGTGAATCGATCGGCGACGCGGGTCGAGCTCCTCTGGCGGCCGTCCACGTCGCGATCGTTAGGCGAGGCCGATCGGGCACGCGTGGTGGAGCGCCTCGCGTCGCGGGTGGATGCGGCGGGATTCGTGCGAGTGGTGGCGAGCGAGTTTCGCAGCCAGCGGCAGAACCGAGATGCGGCAGAGCAACGTCTCGCGAAGCTCGTTCGCGCGGCACTGGCGGTGCCGAAGCGGCGCGTGCCGACGCGAACGCCGCGGGTCGCGGTAGAGCGTCGCCTGGCGGAAAAGAAGCTACGCTCGGAGCGAAAGAGGTTGCGGCGACCGTCGAGCGAGGACTGATTCGCTCTGACGGGTCGTGCTAGTGAACGAGCTCGACGCGCAATGTGGCGGCGAGCGTACCGGGAGTCGTTCGGCCGCTTTCCTTCTCCGTCAGCTTCACTTGCGTCGTTTGACTGCCGACGGAGCCGAGATACACACCGGTGCCGCTGATATAGTAGATCGCATCGCCCTTCCCATGTCCATCCAGCGTTTGATGACTGTCTAACGAAGATTGCGAACCCGCTATCGACAGATCGTCCTGCCGTCGGACGCGCCAGGCGCGCTGCCCATCGTACGTGGTGTCGGCCAGAACAGTCGACGTCGTAATCGTTCGCTGGTCGAGGCGGTTGCCGTTCTGCTCCGTGTTCTTGTTGGTCGTGTCGACCCACGTGCTGCCCACGTGCGCGTGCTGCGGCAATGGGACCAGAAACTTGCTCATGCCAATGACGAGTTGTTGCTTGCCGACATCGTTGGTATCGACGGCGGACGTGTAGCTGTACACCTTGCCAAACGGCGACATGACGCCGTGCACCTCGGTGCCTTTCATGCCCGAGATGTCCGGCATCGTCATCGGCGGATCGGTGACGATGCTGCTCGAATCCATCGTGTAGGAGAAGTCGAGCGTGTCGGCCGTGCGCGCCGTGATTTTGACCGAGAGGATTTGCTCGGTCGTGATTCTGAACTCGCTATGCTGGCCATTTTGGTCCGTCGATCGCGTCGTGACTGCGATGAGATGGTAGCGCCGAGTGCCGGGCGAATACGCCGCGACGGTCTGCGCGGGCATCGCGCCGGCGAGCATCACGTAGAGCGTGACTGAGAGCGAGAGTGTGCGGCCGAGGGACATCAGTGCTCCTCACGCGGGCTTCGGCTCCGCGGCAGCGGTGTTGGTGCGACAACGCGCGACACGCGCGGCGACGGTTCGAATGATGCACCGCGCTCTTGGGTTGAAACAATGTTTGCGGCGCGTGGGAGGTGCCAGGCGTTGAATACCCGGTGTGGAAGGCCGACGTTTCAGCGGAGATGCTCAGCGATGGCAGGCGGTGTGTGGGTGTACCGTAGAGCTCGCCGCCTGCAGCGGCGCATCGCGGCGTGACGAGACGAGGACGCCGGGGTGGCAGCGCGATGGGTCACGACGCCGCTCTCGTGCGAGCGGCAGCGATTCGGCTGCGGTTCGGCCGGTTGTTGCGCGCATGGTATCGATCGCATCATCGCGATCTCCCGTGGCGACGGACGCGCGATCCGTATCGGATTCTGGTGTCGGAGCTGATGCTGCAGCAAACGCAGGTGTCTCGCGTCGTGCTCACGTACGGGACCTTTCTCGAGCGATTCCCGACGTTGGACGCGTTGGCACGTGCGCGACCGGCGCGCGTCATGGAGGCATGGTCGGGGTTGGGCTATTACGCGCGAGCGAGGAATCTGCATCGGTTAGCACGGGCGGTCGCGGCGACGCGGAGTCCCGCGATGCTGCCAGACGATGCGGCGACGCTGCGATCCCTGCCTGGCATCGGGCCCTACACGGCCGGCGCCGTGGCGTCGTTCGCGTTCGAGCAGCGCGAGGCGTTGGTGGACACGAACGTCGCGCGCGTGGTGCGTCGCGTGATCGCGCCTGACCTTGACGCGAAACGGGGCGCCGATCGGCAGACGCTGTGGGCGGTGGCGCGCGCCCTGTTGCCGCGAACCGGCCGGGCGACGTACCTGCACAATCAAGCGCTGATGGAGTTAGGCGCGCTGGTCTGCACGGCCCGCGTGCGACACTGCGCTCGCTGTCCGGCGCGACCGGTGTGCGCGACATTCGAGGGCGACCGCCCGTGACCGCGTGGCAGGACACGACAGCGCTCCATCGGTTCGGCACGTATGTGCCGTACAATACCGTGCACTACCTGCTGCCGAGCATTGTGCTGGCCATTGCGTTCGGCGCGGTGTTCGTGCTGCGGCACAAGCGGCCGCTGCAGCGCGTGCTGCGCGTGACGGGCTCGGTGGCGCCGGTGGTCGTCCCGCGGCTCTTGTCGGCGACGACCTTCCTCGCCGGATCGATTCTGATTTTCTCGGGTGCGACGCCGGCGGCGGCCGAGCGGTTAGGCTGGCTGGTGCAGGTGCTGCCGCTCCCGGTGATCGAGGTGTCGCATTTCTTCGGGAGCCTGGCGGGCGTGGGCCTGCTCATTCTGGCGCGCGGATTGTGGCGCCGGCTCGATGCGGCGTACCACCTCACGGTGATTCTGTTAGGCGCGGGGACGCTCTTCTGCCTGCTCAAAGAGCTGGATGTGGAGGAGGCCGTCCTGCTCGCGGCGATGCTCGGGGCGCTGGTAGCAAGCCGGCGGTTCTTTTATCGGAAGGCGAGTCTGTTCGAGGAGCGGTTCACGGCGCCGTGGATCATCGCGATCGGCCTCGTGGTCGTGGGCTCCGTTGTGTTAGGCACCATTTCGTATGGATGGCCGGACATCAGTGCCGGGACGTTCTGGCGGTTTTCGCCGGGCGCGCAGGCGCCGCGGTTCTTGCGCGCGACGACGGGCGTGGTGGTCGTGTTGGTCATCGTGGCGGGAACGCGACTGCTCAAACCCGCGCGGGCGCGGCCGGGCCTCCCGACAGAGGCCGAGCTGGATGCGGCAGCGCCCATCGTCGCCGCCTATCCCGAAGCGTCGGCGAACCTCGTGTTCCTCGGCGACAAAGCGCTGCTGTTCAACGACGCGCGCACGGGATTCGTGATGTACGCCGTGGCGCGCCGCAGCTGGGTAGCGTTAGGCGACCCCGTGGCGCCGCCCGACGACGTGCCCGATCTGGCGTTGCGGTTCATCACGGCCTGCGATCGCCACGGGGCATGGCCGGTGTTCTACAAGGTGGGCATGTCGCAACTGCATCGCTACCTGGACATCGGCTTCAGCGTGGCCAAGTTGGGCGAGGAAGCGCGGGTTCCGTTGGGCGAGTTTTCGCTCGAGGGAGCCGAGCGGCGCAACCTGCGTCGCGTGTGGCGCGCGTCGGTGAAGGACGGGTGTTCGTTCGAGATGCTGCCGGTGGAAGCCGTGGGCGAGCACGTGGCGACGCTGCGCGGGGTGTCCGATGCATGGCTCACGGCCAAACGAGCGCGCGAAAAGCGATTTTCGCTCGGATTCTTCGAGGACGCGTACGTGCGGCGGTTTCCAACGGGCATCGTGCGGCGTGATGGACGGATCGTGGCGTTCGCCAACGTGTGGCCGTCCGGTTGCCACGAGGAGATCGAGGTGGATCTGATGCGGTTCGCGCCGGACGCGCCCCCGGGGATCATGCGGTACGCATTGTCGGAGATGATGTTGTGGGGCAAAGCACAGGGTTATCGATGGTTCAACCTTGGGATGGCACCGCTCTCGGGACTGCAGTCGAGCATTATCGCCCCTATGTGGCATCGGTTGGGCACCGCGGCGTTCGGACACGGCGAACGATTCTACAACTTTCAAGGCGTGCGTGAATTCAAGGAATGGTTTCACCCGGTCTGGGTTCCGAAGTACCTCGTATCGCCGGGGGGCGCTCTGCGTCCAGTGATCATGGCGAACATCGCGTCACTGGTCGCGGGTGGACTGGAGGGTGTCGTCCGGCGGTAGGCCGCCGGTGGCGCGATTCGCGACCCCATCCTATTATCTGCGCACCGCATGCTCGCCCTTCTCGCCCAACAGATCCCCGACCGTCGTATCGCCGCCGCCGTGGACACCGTGTTCCACGATCCGGCGTACCAGCGCCTTACGCTGGGACAGGCGGTGTGGCACTGGTTCGAGTCGCTGCTGCTTCGTGCACTCGGCTCCGTATTCAGGTGGTATAGTCAGCTGCGCGCGTCGCCGGTGCTGTTTTGGACGCTGCTAATCATTGTGGCTGCGTTAGTCGCGGCGATCGTCGTGCGGGCGGTGGTCATGTGGCGATGGCGGCACCTGGATGTCGCGCGAGGCGCGGTGTGGCGCGGGATGCGCGGCGCCGGCCGCGACGATCCGTGGACTGCAGCCGAGACGCTTGCCGCGGCGGGCGACTACACGAGTGCCGCGCATGCGTTGTACGCCGCGATGCTGGAAAGCGCCGCGCGACAACAGCAGATCCGGCTACACCCGTCGAAGACGGTGGGCGACTACGTGCGCGAGCTGCGTACGCATTCATCCTCGCTGTTCACGCGCTTTCGTGAATTCGGCCGCTCGTACGAAGTCGTGATCTACGGCATCGGGACGTGTGACGCCGCTCGCTACCATCAGTTGTACGCGCTCGCCGTGCCGGTGGTCCGTCCCAATGGCTGAGCGGCGGATCGAGCGGTGGCTGCGACCGGTAATCGTGCTGCCCGTGCTCGGCGCGCTCCTGGTGGCAGCGGTCATCTTTTCGCCGGGTGGTTTCACCAGCTCGCTCGACATGCGACTCACGACGTACAGCACGACACCATTCGGTGCGAGGGCGCTGTACGATGTGCTCGGACGACTCGGGTGGCATGTCGTGCGCCAGCGCAACGCCTTCCGGGCGCCGGTGGACTCGACCGTCACCTATCTGCTCTTGTCGCCGCCGTACGATCCGAGCGCTACCGAAGTCTCCGCATTGTTAGACGCAGTGCGCCGAGGCGCGACGATCGTCGTATCGCCGGACGCCGGCTCGGCGTTGGCGGATTCGCTGCGCATCCGACGGACGCGCTTCGACGAGGATCTCGAGGTGGTGCAGTCGGACACGGCCGACGCCTCGGACAGCGCGAGCTCGTTCATCGCCGCCGCCATCAATGCGGGCGGATTCTCGCGCTACTTGCGGCCGGTGGCGACGTCGGAGCGCGACACCGCGCCCGTCTTTCCACCGGACACGACGACGCTGCTCCGTGTGCGCGCCGACAGCGGGCGGATGCGCCCCGCGGTCATGGTCCGCAAGTTAGGCAAAGGCGCGGCGCTGGTGGTGGCGGACCTGGCGTTCGCACGGAACGACAACGTGCGGGACACGACCGGGATGATCGTCGCGGTGCGGCTGCTGGAGCGCGCCGGGATCGACCCGGGTCGCCGCTTGGTCTTCGATGAGTATCACCAGGGCTTCGGCGACGCCACGAGCATGTCCGGGGTCATCGGGCACGCGCTGTTCGGCACACCGGTCGGGCGCGCCGCGGTGCAAGCGTTGATCGCCGGGCTGATCCTGCTCCTCGCGGTCGGCATTCGGCCTGTCGCGCCGCGCGAACGACCGAGCATCGAGCGGCGGTCGCCGTTGGAGCACGTGGGTGCGCTGCGTCTGGCGTACGAGCAGATTCAGGCCACGCGTCTGGCGACGAACCGCCTGGTGCGCGGGCTGCGCCGGCGCCATCCGTTAGGCGCAGGGTCGTCGACCGACGACGCTTATCTGTCGCTGCTTGCGCAGCGCGTGCCGGTCGCCGCCGGCGATGCCGCGCTCCTCCAGCGCGCGTTGACCACTCAGATGGCCCCCACCGACTGGGTCGCGGTGGGCGGGGCCATCGACCACATCGAGAGGGCGATAACTCCGTGATGACCGCCGAGCAAGTGGCCGAACGCCTGGCCGCCGTGCACGCCGCCGTGGCGTCCCGTGTCGTTGGGCAGGATACGGTGATCGACGAAGTGCTGGTTGCCTTTCTGGCGCGCGGGCACGTGCTGCTCGAAGGCGTGCCCGGCACCGCCAAGACGCTGCTCGTACGGCTTCTGGCGAGCGCGCTCAACGCGCGCTTCGGCCGCATTCAATTCACGCCGGATCTGATGCCATCGGACATCACAGGCACGACGGTGCTGCAGGACGTCGGGCGAACGAGCGAATTCCGGCCGGGGCCCGTGTTCACCGACCTGCTGCTGGCGGACGAGATCAACCGCGCGCCGGCAAAGACGCAGGCGGCGTTGCTCGAGGCCATGCAGGAGCGGCAGGTGACCGTCGACGGGACGGCTCGTTCGTTAGGCGGCCTGTTCACGGTGTTCGCGACGCAGAATCCGGTGGAATACGAGGGCACGTACCCACTGCCCGAAGCGCAGCTCGACCGGTTCCTCCTCAAGGTCAAGGTGGCGTATCCGGCGAAGGAGGCCGAACTGGCGATGCTCGACAACTACGCGGCGGGGTTCGACGCCGAGCGCGCGGCGGATGTCCGGCTCGCGCCGCTGTTGGATGCGGACGCGTGCGCGGCGGTGCGCGGCGCCGTCGACGGCGTGACCGTTGCGCCGGAGGTGCGCGAGTACATCACGCAGATCGTGCGCGCGACCCGCGAGGAGACGGCGCTCACGTTAGGCGGATCGCCACGCGCGACGGTGGCCCTGTTTCGCGTGTCGCGGGCGGCAGCGCTGCTCGCGGGCCGCAATTTCGTGACGCCGGACGATGTGAAGGACTACGCGTTTCCAGTCTTGCGTCATCGCGTGATGGTGTCGCCCGAGGTGGAGGTCGAGGGTCGATCGAGCGATGACGTGTTGCAGGCCGTGTTGATGCGGGTGACCGCGCCGCAATGACCAGCACGCCGGCGACGGCGTCGATCGAGCCCGCGTC
Organism: Gemmatimonadaceae bacterium; assembly: GCA_035496295.1. GTDB lineage: Bacteria > Gemmatimonadota > Gemmatimonadetes > Gemmatimonadales > Gemmatimonadaceae > JADGGM01. The sequence continues at coordinate 28,344 of DATJET010000035.1, forward strand.
GGTCAGGCGGAAGGTGTTGCGCGCCGTGGCCCGTCCGGTTCGCGCCGCGCTGGCCACCGTGCCCACGCGGCGCCTGGTGGTCGCGACCGCCATTCTTGCGCCGGTGTGGATGGCGTCGGGGACACCGACCGGGCGGGCGGTCGCGATCTTCGTGACCGCAGTGCTGGTGGCGGCGGTGGTGTTGGATCTGCTGACGCTCCCGGCGCGCTGGCAGCTCGAGATGGAGCGCGTGATGCCCGAGCGCGTTGGGTTAGGCGACGCCGCCGAAGGGAGCTACGTGCTGCGGGCGGTGGCCGGGCGCGCGCTGCGCGTGTCGCTCTACGACGATCTGCCGCGCGGCGTGCGGGCCGATGCGTCTCGCTTCGGTCCGCGCGTGGTGCGCGTCGACGCATCATGTGTGCTCCCGGTGGAACTGGAAGGCGCCGAGCGCGGTACATGGCCGCTCGGTCGCGTGGTCGTGCGGGTGGACGGCTGGTTAGGCCTGGTGCGGCGCACGTTCCGGTGGCCGATGACCGATCAGGTGATGGTCGTGCCGTCCATGGCGGGTGTCCGCCGGTATCGCCTCCTGTCGCTGCACCACCGCCTGCGCGACCTCGGCCTCCGGACCATTCGTCGGCGGGGCGATGGCTCCGCCTTTTCGGGTCTCCGAGAGTATGTGGTGGGCGACGAGCCCCGCCGCATCGACTGGAAGGCGACGGCACGCCGCGACGTGCTCATCTCTCGAGAGTACACGGTCGAGCAAGGGCAGACCGTGATGATGGCCATCGATTGCGGCCGCATGATGACACAGCTCGAGGGCGACGTGCCGCGCTTCGAATATGCGCTGTCGTCGGCCATGCTGCTGGCCGACGTTGCCACGCAGTCGAAGGATCAGGTGGGCGCGCTGGTGTTCGACGACGAGATTCGCGCGTGGGCGCCTGCGATGCGCGGCAAAGCCGCGTTGGAACGGGTCCACCACGCGATCATGCCGACGGCGGCGAGCATGGCGGAACCGGACTACGCGGCCGCGTTTCGTGCGTTAGGCGAGCGCCAGCGGAAACGCTCGCTCGTCGTGCTGTTCACCGATGTGATCGACCCCAGATCGTCGCACGCGTTGATCGCGCTCACTTCGCGGAGCGCATCGCGCCATCTGTTAGTCGTGGTCGCGCTGCGCAACGACCGGCTGCTGTCGGCCGCGCGGCCGGACGCGGGCGCGTCGACGTCGGAGCTCTACGAGGCGGCGGCGGCCGAGGAGCTCGTGACCGCGCGAGAGATGGCGCTCGCTCGGATGCGCCACGCCGGAGTGTCCGTGTTGGACGTCTCGCCGCGCGCGATGACGGCGGCGGTGATCAACCGCTACCTCGAGCTCAAGGCGCGCGCGTCGCTGTAGGCGAACTGCTCGTCGTCGGTCGCATCCATACCGCGGCCGCCGACCAGGAAGTACAGCAGCAGCACGAATGCCGATACCGCGGCGACGATGATCTTGTCGGTGACCGGAATATCGGTGCGCGGCGAGATCAGTCCCTCGATCGTTCCGGCTACAATGAGAAGCAGCGTCGACGCGGTGATGAGTCGGATGGCCCGTCGTCCGTACACGACTAACGCTTCGCGCCGGGTGTACCAGCCCGGCAGGAGGAGGGCGCGCGCAATGAGCAAGCCGCCCGCGCCCGCGATGCAGATGGCGCTCAACTCGAACACGCTGTGCGAGAGCACGAACTCGCCGATTTGCGAAAGGATTCCCTTTGACTGATAGAGACCGAGCGCGGCGCCAATGGACACGCCGTTCGTGAGGAGCATGTACAGCGTGCCGAGTCCGAACGTGATGCCGAACACGAACACCGTGTACGTCACCTGAATGTTGTTTGCGATGATGTTCGACGCAGCGACGGGACGCATGAAGGCCTTGATCTCGACGTACGTACGGTCGCCGTTCTTCGCGCGCGCGGCGCCTTCGTTCGCACGATCGATCATGCCCGGCGGCAACAGCGCCTCCGCAAGCAGCGGATCGTTGACGACCGCCTGATACGTGACCGCCATCGGTCCGAACAAACACAGCGCGGCGATCGCGATATATCCCCAAGAGCGGCGCATCTCGCGCGGCACATTGACCGCAACGAAGCGAACGGCCGCGCGGCTCGTGACCGACCGCTGGCGGTAGAGCAAGTTGTGACCGCCGGCGACCAACCGGCTGAGATAGAAGAGCGCATCCGACCGTGTGTCCTTGGATGCGGTCTTGAGCCGCGCGAGGTCGGTGGCAATCTCGCGGTACTGCGCGACGAAGTCGCTCACCTCGCTTTCGGACATGTGTCGCAGCCCGCGCCGCTGCGCGTCGCGCAGCATGGTGGCGAAGGTGCTCCAGCGCGCGGATGAACGGGCCACGATCGCATGTCGCTCGCGTGCGGCGCCTTTCGCACCCCGCGCAGCCAGCCCGCGCGATCGCGCCTCGCGCTCACGCACATACAGTGTGCGCAGCCGGTCGAGCACCGGCACCGGGTCGTTAGGCATGTGCGGTGCGAGCTTGACCGACAGTCGGTCTGCGAGCAAGACCAACCGTTCGGGCGCGAGCGATGGGACACGAGACAGGAACCGCTCGAGCAGCTCGTACTCGCTCGCGCTAAGCGACGCCGTCGCAGGCGCATCACCCTGGGTGCTGGCAGTGACTGGTGCGATGACGGGCGCCTGCTCGATGCGTTCCTGCACGACGAACGTGCCGGCCATCATGTCGCCCAGCCGCTTGCCCGACTTGTTCAACGCCGCCGCCACCACGCCGACGCCGTACGCGAAACCCGGCTGCCCGTCGATGATGCGTGCGATGTTGCGCACGGCTGACGCGCCGAACGAAACCGAATAGCCGCCGTCCTGCACGACGCGGATGTGCAGCAGTCGCTTACCGGGCGTCTGCCCATCCCAGAGCGCCTCGAACACGACGTAGTACCCCCACTCGAGCGCGAAGATGACCAAGATGAAGATCGCGACGGCCCAGGTGCTGGACTCCTCGGGCGTCGGCTTCGGTCCTGACTGGCCGAGTTTGGCGAGGAGCGACATCGAGATGACAAACGCGATGATGATGAAGCTGATCGCGACGAAGTCGATGATCGCGGCAGCGGCACGCGCGCCGACGCCGGCGAGCGTGTACGAGAGCACCACCTGCTCTGGCGTCTCGACGTCGACCTGCTGATCGAGCGAGGCGACGGAACGCGCAGGCCCGCGCGTCGAGGCCAATTCCGTGGATGTCATTGAAGAGCCGAGGGAGACGGCGCCGGCGGATCGACTCAGCGAGCGTCCGCCGACGAATCGGTCGCGCAGGCCAGTGCGCCCGGGACGGGCTCGCTGTCGCGCAAAAGAAGATCGATCTGCGAGCTGCGGTCCGCAAGCGCGCGCTCGATGGACCCGCCTAACATGCCGGTGGTGACTTCGGCGCGCGCGCTGCCGTACGGCGCGAGCATGGCCCAACGCCAGGCATCCTCGGCAGCCAGCACCGTACCGCGCTCACGCATGATGCCGGACGCACGCGCCCGCGCGGCGAGCTCGACCAACCGGCGACGCGCCGCCGTGAGGCGCTGCTCGCGATCGCCAGCCGCGTTGCCGCAACGACCACCGTCGACAATCGCCATGACCGAGTCGCGCACGCCGCGGATGGGCGCCACGAGCGCGGCAAGCGACTCCGTGCCGTCGACGCCGACCGTGTCCAACGGCGCCTCGAGCACACGGCGCACGAGGTCGTACGGCGTGAGCACGCGACCGGGTCCATAGCGGGTGAGATACCAGTCGCGCGTGGCCCGAGACGGCGGCGCGACATCGTCCAGCACACTCACGAGCGCGGACCCTGCCTCACCGGTGACGTCAGGCGGCGTGACCGTGACGTATCCGGTGAAGAGGTCATCCTGCACCGACGAGAGATACCCGTTCATCCGGCCTTCGCGTGCGAGCGATACGGCGACGAACCAGTCGACACTGCGCGCGAAGACTTCCGTTGGGCGCATGCTCAACACGTCCCGATCGTCTCGGTCGACGGCGCTCAGCGACGCCGCACTTAGGCCGCGCAGCGACGCGGCGAGCTGTCCACCGTGTGTGTCGCGGACGGCGCGATCGGTCGCGTAGTCGCCGCGTACGGCGTAGCGACGCTCCGCGGCCTGCCAATCGAGGTCGTGCGCAACCTCGTGCGCGATGGTGCCTGCACTCGTGGCGGAAGGAAGGTAGATGACCCGATGCACGGGGTCGTGCAACGCGAGCGCAACACCGCGCAACGGATTCTCACCGAAATGAATGCGCAGTCCGGTGAGGTCGAGTGATGGCAGGACACGATCCAGATCGGCGAGCGCGGAGCCAAGCATCGCGCGATAGTACGGGCGCCACGCGATAGGCACGCTGCCGTCGAAGGTCACCGCCGTGAGGCCGTATCGATCCTCGAGATGCGCGTCGGTGGGCGCCGGATCGCCGGGATACCATGGCGTCTCCTGTGCGTAGGCTCGCAAGGCGACAGCCGCGGCAAGCGTGGTGCGCGCGACCGCGATACCCGGCGCGAGATGTGAAACGAGCGCGCGCTCTGCGGCAAATCCCTCTTCGCCGCGCGACCGATACAAGAACCGCATTCGTGCGCTGCGTTTGGTGTTCTCGTCGTCCGGCAAGTTCAGCAGGTCGTCGCGGTGCGTCCACATGGCGACAACCACCGGCGTCTCGGGCGGTCGCGCCCGACCGAGTGCCAGCCGCTCCAAGGATCCAGCGGCGACGCCCAACAACGACGCATTGGTATCCGCTTTCGTCGATTTGGATGGCGCAGATGACGCTTTCCGCAGTTCGTCCTGCAAGTCCGGTGTGAGCTGCATTGCCTCGAGCTCCACGTCCGGCGGGAGTCGCTCCATGAGCGGCTGCTCGACGCGGAAGCGGCGCTGGCGGCGCCAGGTCTGGAGCAGCGTGAGCGGATCGGCATTGTCGCGCCAAGCCGCATGCAGGAGATCGTTCACGTCACGCTTCGCGAGCTCGCGATCGCGAATGAGCGCCGCAGCCTGCGCAGCGATGTGCGGTGCGTCAGGCCGCAGACGGCGCTCGGCTGCCTCGAGCGTGTAGGCGAGGCGCACGGCCAACTCGCCCGCACGAGGGTCGTGCGCGTCGTGCACCGTCCGCTCGATCAGCGCAAACTGCGTGTTGCCGTCGGGTGCGGCGACGAACGACGCGCTGTCGGTGAGCGAGTCGAGCGCGATCGGATTCACCTCGTCGGCATTGCCGTCGAGCGTTCTGGCGAGAAGTGCCCAGGCCACGGAGTCGCGCATGGCGATCGAGAGTCGCGGATCGCCCAACGTGTAGTCGATCAGTCGGAACGGACCGCCAACACCGAGGCGCTGTCGCTCGAGATATCCCAGCGCGACCACGTGCTCGGAATCGGCCTCGCTCTGCATGAGAGCTGGCGGATGCTGGATCAACCGCTCCGCGTACGCGCGACCCGCTCGCAGTTGGCCGGCGATCTGCGGACCAACGGCGATGCGCTCGCACGCGCCGGCGACGAAGACCAACGCGCCGAGTGCGGCGAGATAGCGTATGCGAGTGAAATGGAGCGGCGGGATCATCGTACCTGCAAATACCCACGAAAAAACGTGGAGTTGCCGCGCGCCGTGGCTAGGAGGCCGAGGAGCACTTCTGGAGGGGAGACGAACGACGGGGGCGGGCGTCATGCGAGAGGAGTGACGCGAGCTGCCTTACATTACTACCGCGTGACGGATGAACAAGTGCGCTACCTCACGGTTGACCCTGAACGACCCGACGCCGAGATCGTGCGGCGCGCCGGCGACGTGCTGCGTCGCGGCGGGTTAGTGGCCTTCCCGACCGAGACAGTGTACGGACTCGGTGCGAACGCGTTGGACGCAAACGCGGTGGGACGGATTTTCGCCGCGAAAGGACGTCCAACGTACGATCCACTCATCGTCCACGTATTGAACGCTTCGGCGGCGCGCGCGGTTGCACGCGAATGGCCTGAAGCCGCGGAGCGTCTCGCGGAGGCATTCTGGCCTGGTCCGCTGACGCTGGTCGTTCCGAAGCGGCCGCTGGTGCCGGACATTGCGACGGCCGGACTCGACACGGTGGCCGTGCGCGTGCCGTCGCATCCGGTGGCTCGAGCGATTCTCGAAGCAGCGACCGTGCCGATCGCGGCGCCGAGTGCCAACCGATTCACGGAGCTGTCGCCGACGCGAGCCGAGCACGTGGCACGCGCGTTGGGCGACCGCGTGGATCTCATCGTGGATGGCGGCCCAACGACGGTTGGGATCGAGTCGACGGTCGTGGATCTGTCTCGGGACGACCCAATCGTGCTGCGACCGGGCACGATTCCCGCGCCCGCGCTGGCGGCCGCGATCGGTGCGTTAGACATCGCCGTGGCCGACGTGCGCGGTGGCGGCGCCACGCCGCGGCGGGCGCCCGGGATGCTGGACCGGCATTATGCGCCGCGTGCGCGCCTCGAGCTGTTCGACGATGCGTCGCGGGCGGCAGCTGCGCATTCGGCGGCGACGTACACGGCGCGCGGCGAGACGGTGGGTGCGCTCCTGATCGCACCGATGGACGCGCCGGTGACGCACGCGATGCACATGCCCAACGATCCGGCCGCATACGCCCGAGCATTGTACGAAGCGCTGCACAGCCTCGACGCGGCCGGATGTCAGGTGGTTCTCGTGGAAATGCCGCCTCAGGCGCCGGCCTGGGCGGGCGTCCGCGACCGGCTGGCGCGCGCGGCGCAGCCGGCCACGCCTAACGATTCGCGTTAGGCGCTGCGCGCCGCGCCGAACAGCCGGCGTACGGCGCGCGCGAGTCCGAACGGGCTCCGGCCCTGTTCCAGCGCCGCGGCGAGCTGGCGACCGTATTGCCACCGCTTGTCAAGGTCCTTCTCCAGGCAGCGCTCGATGGCGCGCACGATGTCGCGCGGCGCACCCGGTGCGAGCGATGCGAGCGGCGGCAGCGGCGAGAACAGGTGCTTGGCGGTGATTTCGGCAAACGATTCGCCGGTGAATGGGAGGCGTCCGGCGAGCATCAGATAGCCAAGCACACCCAGACCGTAGAGATCGCTCCGGCCATCGATGTCCGCTTCACCAACCGCCTGCTCGGGCGACATGAAGTGCGGCGTGCCGAACGCGCAACGCAGCTCGTTCGGCTGCGGATCCCACCAACGGCGCCGGGCGACGCTGAAGTCGGCGAGCAGCGCACGTCCGGTCTCGCGATCGACCAACACATTTTCCGGCTTGAGGTCGCGGTGCACCACGCCTTGCCCGTGCGCGTAGTCGAGCGCGCGCGCGAGTTGGATCAGCACCAGGCGCGTTTCTTCGGGTGAGATGCGGCCGTGCGCGCGGATCCGGTCGCCTAACGAATCACCCGGCACGTAGCGCATGGCCATGAACATGATCCGCGACGTCTCGCCGAATGCATACAGCGGCACGATCCCGGGATGCTCGAGCTGCGCGGACAGACGCGCCTCGGCGCGGAACCGCTCGCGGACATCCTCGCGCGTCTTGAGGTCGTTGCGGAGCACCTTGAGGGCGACGTGACGATGGAGCGCGACGTCGCGGGCGAGGTAGACGGCGCCCATGCCTCCGCGACCGAGCGGGCGCACCACTTGGTACTGTCGCGTGAGCTCGCGCGCTACGAGCTCGCGTTCGATATCCGGAGTACCGCGCTCGAGCGTCGGCGTTAGCCGGGGCGCGCGGACAACGGAGTCGAGGACTAGAGCTTCCATGCGATGCTCGTGGTCGGAGGAGACGGATGAGACCAACTGTGAATCTCCTTAGGAAAGTACCGGGCCAATGTCATCCGTCGCAGAACTCGTTGATTGCCAAAGCGTTACGTCGCCATAAACCAACTCTCCAGCAAGGGGATTGTCCGATATTGGGACTGCCCGTGCCGAGAATGGAACGACGCGCCACGAACTCGTGTCGTTCTTGGAATTGGATGATTCAATTGTGCGTTTGGTTGCTTTCGCCCCAAAGAAATGCGTCGCGCGTGACGCGATCGTGACGCGCGCAGGGCATCGATCAGCCGCGCAACACCTCGCGCGCTTTCGTTAGCAATTCTTGCGGCGTGAACGGCTTCTGCAGAAATGGGCGTCCCTTGTCGAGAATGCCTTGGCGAATCACGACGTCGTCGGTGTAGCCGGACACGAACAGAATCTTCGATGACGGTCGCGCCGACGCGAGTCGCTCGGCGAGCTCGCGGCCGCCCATTTCCGGCATCACGACGTCGGTGATGACGAGGTCGACGGCACCGCCATGACCGCCGGCGACACGCATTGCATCCTTGCCATGGCGGGCCTCGAGCACCGCATAGCCATGCTTCTCCAGGACACGCCGCATGAGCGGGCGCAGCGACTCGTCATCCTCGACCAAGAGAACCGTCTCGTTTCCGTTAGGCGTGTAGGGCGCATCGTCGGCTCGGGGCGCGCTCAGCTCCTCGGCCACCTCGAGCCGCGGCAGGCAAATGTCGACGGTTGTGCCGCGCCCCGGCGTGCTACGCACGCACACGTCGCCATCGCTCTGTTTGACGATACCGTACACGGTGGCAAGGCCGAGTCCCGTGCCGTGTCCCAATCCTTTTGTAGTGAAGAACGGCTCGAAGACGTGCGCCAGCGTTTCGGTGCTCATGCCAACGCCGGTGTCGCGCACGGAGAGCGACACGTACCTGCCGGGCGGCAGTTCCAATCCGTCGTCGAGCTCGTGGCCCGTGCGCACGACGTTCTCGGTCTCGATGAGCAGCACGCCGCCGTGGGGCATCGCGTCGCGGGCGTTGACGGCGAGGTTCATGAGTACCTGCTCGACCTGGCCCGGATCGGCGCGCACCCAGCAGGAGTCGGGGGCCAGGCGAATCATGAGCTCGACATCTTCGCCGATGAGTCGCACGAGCATGCGTTCCATCTCGGCAACGGTGTCGTTCAGGTCGATCACGCGCGGCTGAAGCAGTTGTTTGCGGCTGAAAGCGAGCAGCTGGCGTGTGAGGGAGCTTGCGCGATCGGCGGACTTCTGGATCTCGCGCGCGTCGATGGCGCGCGCGTCGTCCGGCGCGAGGCCGTCGCGCAGCAGCTGGCTATACGTCTTGATGGCGGTGAGGATGTTGTTGAAGTCGTGCGCAATGCCGCCGGCGAGGCGGCCCACCGCTTCCATCTTCTGGGCGTGGCTCAGCTGAATCTCGAGCTGCTTACGCTCGCTGATGTCCACGACGGCGATGCCGGCGCCGAGCAACTGGTCATCGGGTGTCCTAACGGGATAGGCGCTGACGAGCCACGCGGTGGGGCGGCCGTACCCCGAGGGGCGGACGTCAGCCAGCTCGAACCCCACTACCGGTTGGCCGGACTGGATCACGTGTTGCAACGTGGACTCGAGATGCGACGCGAGCAGAGGGAGCACGTCGCGCAGCGGACGCCCAACGGGCGAATCCACGGCGACGCCGTGCATCTCGGAGAGGACGCGATTGACGAGGACGCAATTCAAATCGCGATCGACGTAGGCGAAGCCTACCGGCGATGACGCGAGCAGCGTGTCCAGCACTGCGAGCGCTTCTTGGCGGCGCCGCGCAAGCAGCACGGCGCTCTCGCGATCGGCCGCTGCTTCGCGCGCGATGCGTGCAAGCTCCGCTTCACGCACGCGCGCCGCGTCGCGTGATCGCCGCAGCATGGCGACGCCTTCGGCGACGAGACCGAACATCACGAGCCGCGAGAGAAAGCCCCATACACTTTGCGTTTCGTGAAAGCCGGGGACGTGTACGAGCCAGGTGAGGCCGGCGGCGCCGAGTGACGCAGTGAGGAGACCAGCTATGCGACCGCGTCGCCACGTGCAGATGGCGATCGCGGCGCCGAACACGAAGAACGCTGTCGGGTGGGCGACGAGTTCGGAGGCGCGTCCGATGAACACGGCCGCCGCCACCCACACGAGGGACTCGGCATAGGGTACAAGCGCACGCAGTGGTGTGAAAAGCGATCTGCTCATCCGCTCGCCTTCCATTTGCAGGTGCGTCCGGATCGTCGACGCTCGGCGTTCGCACGAGAGGAGAATGCGGTCGCCGAGCCGGTGTGAATATATGACGCGGCCGGGCGTCGCGCTCCTTGCGTGCGGCGCCGGCCACTAGGTTTCGCGATGCGGTGCGTGTGTGCGGCCGCGGCTTTCACGGCGGAGATCGGCATGGTGTCTCGTTTTCATTTGATGGCGGTCGGGCTCGCTCTGGGGACGCTTCTGGGAACAGGCGGCGCTCGTGTGCGCGCGCAGGATTCATCGGCGGCGCCGGCGCCTCCGCTCTCGGCGCCGATCCCGACGGATCCCGACGTGACGATCGGGGTGCTGCCTAACGGAATGCGTTATTACATCCGCGAGAATCACAAGCCCGAACACCGGGCCGAGCTGCGGCTGGTAGTCAACGCGGGTTCGATTCTGGAAGACAGCGCGCAACGCGGGCTCGCTCACCTGATCGAGCACATGGCGTTCGCCGGTACGACGCACTTCGAGCGGCAGGCGCTGGTGGACTACCTGGAGTCGACGGGCGTGCGCTTCGGCGCGGACCTCAACGCCGGGACGAGCTTCGACGAGACCGTCTATCAACTCACGGTGCCGACCGACAGCGCGAAACTTCTCGAGCGCGGCATCCAGATTCTCGAGGACTGGGCCGATGGCGTGACGTTCGACAGCACCGGCCTTGTTCGCGAGCGTCGCGTGGTGACCGAGGAATGGCGGTTAGGCCGGGGAGCGGGCCAGCGCATTCGCGACAAACAGTTTCCGGTGCTGTTCGCCAATTCGCGGTACGCGCGGCGCCTGCCGATTGGCGACCCGCACATCATCGCCACGGCACCGCGCTCGGAGCTGTTGCGTTTCTATCACGATTGGTACCGTCCCGACCTGATGGCGGTGGTGGTGGTCGGCGACTTCGACAAGGCGCAGGTGGAGCGTTGGGTGAAAGCGGATGTCGGCCAGGTGCCCGTGTCGCCGACGCATCGCGAGCGGCCCACGTTTCCGGTCCCCGATCACGACAGCACGCTGGTGTCCGTGGCGACGGACCCCGAGGCGACATCATCGAACGTCGCCCTCTATTATCTGCAGCCGGTGCACCGCGACAGCACGGTGGGCGACTATCGCGACGGGTTGGTGCGTGCGTTGTACAACGACATGCTGGACGAGCGGCTCGGCGAGATCACGCAGCGGCCTCACGCACCGTTCCTGAACGCGCAGTCGATCCAGGGACGGCTGATCCGCTCGAAGGACGTGTACGAGCTGGCCGCGATCGTGAAGGATGGTGGCATCGAACGCGGGCTGAGCGCCGTCCTGACGGAAGCGGCGCGGGTGGAGCAGCATGGGTTCACCGCGACCGAGCTGGCGCGCGAAAAAGCGAACATGCTCCGCGGGATGGAGCAGGCGTATGCCGAGCGCGCCAAGACGTCGTCCGACGTGTTCGTGTCGAACTACGTGGACAACTATCTCGAAGGGATATCGATCCCGAGCCTGGCGCAGGAGTGGGAGCTGACACGGGCGCTCCTGCCCGGCATCACGTTGGACGAGGTAAACCGGTTGGCGAGCGAGTGGTTGGCGGACCGGAGCCGCGTGATCACCGCCAGCGCGCCGAGCCGCGACAGCGCGCAGATGCCTAACGCGACGCAATTGGCCGCGCTCGCGGATAGTGTGGGCCGCACGCCGGTGACCGCGTACGTGGATTCGGTGGCCAACGCGCCGCTGGTGGCGCATGCGCCGGCACCGGGCCGCGTGGTATCGGCTCGGACTGTGCCGTCGGTTGGCGTCATCGAGTGGACGCTGTCGAACGGCGCGCACGTGGTCCTCAAGCCGACGCAGTTCAAGGATGACGAATTGTTGTTCCGCGCCTTCGGCCCAGGGGGAATTTCGCTTGCGGATGACTCCGTGCTGGTGCCGGCGAAGACCGCGAGCGACGTGGTCTTTGCGGGGGGAGTCGGCGCGTTCAACGCGACCGAGCTGGACAAAGCGCTTGCGGGCAAGACGGTGTCCGTTGGGCCGTACGTCAGCTCCTACGAGCAAGGCGTGACGGGCAGCGGCTCGCCGCGCGATGCGGAAACGATGCTGCAGCTCGTGTATCTGTACTTCACCTCGCCGCGTGCGGACACGTCGGCGTTCATGGCCTACCAGACGCGCATGAAAGAGCTGCTCGCCAACCGCAACGCGAGTCCGGGCGCGGCGTTCTCGGACACGATCGAGGCCACACTCTACCAGCACAACCCCCGGCTCGCGCCGTTCACGAGCGCGACGACCGCGCAAATGAATCTTGGTACGTCGCTGGCGTTCTACCGCGCACGTTTCGCGAATGCGAGCGACTTCACGTTCGTGTTCGTCGGCAACATCGACACGACCACGCTCAAGCCGCTCATCGAGCAGTACATCGGCGGCCTGCCGTCGTCAGAGACGCACCAGACGTGGCGCGACGTGGGCATCGACTTCGCGCGCGGAGCGATTCACCGTGCCGTGCATCGCGGCGCGGAACCGAAGAGCAATACGGACATCATCTACAGCGGTCCGCTCGCGTTTTCGCGGCATTCGGTGTACGAGCTGCAGGCGCTCGAGGACGTGCTGGAGATTCGGCTGCGGCAGCGGCTGCGCGAGCAGTTGGGTGGAACCTACGGAGTGAATGTCATCGCGAGTCCGACGCAGTTTCCGCGGCCGCGATACGAAGTGGCGATCACGTTCGGATCGGCGCCGGATCGAGTAACCGAACTCGTGCGCGCTGCGCGGGCCGAGCTCGATTCGATCAAGACGTATGGGCCAACGGCGGCGGACCTCGAGAAGGTTCGCGAGACCGAGCTCCGCGAGCGGGAGACCGGCCTCACGCAGAACGGTTTCTGGCTAACGATCCTGCACAGTTACCTGTACAACAAGTGGAACCTGGACGACATTCTCGCGTTCAAGTCCGAGATCCGCGGATTGACCGCGGCTGCCGTTCGCGACGCGGCGCGGACGTATCTCAATGAGCGCAACGTGGTGCAGGTCTCCCTCTTTCCACAGTTAGGCGCGAGCCGGTGACGGGCCGGCGCGGACGCTTGTGACGCCGCCGCCGAGCCCGCCGTCAATCGAGAATGGTGGTTCACGTTCGCTTCCCTCACCGAGCGCTGGTCCATACTTATGCGTGTGCTGTTTGCCGTTGTCGCCGTGTCCGTTGTCGCTCTGTCCGCCGGCGCGCAGGCGCCGCATATCACGCCGGCCGGCGATCCGTCGGTCAGGAGCGATTCCATCTATTCGTTGGCGGTGCCGGCCGGGTCGCACGCCGACGAGCCCTACGTGCTGCTGCTCGATGACGGCGTCGTGAAAATCGAGCCGGATGGCCGGCTCACAACGACGTATCGGCAGGTGGTGCAGCTGCTCACGCAGGAGGCCGCCGAGCAGTGGGGCGAGCGCACGTTCAGCTACTCGAGCGGCCGCGAGAAGCTGACGATCAATTGGATCCGCGTGCTCAAGCCCAACGGCGAGGTGGTGAGCGCCAAGCCGACGCACGAGCAAGAGTCGCTGGCGCCGGTCTCGTTGGACGCGCCGGTGTACTCGGACCTCAAGCTGCACCGCGTTACGTTAGGCGGCGTCGCGCCGGGAACGCTGATCGACTACAGCGTGACCACGGAAACGGTGGACCCGCTCATTCCTGGCGATTTCCTGACGTCGTGGAGCGTGCAGACCGGCGTGTTCACGCGGCGCTCGCGCTACATGGTGGACGTGCCCGCGGGCTATACGCCGCGCATCGAGGAGCATCACTTGACGTTCGCGCGCGCCGAGCACGTGTCGAACGGCCGGCGTGTGATCACGTGGGCGACGAAGGACGTGCCCAAGCCCGAGCCCGAGCCGCTGGCCCCGGACTCGTCGTACGGCGAGTCGATCACGATCGCGTCCCCTCGCACGTGGAGCGACATCTCGCACTGGTATGCGGGGCTGTCGCGAGATCGTTACGCGACGACACCGGCGATTGACGCCAAGATCGCCGACGTCGTGAAAGGCGCGCGGACGCTGGACGACTCGATCCGCGCCGTGCACCGGTGGGTGGCGCAAGACTTCCGGTACGTGTCCCTCTCGTTAGGCATCGGCGGCTATCAACCGCACCAGCCGGAGTCGATGTTCGAGAACAAGTACGGCGACTGCAAGGACAAGGCGACGTTCTTCATCGCGGCGATGCGCCGGTTAGGCGTAACCGCGTATCCGGTGCTGCTGAGCGCCGACGGCGGCGTGGACCGGTCGACGCCCAGCGCGCACCAGTTCGACCACATGATCGCGGCCGTGAAGCGCCCCGACGGCTCGTACACGTTCGTCGACCTGACGGCGGACCTCGCGCCGTACGGTGCACTGCCGCCGGGCGAGCCGGGCGAGTTCGGCCTCGTCGTGCATCCCGACGGCACGAGCGAGGAGGTCACGTTCCCGTCTGACTCGGCGACGCGCAATCTGTCGCGCGTGGACATCGTTGGCGCGTTGTCCAGCGACGGACTGTTCACGGGCCAATGGGTGCGCACCGCGACGGGCTTGCAGCAGTATGGATTGCGGAGCTCGATGGCGCGCTCGACGCAGATGGACTCGACGCAGCGCGCGCGGGCGACGCTCGCCATCGCGAACGCGATCATCCAGGGCGCCAAGGGCGACAGTCTGCAGGTGTTCGATGGACGCGACCTGAGCGCCAAACCTCGCATCTCGGTATTGCTGTCGAACGGCAAGATGGTGAGCGACGCCGGCACGACGAAAATTCTGACGCTTCCGATCCGCGACTTCGCGGTGCCTAACGTGGTGGCCGGGCTCGAGCAGCGCGGGCCGCGCGTGAACCCGATCGACATCGAGAAGGTGTGGGGACCGCACGAGGAGCTCGAGGATTTCAAGATTGCGCTGCCGGCCGGTTGGAAGGCACAACTGCCGAAGTCGCTCACCGAAACGAGCGCATTCGGTACGTATACGGCGCAGTACACGCAACAGGGCGACACGCTGCACGTGACGCGGTCGCTCGTGGGCGCGACCGGCGTGCAGCCGGCGAGCGCGATGCCGGCGCTCATCGCGTGGCTCAAGGCGATGTCGGCGGACGATGTGAAGTACGTCGTGATCAACGCGGGGAGCTGAGCTCGCAATAATCGGTACCTCGTGCCGCTGCTCTGATGACGGCACGAGCGTGGGATCTGTGTACGGTGTTCGCGCGCGGTCGATCGACCGCCGCGAGCACCGTACGCTCGTTTTTCCCCACGCTCAGCGAGGTGGCCGTCATGCACTCCATTCATCGGGGCCTTTCCATCGTCGCGATCGTCACGGTCGCCGGCGCGTGTTCCGATCCTGTAGCCGGTCCGGCGCGGAGACCGCGCCAGGATTTCACGCCATCAGCGCCGGTCGCGGGGCGCGTCATCTTCCTTCCACCGCTCGGCGCCGGGGCGATACCGAGCGGCGCATCGGATGTGTCTCGACAGGTGGCGGTCGAGATTTGTGTCCGCGCGGATACCGCGTGTGCCGGCAGTGCGATCGCGCGCATCGACACGGGCGGCGGCGACGGGTCGCGGCTGCGGGTGGTGGGCAGCACGGACAGCGGGCGCGCGTTCTACGAGGCGGTGTGGCCCGTGCCGAGTGCGCTCGGCGACACCGGAGTGAATTTGCGCGTCGGCGTGGTCGTGGACGGGGCGCAGGGCGGGCACGTGGACGTGCGCGTGCGCGGAAGCTCGGACGGGCTGCGACCCAGTCCGCCTAACGGAGAGGTCGCGGTATCGGGCCCTGACCTCGTGATCCAGTTCTGGATCGAGAAGCCGCCGCGACGCTTTACGGTGCTGGTGGGACCCGGGGTCCGCGGACCGCTCGGCGCGAGCGACTCGCTGTGGTCGTACGGGTCGCGGGTGCCGTACGCGTTCGCTCCGGCACCGGGTTACGAGAACGTGATGGTGCGGGTGGACGGCATGGCGGCGCTGCCGGTTGGGCTCGTGGTGACGGATACGGAACACATCCTCACGGTCACGGCGGACCGGCGCGTGGTGTTGAACAGCAGCGCCCTCCCATTGTATCAGCGCGCGCGTGCGGTGCTCTCGGCAGCGGAGCCGGTTGGTGCGTACCAGGCGTATCTCGACATGGCATCGGGGTACGTGGTGTCATCGGCGCGCGGCGTCGACGCGGCGACGCAGGACGTGCGGGACGTGGAGTTCTTAGCGTTCGATCCGATCCGAGACTCCGCGGCCTTACGGAAGGTCGACGCAGCGTTAGCCGGGCACGTGTTCACGGTCGATTCCGGGGGAGGGGCGACGGTGAGCGCGTCACGGCAATCGAGAACGAGAAGCGTGTTGCGTGGACTGGATGCTACGGGTGAGCAGGACAGCAGCGAAAAGACAGTGTTTCTCTATGTGAATGGAATTGCGACGCCGCAGTTCGGGCCGCAGGGCGCATTCGCCACGCGGCTCTATCTCAACAGCATCGTTGCCGAAATCCCATTGTTTCGCGATCAAACTCGCTTCAACGTCAGGCTCTTCTACAACCGGACATACAGCGAGCAGCGACCCACGCCTGAGCAACAGCGCACGCATTGCGTAACCCTATTCGCGTCGAGATTCGCTTTCGGCTATTTGGGCGCAAACTCATTTGCTCCATTTTTGGCTGCGTGTGCCTCCGACTCTACCTATCGACGATTTTCAGATCACGATCTCCTCGAATGTATTCGGCAGATGTGGGCGATCATCGCGAATACAGACGGCGCCGAGGTCGATGCGGCCGCATTGGCAACGCGTATATCGGAACTTCGCGACAGCGGCAGTCACGTGATTCTGGTACCGCACTCACAGGGCAACCTCATGGCCAATCAAGCCATCCATCGACTGCACTCGGTAACCCACGAATTCGATCCGGCCCAAGACTCGACGTGCATCGGGCTCGTGTCGCTTGCGTCACCAACGAGCCGACGCTGGGAGCTCGGCGACCACTACATCGCACCCATCGTCGTTCGTGGCGACGTCGTTCCGACGATCGATAACGAATGGCCGGCAATCGACACCGACTTGTCACGTCAGTTACTTGATAGTCCGTCTCTCGAGACGGCATTCAAGCCAACCGGAATTATTCTACACGAGGTCATTGGCAGCTATTTCCTGCAGCCCCAGTCGCGGGCGGCGATTCGCTCTGGACTCGAGAGCGTTTATCGCGCGTGTTCAGTTTCCAGTGTAGCGGTTAGGCCCACCTCCTTAACACTTCTGGTTGGAGGCGGTGCAAGCCTATCAGCAATAGCCTTGAATTCATTCGGCGATACGTTAGGCGGGCGGTCAGTTACATGGGCAAGTACTGCGCCATCAGTAGTGTCAGCCAGTGCGACCGGCCCCATGGCGGCTTTCGCGCGCGGCATTGCATCTGGGGGCGGTTCTGTGATTGCGAGCCGCATGACACGCCGTGCGGAGTCCGCAGTGCTAGTCGTCAACCCTTCTCCAGCTGAGGATCCGTTTAGTTTCACGTATGTCGCTTCATACGAAGAAGGATTCTTCGGCGACGATCAGCACCTGAGCGGCACAGTCGGACATCCGGGCGCGGTGCCGCTACCGGCCGGGACGCTACGGCTTTCTTTTACACGTCAGTTCGGGCGTCTTAGCGCTGCAGTAAACAGCTCTCTGTATACGGTGAGCACTTTCGGCCTCGACTCGGTGACGCTCGGCGGCAATCCGGGATCATCGTATCGACTCGTGTGGAACGAGGATCATACGAGGCTTACAGGAACGCTCGACGCGCTGAAATGGATCTTCAGCGTCGGGTTCGTGCCGGCCCTGCTGCCGGTCATGTTCGAGCGCCAAGAGTGATGCCTGCGACTCTCCGTACTTGTCGACTCATGCTCATCGGCGCATCACTCTCTGCGTCGGGCGCGTGCAGGCGCCCGGCGCATGACGCGTCTCGCGCACGCCCGAGTAGCCTGGCACATTACCCGCGCGCTGCGGACCGATTCATGCTCTTAGTTCGAAAGCAGTTATCAGACCCCGATCCCGCCCGAGTCGAACAAGAGATGATGTGCGAGGGAGAGCGCATGTCGCGCGCGTTAGGCGCGGCAGAGGCTGCAGCGCGTGTTAGCGACGCGCTCGATACCGCGTACCCGCAGCACGACGACACAGTGGCCTTACAGCGAGTAGCGCGAGCACTAGCAGGACGCACAATTGGCACCGGCGACCATGTCTGCGATTCGTTGATCGCCGCCGCCGATCGAACCGACCCCATCGTTCCGGTTAGGCAGCAGGAGCGGCCCTAGCGCGCTACGATACCGCGGCCGGACTCGCTGCGAGCGCGGTCAGCGTTTCGTCGTCCAGGCGGTGGCCGCCCGCGAACGTAATCGTGCGCGCGACGACCGAGTCGCGCGCCAGGCGCTCCGCCTGC
>DATJET010000036.1:0-66596 GCA_035496295.1 Gemmatimonadaceae bacterium
CGTCAGGACGAGTACCGGTAGGGCGACACGCAGACTCATCTTTCGCCTAACTGTGCGCATTTCTGTATGGGCCCTCCAGGGATCGAACCTGGGACCGTCGGATTATGAGTCCGCTGCTCTAACCATCTGAGCTAAGGGCCCGCGCCCCATAAAGTAGCGCCACGGCCCAGCAAGTCCAACTCGGTTGCGGGCACTCGCCGCCACGCGGTGCGCGGTCGCTGCGACCGCCGTGTAGATTCTCATCCCGGCGCGCCCGTCAACACGGCGACGCGACGTCGAGACAAACCCGCATCGAGGACCGCCCATGAAGGTGTTTTCGGTAGTGCAGGGACTGCGCGCCGCTGCGCCGGCGCTCGTGGTGCTCGCGATCGCCGCCTGCGGCGGCTCGCACGACAAGACGCCGGCCAAGGCGTCGGACTCCACTGCAACAGCGTCGCTGCCGAAAGGGTGCGACGCCGGCAACGGCGGCATCACGCTGCCCAGCGGTTTTTGCGCCTCCGTGTTCGCCGACAAGCTCGACCACCCGCGGCACCTGGTGGTCGCGCCTAACGGAGTCGTGTACGTCAACACCTGGCACCCGCGCCGCGGCGGCGAAGGCGGCGACAACGACAGCGCGTTCAGGGGCGGCGCCATCGTCGCACTGCAGGACACCACGGGTGATGGCCACGCCGACGTCATCGACCGCTTCGGCGACAGCGCCAAGGCGGGCGGCCATGGCGGCACGGGCATCGCGCTCCACGGCACCTATCTCTACGCCGAGGAATCGGACCGCATCGAGCGCTACGCAATGCCCAGCGCCGGTATCGTGCCCACGGGCAAGCCGGAGGTGATCGTGTCCGGCATGCCGTTAGGCGGTAATCATCCCATGCACGCGTTCGCCATCGATTCGTCCGGAGCGATCTTCGTCGAAATGGGCTCGGCCACCAACGCGTGCCAGGTCGAAGACCGCACGCTCCATTCGCCGGGCCACAAACCGTGCAAGGAATTGGCGACGCGCGGCGGCATCTGGCGCGTCGACGGCAACAAGACCAGGCAGCGCTTCTCGCCGGCGGCGCGGTTCGCCACCGGCATCCGCAACGCCGTCGGCATCGCGATCGCGCCTAACGGAGCGCTCTTCTCGACGCAGCACGGCCGCGACCAGTTGTCCGGCAACTGGCCGGAGCGCTACACCAACGAGCAGAGCGCCGAGCTCCCGGCGGAGGAGCTGCTGCACATCGAGCGCGGGGCGGATTTCGGATGGCCATACTGCTATTTCGACGGCGCGCAGAAGAAGCTCATGCTCGCGCCCGAGTACGGCGGAGACGGAAAGAAAGAAGGCGTGTGCACCACGAAGCGGCCGCCGGTCGAGTTCTTCCCGGGACACTGGGCGCCCGATGCGCTCACGTTTTACTCGGGCTCATCGTTCCCGTCCCACTATCACGGCGGTGCGTTCATCGCGTTCCACGGCTCGTGGAATCGCGCGCCGCTGCCGCAGGCCGGGTACCTCATTGCGTTCGTCCCGTTCCAGGGTGACACGACGAGCGGTCCGTACGAAGTGTTCGCCGACGGCTTCGCCGGCGCGAACAAGCAGCCCGATGCAGCGGCACACCGGCCGGCCGGCGTGGCGGTTGGGCCCGACGGTGCACTGTACATTGCGGACGACGCGCACGGCCGGGTGTGGCGCGTGACGTACCACGGCACGGGCCAGTAGCCTAACGCAAGGCAGCGGCCGGCGGAAAGGGCACCGCGCCGCGGCCGGTGCGCGTGTCGGGGTGGTCGAGGAGCGCTTCGATCGCGATCTCTGGAGTGGGAGCGTGCTGGAGCGCGCGCGCGTGCACGCCGAACGTGCGCTTGAGGTGCGCGCGCAGCGTACTCACCTTGCCGTAGCCCAGCGTCTTGGCCACACCGTTGCACGTGCGCGTGCCATCATAGAGCAAGCGGTAGGCGGTGAGCACGCGCGCGGCGCGCAGGATGATCTTGGGCGTCGGCAAACCGGCGCGCATGAAGTGTCGCTCCACGGTGCGTCGCGTCATGCAGGCGCGCGCGGCGAGGATTGAGACGTCGATGCGCACGTCATTGTCGCCGACGCATTGCTCGACGGCTACGCGCAGCCGGCGGGGCAGCGGCGCGAGCAGCGCCATGAGACGCGCCTGCGCGCGATGCGTGATCGATTCGCGTACGAGCTCGCCTAACACGGAGCGAAGGTGGTGCGCCGAGTCATCGACGCCCGCGAACACCGCGGTGCGTACGCCGGCGCCGCCCAGGTCGAGCAGCAGGCGCGCTGTGTCCGGCCGCAGTTGTGTGTAGAGGAGCCATCGCGCGCACGGATGGCTGCGCACCGTTTGGATCAACTGGGCCGCATCGAGCGGCTGGTCGAGCAGGGGATCAAAGATGGCGATGTCGGCGCCTGCTGCATGCATCGCGGTGTCGAGGTGGTCGAGCCGTGAAACGATCGTGGCAGCGCACCCCAATGGCGCCACATCCCGGACCCGCGCGACACGATACGCCGGGACGGCGATCAACAATCGCATGTGTTGTCGTTTCCTCGATCCGAGTCGGTGCGGGGTGTGACACCTGTTTCCATATTAGGGGTATCTGACGTTCGCGCCAGAGCGTTGCACTTCATTCTGACACTCCGTAAGGCATCGCCGTCGCGCGTGTCGCGAACGGGGTCGCGCTGTCGCATCGGAGGGCTTGCGGTCGCCCGACGCGACACACGCCTCGACAAGAAGTGCTGCACAGTCCGCTATGCCATTGGATACTTTCACGAGGACGGGTTCGCTATGTCGCTCGAGATGCGCGGGACATGCGAGAAATGCGGGAAGGCGCTTCGCGCCGACGGACGCGCCTTCATCTGCAGCTATGAATGCACCTTTTGTCCCGACTGCACGTCGGCCATGAACGCTCGCTGCCCAAATTGCGGCGGCGAGTTGGTGACGCGGCCAAAGCGCGTGACCGCCGGCGGGAGTCGATGACGTAGTCAGCGTGGTGCCACCCAAGCGCTACCTGGGCAGCGGACCCGTCCCTAGCTTTCCGGGAACCGGCGGCCCGCACGTCCAGTATCCCACGGACATCGAATCGGATCCAACCGCCGTACCGTAGGGACTGCCATGGATCTGCGCGACCAATTGCAGACAACCCTCGGGTCGAGCTATACCCTCGAGCGCGAGTTAGGCGGCGGGGGCATGTCGCGCGTGTTTCTCGCGGTGGAAACCGCGCTCGAGCGGCGGGTCGTGGTGAAGGTGCTCCCACCCGATCTGACCGCCGGCGTCAACGCCGACCGGTTCAACCGCGAAATCCTGCTCGCCGCGCGGTTACAGCATCCGCACATCGTTCCGGTTTTGTCGGCAGGTCAGACGGACGGGCTCCCGTACTACACGATGCCGTTCGTCGATGGCGAAGCGCTGCGGTCGCGCCTGGCGAACGGCGGCGCGCTGCCGATCATGGACGCGATCAACATTCTGCGCGACGTGGCGCGCGCCCTCGCGTACGCGCACGAGCACGGCGTGGTGCACCGCGACATCAAGCCCGAGAACGTCCTGCTTTCGGGCGGTGCCGCGGTCGTTACCGATTTTGGCATCGCGAAAGCGTTGAGCGACGCGCGCGGTCACGTCACGGGCGCGACGCTCACCCAGTTCGGCACGTCGCTCGGCACTCCCGCGTATATGGCACCGGAGCAGGTGGCCGCGGATCCCGACGTCGATCATCGCGCCGATCTCTATGCTTTCGGCTGTCTGGCGTACGAGCTGCTGACGGGGCGCGCACCGTTCGCGGGCCGCTCGCCGCAGAAGCTGCTCGTCGCGCAGATGGCCGAGAATCCGCAGCCGGTGACCGAGTTGAGGCCCGACACGCCACCCGAGCTTGCCGAGCTCGTGATGCAGTGTCTGGCCAAGGATGCCGCCGCGCGTCCGCAAAACGCCGCCGACGTGGTGCGCGTGCTCGACGTGGTGACGAGCAGCGGAACGCGCGCCGCGATGCCGGCTATTCTGTTAGGCGGCCGCAACGCGGTGTGGAAGGCGCTCGGCCTCTACGCGGCCGCGTTCGCGGTCGTGGCGGTCGTTGCGAAGGCGGCGATCATCGCGATCGGGCTGCCCGAGTGGGTGTTGACCGGCGCCATCGTCGTCATGGCGCTCGGGTTGCCGGTGATTCTGTTCACGGCGTTCGTGCAGTATGCGGCGCGGCGCGCGGCGTCGGCGACGCCGGGCGCCACGTTAGGCGGCGGCACCGCCAACGGCCCGGTGGCGACGATCGCGATCAAGGCGAGCCCGCACGTGAGCTGGCACCGGACGATGGTGGGCGGGGCAGCGGCGCTCGCCGCCTTCGCCGCGCTCGTGGTCGCCTTCATGGCGCTCCGTGCGTTAGGCATCGGACCGGCCGGGTCGCTCCTCGCCTCGGGACGCATGGATGCCAACCAGCCGCTGCTGGTGAGCGAGTTCGCGGTATCCGGCGGCGCCGACACGGCGCTCGGCGCGGTCGTCACCGAAGGTGTGCGCGCGGACCTCGAGCAGTCGCGGGCGGTGCACGTGATGCAGGCGAACGCGATCCAGTCGGCGCTCCAGCGCATGCAGCGCCCGGCGAACACCCGCCTGGATGCGGGCCTCGCCCGCGAGATCGCCCAACGCGAGGGCCTCAAAGCCATCGTGGACGGCACGATCACGCCGTTAGGCACCGGCTTCGTGGTCACCGCCCGGATCATCGCTGCCGAGTCCGGCAACGAGCTGGCGTCGTTCCAGGAAACCGCCGACAACCCGTCCGGCCTCATCCGGACCGTCGACCGGCTCAGCCGCGACCTGCGCCGGAAGATCGGCGAATCGCTGCGCGCCGTGCAGGCATCGCCCAGGCTCGAGGCGGTGACCACGTCGTCGCTGCCGGCGCTCAAGCTGTACGCCGCCGGTCTCAAGGCGTTCGACGCGGGAGACTATGGCAAGGCAGCCGACCTGCTCAAGCAGTCGGTCATGTTGGACACGACGTTCGCCATGGCGTGGCGCAAGCTCTCCGTGACGTACACCGACGCCGGCATGTCGCCGCTCCTCGTGGATTCGGCCATCACCAGGGCGTACGCGAACCGCGACCACCTGAGCGATCAGGAGCGATACACGACGATCGGCTCGTACTACCAGAGCGGCCCCGGACACGACCGTGGCAAGGCCATCCAGGCGTTCGAGCAGGCTGTTGCGTTAGGCGACTACGCCGCTTCGGCGATCAACCTCGGGTCGCTGTACCTCAACCGGCGTCAATACGCCGCCGCCGATTCGGCGCTCCTGGCCAGCATCCACCACGATCCGAACGCATCGAGTCTCGCCTACTACGCGCTCGCGCAATCCATGGGTGACCAGGGCAGGCAGCGCGAGCGCGATTCCGTGCTCGACGTGGTCGACAAACGATTCGGCAAGCGCACGGCCACGCAACAGCTCCGGGTGCTCGCGTTGTACAACGAAGGCAAGATCGATTCGTCGGCGGCGCTGGCGCGCGCCCTCCAGGCGCAGGCGGGGCCGCTCGACCGCGCGACGCTGCTGACCATTTCGGCCGCGCTGAACCAGATGCGCGGCCGGTTAGGCGACTACGCACGCGATATCGCGTCGGCGCGTGCGATCCAGCGCACCATCGGCGTGTACGCGCCCGCCATCAACGATTCGATCCAGTCTGCCTTCTTCGACGCGTGGGTGCGCGAGCAGCCGGAGCGCGCCGTGCGCGAGCTGGATGCCGCGCTCGCCGCGACGCCGCTGCGATCGATGCCGCTCGCGGCGCGCCCCTATGCCGACGCCGCGTCCGTGTATGCCATTGCCCGACGTCCCGATCAGGGCCGCGCGATCCTGGCACAGTACGATGCCGACGTGCGCGACACGGCCCTGCGGCGTGCGCTCGAGCCACGCCACGCCTATGCGTTGGCCACGATCTCGCTTGCCGAGAAGCGCCCGCTCGACGCCGTGCGGCAATTCTATGCGTCGGATTCGCTTCCCGACGGCCCGGTGAGCGACTGCTCGTCGTGCATCGACGCGCTGGTGGGCCTGGCCTTCGATCGCGCAAACATGCCCGACTCCGCGATCCAGCACTACCAGCGCTACGTCGGCACGGAAGCGGAGTACAAGCTGTTCAACGACGCGGAAGATCTGCCGCTGGTCTATCGCCGGTTAGGCGAGCTGTACGAGGAGAAGGGCAATCGGGGCGAAGCTGCGGCGTACTACCAGAAGTTCGTCGACCTGTGGAAGAACGCCGACCCTGATCTCCAGCCCACGGTGCTGCAGGTGAAGCGGCACCTGGCGGATTTGCAGGTCGCAGAGAAACATTCCTGATCCAGCAATGACCGATCTGCTCATCCGCATCAAGCGCGCGACGGACGGATCCGCCGCGCTCACCTGCGTGCGCCCCGATGGCTCGGTCACCTGGCAGCGCCAGCAGGGCCGGTTAGGCGCGTTTTTCCCCACCCACGATCTCACCCACTACGCCGTCGAGACCACCCTCGGCTACCGGCAGGGCTTTTTCGGTCTGATCGCCGACGGTTGGGAGATCGCCGATTTCGAGACCGCCAAGGGCGACATCCCGCAGGAAGCGCGCGAGGCCGAGCTCGTGGTCGGCGTGTTCGAGATGGAGCTGCGGATGGGGCGCGGTTGGTCGAACACCGAGCTGCGAGAACAGGGAGAACGCTACGCCGCCAGCACGCGGCCGGAACGCAACCGGATTCCTCTGCCCGCCCTGAGCGACGACGACATCGCGCGCATTCGCGCGCTCCGGGCATCGGCGTTCGAGCAATGGGACGCGGTCGTGCCCGGCGAGACGCTGGAACTGGCGTTCTCGCGACCCGGCTGACACTATCTCCGGATGCGACTCACACCACTTTTCGCGCTCGCCTCCGTCCTCACGCTCGTCCCGTTCGCCGCACCGCCGGCGCCGCCTGCCGGCCTAACGGGATTCTCGCCCGCCGCCGCGCGCGCCGAGCGTGATTGGGAAACCAAGTTCAAGGCGATACCATCACCAGACAGCCAGCGCGCGTACATGCGCCACCTCACGGCGAGGCCGCACCACGTGGGCTCGCCGTACGACAGCGCAAATGCGCAGTGGATTCTGGCGCACTTCAAGTCGTGGGGACTCGACGCGCACATCGAGCGCTTCGAGGTGCTGTTCCCGACGCCGCGCGAGCGCCTGGTCGAGATGGTGGCGCCCACGCGTTTCCGCGCATCGCTGCAAGAGCCGACGGTTGCCGGTGATCCGACGTCGTCGCAGCATGCCGAACAGCTGCCCACGTACAACGCGTACTCGATCGACGGCGACGTCACCGCGCCGCTCGTGTACGTGAACTACGGGCTGCAAGAGGATTACGACTCCCTCGAGCGGCACGGCGTGTCGGTGAAGGGCGCGATCGTCATCGCGCGCTACGGCAACTCGTGGCGCGGAGTGAAACCGATGGTCGCGGCCGAGCACGGAGCGGTGGGGTGCATCATCTACTCGGATCCGGCAGACGACGGCTACGGCCAGGGCGATGTGTTTCCGAAGGGGCCGTATCGCCCGCGCGAGGGTGTGCAGCGCGGCAGCGTGATGGAGATGCAGCTGTATCCGGGCGACCCGCTCACGCCGGGCGTCGGCGCGACGCACGATGCGAAGCGGTTGTCGCGGGCGGACGCGCAGACGATCACCAAGATTCCGGTACTGCCGATCTCGTACGGCGATGCCCAGCCGCTGCTTGCTGCGTTAGGCGGACCCGTGGCGCCGGCAGAATGGCGCGGCGGACTCGCGGTGACGTATCACATGGGCCCGGGACCGGCGCGCGTGCATCTCGTGGTCAAGTCCAACTGGGACATCAAGCCGGTCTACGACGTCATCGCGACCATTCGCGGCGCCACGGAGCCCGACCAGTGGGTGGTACGCGGCAATCACCAGGACGCGTGGGTGAACGGCGCCGAGGATCCCACCGCCGGACAGGTGGCGCTGATGGAAGAAGCGCGCGCGTTAGGCACGCTCCTCGCCCAGGGCTGGCACCCCCGTCGCACCATCATCTACGCGGCCTGGGACGGCGAAGAACCGATGCTGCTCGGCTCGACGGAGTGGGTGGAGGAGCACGCCGACGAGCTGCGCCAGAAGGCGGTGGCCTACATCAATAGCGACACCAACGACCGCGGCTATCTGTTCGCGGGCGGTACCCCGTCGATGGCGCCGTTCATCAGCGACGTGGCCAAGGATGTCGAGGACCCCGAGACGCATCTCTCGGTCTGGAAGCGTCGCAAGCTCGCCGACATTCGCTCGGCGCGATCGGATGAGCAGCGGCGCCAGATGCGCGCGAGCGACGTGCTGCGCGTCGGCCCGTTAGGCTCGGGCTCCGACTACTCGGGTTTCGTCGATCACATCGGCGTCGCCACACTCAACATCGGCTTCGGCGGCGAGAGCGACGGCGGCGTCTACCACTCGGTGTACGACGACTTCTACTGGTACACGCATTTCAGCGACACGTCATTCGTGTACGGCCGCGCGCTGTCGCAGATCGGCGGCACGGCGGTGATGCGGCTCGCCGATGCGCAGGTGCTGCCGTACGACTTCGTCGCGCTCGCATCGACGGTGCAAGATTATGTGTCCGACCTGCAGCGGCTATTACGGACGGAGCAGGACGAGACCAGCGAGCGAAATCGCGAGATCCAGGACGGCGTGTTCGCGGCAACGTCAGACCCGTGGCACCCGACCAGCGCGCCGCCCGTTGCGCCTGTCCCGCCGTATCTCGGCTTCGCGCCGCTGCAGAACGGCGCCGACTCGCTGACGCACGCCGCCGCCCGCTATGCCGAGGCCTTCGCCGCGCTGCAGTCGGACACGTCCTATGGCGCGGGCGCGACCGCGGGAGTGAACGCGCTGCTGTGCCAAGCGGCCCGCCGCCTAACGGACAAGCGCGGCCTGCCCGGGCGCCCGTGGTACGTGTTCGAGCTCGAGGCGCCGGGCATGTACACCGGTTACGGCGCGAAGACGATGCCCGCCGTCCGCGAAGCGATCGAACAGCGCAAGTTCCCGCTGGCGCAGGAGCAGATTCAGACGGTGGGTGCCGTGCTCGACGCCGAGGCCGCGTTGGTCGACTCGGCGGCGCGCATGCTCGGGTCGCGGTCGCCGTGAGGCGCGCTCACTCCTCCGGTGCACCGCCGCTCCGCGCGACCTGATCCGCACGAATCTTCGCGGAGTCGAAGCGGCGGGCGCTCCCGAGCATCTTGTCGATGGTTTCGTCGAAGTCCGCCTCGCCGCGCTTGAAGCGCAACGGGTTGATGCGCGCCACGACGAACGCACGCAGATACGGGCTCTCGAAGCCGCGCGACTTGAGGCTCGCGACCGCCGCGGTCACGGCGTCGTTCAGCTCGAGCAGCTTCGCGGCGCGTTCGCGCCGCAC
The DNA here is from genome assembly GCA_035496295.1 of Gemmatimonadaceae bacterium. Lineage (GTDB taxonomy): Bacteria > Gemmatimonadota > Gemmatimonadetes > Gemmatimonadales > Gemmatimonadaceae > JADGGM01. The sequence continues at coordinate 9,335 of DATJET010000036.1, forward strand.
CTCGAGCGCGCGCGGCAGTTTCATGGACAGGAACTTGTCGCAGCGCTTGAGCACCGGGTGATACGCGCCGCCCGCGAAGCGTCCGTTCGTCTCGTAGCAGAAGCCGAGCGTGATGAGGGCCGCCTCCTCGAACTCGATGGCGTACTCGCGCTCGGGGCGATCATCGAGCCCGGCGAGTGCGACGGCCAGGCGGGCGACCTCGAGCGCGCGCTCGCGCAGATTGTGCGCTTTCTCGGTATTGAGCAGGAGGATGCGGTGGGCGACCTCCGGCTCGGGGATGACGAGCGCGACGATGGCCTTCGCGCCTAACCGGCGCATCGCGCCGAGGCGGTGGTAGCCGTTGGGCGTCCAGTAGAGTCCATCCGCGATGGGGACTGCCGTCACCGGGTCGACGTATCGGTCGAGCCGATCGATGGCGTCCGTGAGCCGGCCGACGTGCGCGTCGGACAGGTCGCGCTGGAACGGTGTCGGTTCGACCTTGTCGATGGGGAGCGCGGCGAGGATCTGCCAATGGCTGCCCAACGGATCCCGGTAGATGCCCAACACGGCGCCGCCGTCGCCCGCGATGCGCTCGGCGAGGTCAGTGACCGCGGCAGGGTGCGCGGCTGTGGCGAGGCGGCGGGCGTCGAGGCCGCGGGACTGTGGCTCGGCCTGGGCTTTCTTGCGCTTCGCACGGGGCATGTGGCGCGCCTAGTTGAGGTGCAGGTGGTACGCGGCGATTGCATTGTCGCGCATCACCATCCGTGCCAACTGCTCGGCGCGGGTCCGGTCGATCTCGCCATCGCGCATCATTCCGCTGAGCGCCATGGCCAGCGCACGCCGCGCCGTCTTCGTGCCTAACAACGCCGATTCGGCCCAGCCGTAGGTCGGGCTGTTGTCGAAGGCATCGGTACCGAACAGCACCTTGTCCGGCCATTCGCCTAACCATTGGCGCAGCACGCGCGCCAACTCGGCGGGCTCGAGGATCAACGTCATGGCGGAAATGTCGGTGTAGACGTTGGGCTTGGCGAGGAGGGTCTGCGTTTCACCGACCAGCGGCCATCCGCCGTGAATGAGGATTATCGTCGTGCCGCGCAGCGTGGAGTCATCCAGCGCCGGCTCGAGCAAATGCGGCGCGCTGCCGGCTGCGTCGTAGAATCCGCCGTAGGTCTCGAGGCAGTGGATCTGCACCGACATGCCCTGCTGCCCGGCCTCGCGCACGATCACGCGGAAGAGATAGTCCTCGAGTGCCTTGTACTCGGTGTGCGTTGGCGTGCCGCCGGCCGCGTAGCGCGCGTATACGCGGTGGGCGAGTGCGGGATCGGGGTCGTCGAAATCGAGCGGGCGGAGATACGCGGCTTCGAACTTGATCGCCGCGGCGCCGCCGGCCTTCTGTTTCGCGAGTGCCGGTACGACAATGCGCGCGATGTAGGCGTCGAGCGAGCGCGGCAGCCCGGCGACGCCGAGGTCGTGCATGTAACGGCGGAGGAGCTTCGACTCCCTGGGATAGAGCGAGCGTGTGTCGGGCGTGCGGGCCGCCTCGGCGCGCGTATCGAGCGGCAGCATGAGCGCGTCGTCGAACGCAACCCAGCGAAAACGCGGCGGCGCGAGCCCGGGTCCGAGCGCGATGCGGTTAGCCATCATGACCTCGATGCCCGCCTGGTCGAGTGCCCACGACGGAAACCGATCGCCTTCGCGTTGGGCGACGCTCCGTTGGGCGGAGGCGAGCGCATCGCGGTACGCCGCACCGGTGTCGCTCGATGTGACGCCGTAGAGCGAGCGCTGGGCATCGCGCCACTCGGGATTGTCCGGACGAAGGCGAGCCTGGAGCGGGAAGGGCGGGACGCCGTCGAGCGGCAACGCATCGAACTCGGTATCGGGCGGCGCGCCGGGAGCAACCGGCAGCATGGGATGCGCGTGGCTATCGATCGCCTTGATGCCATCGATATACGTCGCGAGCGTGGAGTCGACCGGGGTTTGCGCGGACGCGCGGCCTGCGACCAGCACTACGCATACCACGAAGACGAGCGTGCGATTGATCATGAGGACCGTGAGCGAAGGGATCGCGGCGACCGCTGGCGCCGTGGACAGTCTTCAATCTCTCGGCGCGCGGCCGCTCCGCTAGAGGCTCGGTGTCGCCTGGCGATTGGTCGTGGGTCGGTTTGAGCGACAACCGGGCTGCGGTTGTGCGAAACTAGCGCAACTCGTCAAGCCATGTGTAGGATCTCCACGGACAAGGGTTCAAGGATAACAAAACGGATGCACGGGATGGGGAGGATTGCCTCGTCGCGAGGTACGGTGCGTTGCCTAACGCGCCGGGGCTGGCATCTACGCTCATGGGCAACGGACACGACCGGACACTACGGACAAGAGCGGACCATTCGGCTGCGGCCGGTGGTCCGTCTCAGTCGGCTGGTCTGACTTGCTGTGTTTTTGTAAACAAAAAGGACAAGACCTGGACGGTCTCCGATGAGCTCTGCACTCAGCAAACCCATTCCTGTCGTGCCGGTCGTGTCCGTTGCCCCATGAGCGTAGAGGCCAGCCTAGGCGCGTTAGGCAACGCACCGTCCCTCGCGACGAGGCAATCCTCCCCATCCCTTGCATCCTTTTTGTTATCCTTGGAGCCCTTTGTCGTGGAGACCCTCAACGGTGCCGTGCTGCTTTCCATAGAGCGGAGGCCCGGCCGGGAAGTGCAAATCGAGTGACCCATCACCCTGGCCCGTTGCCCCATTGACATTCTAGGGAAGACGTTATTTCTTACCCCAAGTCATTCTATGGGTCGCACGCGAAAGGGCGCGCCCCAAGCCTCGAGATCGGCGGTTCCTATGCCATCGGATCCAGATACGGTTGAGCTCCTGCAAGGCACGCTGGACGTGCTCGTCCTCAAGGCCATCTCGTGGGGACCGGCGCACGGCTACGGCGTCGCGCGATGGCTGCAAGACGTGACCGATGATGCGCTGCGCATCGAGGAAGGCTCGCTCTATCCGGCACTGCACCGGCTCGAGAAGCGCGGTTTCGTCGAAGCGAGCTGGGGTCTGTCCGAGAACAATCGGAAGGCGAAGTACTACCGCATCACCGTGCGCGGACGTCAGCAGCTCAAGCAGGAAGCGTCGTCGTGGTCCGCGTTCGCATCGGCGGTCGCAAAGGTGCTCACGAGCACCAAGCGGCCGGCCTGGGCATAGACACAGCGGAGCATCGCGATGTCGGCGAGTCCATCGAACCCCGCCTGGTTTCGCTACCTCACGTTCTGGCGACACGATCCGCGCGCCGAGCTCGACCAGGAACTGGCATTCCATTTCGAGGCGCGCGTGGAGGAGTACATCGCGAGCGGCCTCGACCCTGATGCGGCTCGCGCGCTGGCCGTCGACCGACTGGGCGATCTGGCCCGGGTGCGCAACGACTGCCAGCGCATCGAAGCCCAGTATGCCCGGAGGCGGTCCATGACCGACACGGTGTCCAGCGCGTTAGGCGATCTGCGGCACGCGCTGCGACAGCTCGTGCGCCAGCGCGCGTTCGCGGCGGCCGCCATCGCGTGTCTGGTGTTAGGCATCGGCGTCAATACGGCGATCTTTTCGGTGGTCGACGCCGTGCTGTTTCGTCCGCTGCCGTTCCGCGATCCGGGCCGCCTGGTGATGGTGGGCGAGGCGCTGCCCGCGATCAGCGACCAGAACATGGGCACGATCTCGACGCCCGATTTCGGCGACTTCGCAGCGCTCAACGGGTCCCTGTTCGCGTCGTCGAGCGTGTTCGATGCGGCATCGGTCACGCTCACGGGCGACGGGCCCGCCGAGCGGCTGAGCGGACTCGAGGTGTCGGCGTCGTTGTTCCGCGTGTTGGGCGTGGCGCCTGCGTTAGGCCGAGCGTTTCAGGATGGAGACGACGCGCCCGGCTCTCCCGACGCCGTCGTGCTGAGTGACGCGCTCTGGCACCGGCGGTTTGGCGGCGATCGCGCGGTCGTCGGCCGCACGATTCTTCTCGACGGACGGCCGACCACCGTGCTCGGCGTGATGCCAGCGGACTTCACGTTCCCGCTCCCCGGCCTGGGTCTCCAGGCGGCCGCCTTCTTCCTGCCGCTGCGCTTGACGCCCGACGTGGTCCAGCAACGCGGCAATTCGTTCAACGCCTACATGATCGCGCGGCTTGCCCCCGGCATTTCCCTCGCGCAGGCGACGGCCGGGGTGGGTACGATCGCCGCGCGCCTGCCGGCGCTCTATCCCAACTTCTACTCGCCCGCATTCCGGGTCGCCGCCGGGGCGCTGCCGCTGCGGGCGCATCTCGTGTCCGATGTGCGCGGACCGCTCATCATTCTGTTGGGCGCGGTGGGCTTCGTGTTGCTCATCGCCTGCATCAACGTGGCGGGCCTGCTGCTGGCGCGCGCCGCCGCGCGGAGCCGCGAGCTCGCCGTACGCAGGGCGTTAGGCGCGAGCCGCGGCCGCCTCGCGGGGCAGTATCTCATCGAAGGCGTGGTGCTGGCGGTCCCCGGCGCGTTAGGAGCACTCGTGTTGGCCCATTGGTGCGCCCTCGCGCTGGCCCGGCTCGCGCCCGACGAGATGTTGTCCGGCTATCGCATCGGCCTCGACCTGCGCGTGCTCGCCTTCACGCTCGGCGTGACGGTGCTCGTCGTTCTCGTGTTCTCGCTCGTCCCGGTCTGGTCGGGCGGCCCGCTCGGACTGGCCAACACGCTGCGCGATGAGGGGCGCGGCACGAGCGCCGGGCGGGCGCGACAGCGCGGCCGTCGCATCCTGGTCGCGAGCGAGATGGCGCTTGCGCTCGTGCTCACAACGGGCGCCGGCCTCCTCGCGCGGAGCTTTGCCAACGTCGTGAACGCGGATCCGGGTTTCGTTCCGGCGCACCTCCTGTCGTTCCGAATCGCGTTCCCGACATACCGGTATCCGAACCGGGCGCGCCTCATCGGCGTGGAGCACGGCGTAGTCGATTCGCTCGCCCACGTACCGGGCGTCCGCCGTGCGACGGCCGCCGTCAACGTCCCGACGTTAGGCGGATGGCAGATCGCCTTCAGCCCTGAAGGCGCATCGCTCCCCAAGGTGCCGCTCGCGGCCAATTTCGTCGTGTTGTCCGACTACTTCCAAACGATGGGTATCCCCGTCGTGCAGGGGCGCGCATTCGACGCGCGCGACGACACGACATCGGGGGACGTCGCCATCATCGACGAACGCTTGGCGCACGAGTTCTATCGGAACGAGAATCCGATCGGGCGGCGTCTCAAGTGGGGTGCGCCGCAATCGACGGATCCGTGGAAAACGATCGTGGGCGTCGTGCGAACCGTCCCGACACGTGCGTTAGACAAAGCGAGCCCGCCCGAACTGTACTTTCCCGCGCGTCAGTTGGCGCGAGACACGGCGTTCGTGGACGCCGGTCTCCGCGAATTGACCTTCGTCGTCCGCACCGACGGCGATCCGCTCGCAGTCACGCCGCGCGTAACGAACGCCGTGCGCGACATCGATCCGCAGCTCGTCGTGACGCACGTGAGAAGCATCGAATCGCTCGTCTCGCAATCGGTTGGGACGCGGCGCTTCGACCTGCTCCTCATCGCCGCCTTCGCGGCACTTGCTCTCGTGCTCGCCGCGGTGGGATTGTCCGGACTCGTGGCGTATTCGGTGGTGCAGCGCCAGCGCGAAATCGGTGTGCGCATCGCGGTCGGCGCGACGACGCATCGTATCGTCCGGCTCGTACTGCGCGATGGCCTCGGCACCGCTGTCTGGGGAGCGGTCGCCGGTCTGGCCGGTGCGGTCGCGCTCACGCGCCTCATGCGATCGTTGCTCTTCGGCGTCGGCGCGCTCGATGCCGCGACATTTCTGGCGACCACCACGATCTTGATAGCCGTCGCTGCGCTCGCGAGCTGGATTCCGGCGCGCCGAGCCGCGCGGATCGATCCCATGGTGGCGATCCGGGAAGAGTAGAGAAGGGGCTACGGGCCGCTCGTCGTCTTCCGCACGGCGCAATCGCGGCGTAGCGTACCGGACAACACATCACCGACCGGAGCAGAACCATGCTTGCCCGCCGTGTTCTTTGTGTGACCGGAGCTGCCGTCCTAACCGTGACGGCGTGCACGATGCAGCGACGCGTGCCCGAGTCGAGGCGCCTGGCGATGGACGATCACCTGGCCGGCATGCACGCCGCCGACATGGCCGCGCCGCGTATCGTTAGGCGCGCCGATGCCCAGGGCGTGCCCGGCCTGCCGCCGAGCGCCAGCACGGCCAAGGCGCGAATCGGCGCGAGCCCGCGGCACGGCGAGTGGGTCAAGATCGCCTGGGAGCCTGGCTCCAAAGATTCGCTCATGGCGTGGATCGTGTATCCGGAAACGTCGAGGCCGCACACGCCGGTCGTCGTGGTGGTGCACGAGATCTTCGGACTCTCGACGTGGGTCCGCGGCGTCGCGGATCAAGTGGCAGCCGATGGGTTCATCGCAATCGCGCCCGATCTGCTCTCACGGGTGCGCGGCGGTGCCTCCGCCGACGAGCTGCCGTCCGACTCGGCGGTCAAGCTCATCCGCAGCGTGGCACCGGCCGAGCGCAACATGGGCATCACGGCAGCCGCGCGGTATGCGATGTCGCAGCCGTCGGCGGATCACAAGTACGCGGTGATCGGGTTCTGCTGGGGCGGCTACACCACGTGGGGCTACGCGACCAACGAAGGCACGTCCGGCTTTTCGGGCGGCGTGGCGTTCTACGGGCTGCCGTACATGCAGGACTCGGTGCCTAACGCAGACTCGCTCAAGAAAATCCGGGTACCGATGATGCTCTTGAACGGCTCCAAGGACGCGCGCATCGGCGCGGCCATGCCGGCGGTTGACGCGGCGATGCACGCCCTGCACAAGGACTATTTCGGCAAGAACTACGAGGGGGCGATCCACGGTTTCGCGCGGGCGCAGGACGATCCCAAGGCGCAGCGCGACACGGTGGAGGAGCAGGCGAATCTATCGGCGATCAAGGACGCGTGGCCGAGGACGGTCGCCTTCCTCAAGAAGCATCTGGGGATGTAGAACGGGTCGACGCCGCGGGTCAGTCGCGCGGGCGCGCCGCCGCGGCGTCGCCTTTCCGGGCGAAGGCCTCGCGGACTTCGCCCGCGCTCACCGAGGCCGCGCCTAACTTTCCAACTTCGACGCCCGCCGCGAGGTTTGCCACCTCGGCTGCCTCGCGCGCCGACGCGCCCGCGGCGAGCATCGCGGCGAGATAGGCGGTCACCGTGTCGCCCGCACCGACCACGTCGTACACCTCGCGGGCCGTGGCGGCGATGCGGTGCAGCGCACCGTCGCGGTCGGCCAGCACCATGCCGCGCTCGCCCAACGTGAGCAGCAGATGCTCCACACCGAGGCGCGCGAGCGCCGCCGGCAGGGCTTCGGGATGGTCGAGGTCGACCGCCGCGCCTAACGCAGCCTCGAGCTCGCGCCGATTGGGCTTGAACACCGTCGACCCGCGATACGAGAAGAAGTTGCGGTATTTCGGATCCACGACCACCGGAATCCCGCGGCGCCGAGCGTGGGCGATCACGTCTTCGATGAGACCGGGCACCAGCACGCCCTTGTTGTAGTCCTCGAGGACCAGCGCCTCGGCGTCGTCGATCGCGCGGCGCGCCGCGGCGATCAGGCGCGCCGCGTCGCCGCCGGCGAGATCGGTGTCGTCTTCCTCGTCGACGCGAACCACCTGCTGCACGCGGGCGAGCACGCGGGTCTTGGTGGTCGTGGCGCGATCGATCTCGACCACCGACCGCCCGTCGGCGCCGATCGCGCCCAACATCCGCCGGAGCTCGACGCCGCTCGCGTCGCGCCCCACGACGCACACGAGCTCGGCGTGTGCGCCTAACGCAACGGCATTCTGCGCCACGTTGGCCGCGCCGCCCAACGCGGTCCGCCGCTCGCGCACGCGCACCACCGGCACCGGCGCCTCGGGCGAGATGCGATCCACGTCGCCGTGGAGATATACGTCGAGCATCGCGTCGCCGACGATCGCCACACGCGCGCGCGACGCCGCGGCGAGCAACGCGTCGAGCCGGTCGCGCGTGAGCGACGATGCGGCCGTGGGCGGCAGGGCGACCGAAGACATGGCCCCTAATGTACTCGACGTGCCCTCACGCCGCAGTGTATCGGCCACGCAACCCAATACCTCTTGCCGGAGTGACCGGATAGCTTATGAAGCATGCTGCTCGTGCTCCTGGCGGCGATCATCGGGATCTCGATGGCCGCGCCGCTCGTGCGGTTGTCGCACGCCACGCCCGTCGTCATTGCAACGTGGCGCCTGTTCTTTTCGGTGGTCGTCATCGCTGCGATCCTCATCCCGCGCCGCGGCTGGACGCAATGGAAGCGTCTCGATCGCCGCGGGGTCGCGCTCGCGCTCGGCGCCGGCGTCATGCTCGCGCTCCACTTCTGGAGTTGGACCGCGTCCGTCGACATGACGTCGATCGCCGCATCCGTCGTGTTGGTCAACATCCAACCGGTGATCGTCGCGCTCATCTCGGTAGTGTGGCTGCGTGAGGCACCCACCGGACGCCAATGGTTGGGCATCGCGCTCGCGATGACCGGCGCGTGCATCGTGGCCTGGGGCGACGCGCGCTTCGCGACGAGCACACAGGGCACGCGCGCTCTGTTGGGCGACGCGTTGGCACTCGGCGGCGGCGTGGCCGCCGCACTGTATTATCTCGTTGGGCGGCGGCTTCGCGGGACACTCGACCTCTGGCCCTACGTCGCGCTGGTGTACGGCGCGTGCTTCATCGTGTTGTTAGGCATCTGCGTCGTGACACGGGCTCCGTTGCTGCCCCAGCCGCGCCGCGAGCTCGCGATCTTCGTCGCGCTCGCTGCCGGTCCCATGCTCCTCGGTCACACCGGCCTCAATTGGGCCCTCAAGTACCTGCCCGCGTACGTGGTGAACGTGACGGCGCTCGGCGAACCCGTCGGCGCCACGCTCATCGCGGCGCTCGTCCCCAGCATTCGCGAAGTGCCGTCGGCGCTCACGCTCGTCGGCGGCACGTTCGTGTTGGGCGGTGTTGTCCTCGCGGTGGCTCGCACCGCGATCGTTCCCAAGCAGACGGCGGTTCGTGATGCAGCTTGACCTGGACGTCGTCGCCACGCGCGGCGACCTCGTGGAATCCCGCCACCGCGTGCACGCCGTGGTGGTCGATGCAAAAAATCGCGTCGTGTGCGGCAGCGGCGACATCAATCTCGTGACGGTGTGGCGATCGTGCGCCAAACCGTTCCAGGTGATCCCGCTGCTCGAGTCCACGGCGTTCGACGATCTCGGTTGGGGCGACGACGCGCTGGCCCTGGCCTGTGCGTCTCACGGCGGCGAGCCGGAGCACGTCGACCTCGCGCGCCGCATGCTCGACGCGGTTGGACTCGAAGAAGGCGATCTCGTGTGCGGGCCGCACGATCCACTCACGCGCCGCGGCGCGCGGCTGCTGCAGCAGTCGGGCGACGCGCCCACCCGTCTCCACAACAATTGCTCGGGCAAGCACGCGGCGATGCTCGCGCACGCGCGCCGTGCGGGATGGCCCACGTTAGGCTACGAGACGACGTGCCACCCCGTGCAGCAAGGCGCGCTCAAGGAAGTCGCGCGATGGACGGGCGTGCCGGCCGACGACATCGTCCAGGTGGTGGACGGGTGCGGCGTCGTCGCGTTCGGCCTCCCGCTGCGCGCCATGGCGCTCGCCTTCGCCCGGTTAGGCGACGCGGCGCACCGCGGCGTCGACGTGCCGCAGCGGATCGTGCACGCCATGACCACGCGCCCGTATCTCGTGGGCGGCACCGATCGCTTCGACACGGTGCTCATGGAGGAGACAGAAGGCGCGCTATTGTCCAAGGTCGGCGCCGAAGGCGTGCACAGCGTGGCGATCCCAGCCGCGGGCCTCGGACTCGCGATCAAGGTGGAAGACGGCGCGTCCCGCGCCCAACATCCGGCCGTGCTGCGCGCGCTGCAACAACTGGGCATCCTCCCCGATTCGTTGCCGCCGCGCCTCAACGGGTTCCTGACCACACCGATCATCAATACGCGCGGTGCCACGGTCGGCGACGTCCACACCGCGTCGTGACGCCCGCAACGAATTGGTAGGCCGATCGCAAATTCGATGACGGCACCGCCCGCACCGCCTCGTAACCTACCCGCACTCGACGACGCCACACGCGGCCTGGTCGAGCTCGCGGTCTCCATTGCGAACGACGGCGAGCTGGCCCTCCGCGCAGCCATGGTACGCTCGGCGACCGCGCGCATCGATCCCGTATGGGTGGAGGAGCTCATTCTACAATCGCACTTGTTCAGCGGTTTCCCGCGCGCGTTGAACGCGGCCCGCGAATGGCGGCGCGCATCGGGCCGGCACGCGCCTAACGGAGATCCGGACGCGGATCCGGCACCGGCGCGCGTCCGCGCCTGGTACGCGCGCGGCCAGGCGACGTGCGCCACGGTGTACGGCGACACCTACGAGCGGCTCCGCGCCAACATCCGCGAGCTGCACCCGGCCCTCGACGCATGGATGATCGTCGACGGCTACGGCAAAGTGCTGGGACGCCCGCAGCTCGACCTGCGCCGCCGCGAACTGTGCATCGTCGCCGTCTGCGCGGTGGGCGAACACGACCGCCAACTCCACGCCCACCTGCGTGGTGCCATCAATGCGGGCGCGTCACCGGCCGACATCGACGACGTACTCGAGATCGTCACCCCGCGCGTGAGCGACGACGCCGCGCGACGATTCCGTCTGCTGTGGGACCGGGTGCGCGCCGCATGAGCCCCTTCATCGATCACGTCGAGATCCAGGTCGAAGCCGGGACCGGCGGATCGGGATGCGTATCGTTTCGTCGCGAGCACCGCGTGCCCATGGGCGGTCCCGACGGCGGCGACGGCGGACGCGGGGGCAACGTTCTGCTGCGAGCGGACAGCAATCTCGCCACGCTGCTCGACTACACCTATCGCACGCGCTTTGCCGCCGACCGCGGCGAGCACGGCATGGGTTCGAACAAGACCGGCCGCTCCGGCGACGACATCGTCCTGCCGGTGCCGCCGGGCACCGTCGTGCGCGACCTCGACACCGGTGAACTGTTAGGCGAAGTGATCGAAGACGGGCAGACGCTGCTCGTCGCGCGCGGGGGTCGTGGCGGGCGCGGCAACGCGTTCTTCGTCACCTCCACCCACCAGGCACCGCGCGACTGGCAAGTCGGCGAGGACGGGCAGTCTCGCCGCATCGAGCTCGAGCTCAAGCTGATCGCCGACGTCGGCCTCGTCGGCCAGCCCAACGCCGGAAAGTCAACGCTGCTCTCGGTGATTTCCGCCGCGCACCCGAAGATCGCCGATTATCCGTTCACCACGCTCTCGCCTAACTTGGGCGTCGTGCAGCTGTCCCACCATCGCACGTTCGTGGTGGCCGACATTCCCGGCATCATCGAAGGCGCGCACGAAGGACGCGGATTGGGTCTCACGTTCCTCCGTCACATCGAGCGGACACGCATTCTCGCGTTCCTCATCCCGGTCGACGCCCTCGACTGGCAGGCCGACTACGACGGCCTGCGCCGCGAAGTCGCCAGCTATTCGGCCGAGCTCGCGTCGAAGCCGCACTGCGTGGTGTTCACCAAGATGGATCTGTTAGGCGACATGGAGCCGCCGCCCATCCACGCGCCCGAGGCGTTCGGCGTGTTCGCCGTCAGCGCCGTCGCCCGGTTAGGACTCGACGCGCTGCTCACGGCGTTCTGGAGCCGCCTTCTCGAGATCCGCACCGCTGCCGCCGCCGCTCGAGCCAACGACGCCGCTTTACCCTGACCTCGAATCGCGGCGCCGAGCGCTCGCGCTGTCCCTCCTGCCGGGCGTCGGGATCGCCACCTACCATCAGCTTGTTGCACGATTTGGCTCCGCCCTGGAAGCCTTCGATGCCGCGGGCGACGCAGCCGATCGTACCGCCGCTCTCGATGTGGCCGATGATGCGATCGGGCGCGCCCATCACATCGGGGCGACGCTGATCCTCACCGGCGACGACGACTATCCGGCCTCGCTGCTCGACCTCGACCACGCCGGCGCGCCCGACCATCCGCTTTCGCCCCCGGTGCTGTGGGCGCTGGGGCAAACGAGCCTCCTGCGGTCGACCATCGTCGCCATCGTCGGCACACGGCGAGCGACGGTGTACGGCGAGCGCGCCACGGCTGAGATCGCATCCGCACTCGCTCGCGCCGGCGCCGCTATCGTGAGCGGCATGGCCCGCGGCATCGATGCCGCGGCCCACCTGGCCGCGCTCTCGTGTCCGGGAGGCACAACGATCGCCGTACTCGGCACCGGCGTCGATGTCGCCTATCCCACAGCGCACAGCGCCCTCCACGAGCGCATTGCATCCACCGGCCTGTTGCTGTCCGAGGAGCTCCCAGGCGACCGTGCTAACGGTGGATCGTTCCCCAAGCGCAACCGCATCATCGCCGCGCTCGCGAGCGTCACGATTGTTTGCGAAGCACCCGAGCGCAGCGGCGCACTGATTACCGCACGCTACGCCAACGACCTCGCCCGCACGCTCGCCGCGGTGCCCGGCCGCATCGACTCGCCGCAGAGTTACGGCTCCAACCGCTTGCTGCGCGACGGCGCGAATGTGATTACCGACGTCGACGACGCGCTGGGCCTCATCCATGCCGCGCCGCAACGAAGCGCGCAGCCTTCGCTCGACACACCCGATGAACGCGCCGTGTGGGATGCGCTCTCGCACGGTCCCTCCGGCATCGATGCACTGACGGTCCGCGCGAAGCTCGCGGCCCGTGCGTGTCTCGCCGCGGTAACGTCGCTCGAGCTGCGAGGCCTGGTCGAGTGCGCACTCGACGGCGACATCCGTCGCCGATAAACGGGCCCTCGTCTCGAGGTCGAAGCAGGGCAAACGAGGTTCTTCGACCAAGGGTTCAAAGGATAACGACAAGGATGCAAGGGATGGGGCCGGTTCGCATTCAACGTCAACGGCGGACGCCCCTAACTGTGGCTATGTGCGTTGGGATCGGGAGGATTGCTGCGACGTGATGGATGGTGCGTCATCTGCGCGCACGGCATCAGCCATGTGCGTGCGCCGTTGAGGTTGGATGCGCACCGACCCCATCCCTGGTATCCTTGTCGTTATCCTTTGAACCAACGTCAGAGGAGCTCACCGAGCGCGCCGTGCTCTCTACAAACTGACTGATTAGTCGCCGAGCTCGGCGGCCGCATCGCATGGGGATATCTTTTCATCGTGCAACGCATGTGGCCCCCGCCTCGGCCCGAGTCGCCAGCCAAACACGTATACGTGCATGTCCCGTTCTGCCGGCGCCGATGCACGTACTGTGATTTCGCGATCGCGGTCCGCCGGACCGTACCAGTGCGCGAATTCATCGATTCGCTCGGCCGCGAGATCGAGCTCCGCTATCCCGATGAGCCTCCTCGCGATATCGACACGCTCTATTTCGGCGGCGGCACGCCGTCTCTGTTAGGCGGCGACGGCGTCGCGCGCCTGCTCGACCGGCTGCGCGAGCATTTCCGCTTCGACGATCGCGCCGAAGTCACGCTCGAGGCGAATCCCGACGACGTGAGCGTCGAGACAGCCGCCGCATGGCGAACGGCCGGCATCAACCGACTGTCGGTCGGCGCCCAGTCGTTCGACGAGCGCGTGCTCGCCTGGATGCACCGCACCCACAGCGCACACCAGATCGAGCGCGCCGTGACGGCTGCGCGCGCTGCCGGCATCGACAACCTGTCGCTCGACCTCATTTTCGCTCTGCCGGCATCCCTCGGCCGTGATTGGGACGCTGATGTGCGACGCGCGCTGGAACTCGAACCGGCACACCTCTCGCTCTATGGACTCACGGTCGAGCCGGCGACGCCTCTCGCGCGCTGGCGCGACCGCCTGCTCATGCACGAGGCACCCGATGACGCGTACGAACAAGAATTTCTGGCGGCTGACGAGACGCTCGCGGCGTCCGGATTCGAGCATTATGAGGTATCGAACTATGCTCGACCGGGCAGCCGCGCACGCCACAACTCGAGCTACTGGCAACACGTGGCCTACGATGGATTCGGGCCCAGCGCGCATTCGTTCGACACGCGGCGCCGGCAGTGGAACGCCCGCGAGCTCGCCGAATGGTCTCGGCGACTTGCCGAGGGCGGTGACCCCTGTGCCGGTGACGAGGTCCTCACGCAGGAGAACTTCGACACGGAACGCATTTACCTCGGCTTGCGTACGAGCGATGGCGTGGACAGCGCACGAGCGGCTTTGCCGGTGGATACCGGCATGGTCGACCGCTGGATTGCGTCAGGGTGGGCGGCCCGGGACGAGCGGACCCTTCGTCTTACGCCGCGCGGGTGGCTTCGTCTCGATGCGCTGGCAACCGACTTGACCGCGCTGTCAAGTCATTCGTAATTTTAGACTTATGTCGCTCGCACAGCTTTCGGATCGAGAGCGCCGCGTGTTGGCCGCGGTTATACGCTCGTACGTCGAGACGGCCGAGCCTGCCGGATCGAGGATGATCTCGCGCCGGTACATGCTCGATCTGTCTCCGGCGACCATCCGCAACACGATGAGCGACCTCGAGGACAAAGGGTTTCTCTTTCACCCGCACACATCCGCGGGGCGCGTGCCGACGGACATGGCGTACCGGACGTACGTCGACGGGCTGATGCACTACGCGCCGCTGGATGTCGAGGCGCGCGGCGCGCTGCTCGAGCAATTGTCCGGAGGCGGCACGGCGATCGAGGCGATTCTGCGCCGCGCCGCGCAGGTGCTGGGCGTGCTGACGCAGGAGCTGGGCATAGCGTTAGGCCCGCGGCTCGATGAGGCGCGGCTCGAGCGGCTCGAGCTCATCAAGGTGAGCGCGGAGCGGCTCCTCCTCGTGCTTCGCCTAACGGGAGGCGCGGCGCGCAGCGTCTTCGTCGAAGTGCCGGGCGAGATCGCCGAGAAGGCCATCGCCGAAGTGACCGAGGTGCTGAACGAGCGGCTCGCCGGCTGCACGTGGCGCGAGATGCGGTCGACGCTGTCCGAACGGCTGCGCGACCCGCGCGCCGGGTCCGAAGGCGCGGGCGAGCTGATCAACATCTTCGTCCAGGAAGCGGAGCAGATGCTCGACGCGAACCACGCGTTCGCGGACCCGCCGGTGCTGTTGGGCCAGACGTCCGTGCTGGCGGAGCAGCCGGAGTTCGCCACGGGCGACAACCTGCGCAGGCTCCTCGCCCTCACCGACCGGCCCGAAGCGTTAGGCGCGCTGCTCCAGCGTCAGAACACGGCACCCGGCATCTCGATCACGATCGGCGCCGAGCACGCGGACCCGCGCCTGTCCGGCCTCACGGTGGTCACGGCCGAGTATCATGCGGGGGCGCTCGCCGGCGTCATTGGCGTCATCGGACCCACCCGCATGCCGTACGAGAAGGTGGTGTCGCTGGTGACGCACACCTCGCGGCTCATCAGCGACTTGCTCGAGTGACCGCGCCTAACGCACCAAACCAGACCCGCGACCCACATGGCTGACTTTTACGACGTACTGGGCGTTCCCCGCGATGCGTCCGACGACGACATCAAGAAAGCGTATCGCAAGCTCGCGATGCAGTATCATCCCGACCGGAACGGCGGCTCCAAGGACGCCGAGGAGCGGTTCAAGGGCATCACCGAGGCGTACGACGTGCTGCGCGATCCGGCCAAGCGGTCGGCCTACGATCGCTACGGCGAGGCAGGGCTGCGCGGCGCGGCAGCGGGCGGGTTCCACCACGTAGACCTCGCCGAAGCGTTAGGCATTTTCATGCGCGACTTCGGTGGGTTCGGCGGGTTCGAAGACATGTTCGGCGGCCGTCAGCGCGGCGGCCCGCGGGCCGGCGCCGATATCAAAGTCACCGTCCCCCTCACGCTGCAGGACGTCGCGACGGGCGTCGATAAACAGCTCACGCTCAAACTCCTCGATCCGTGCGATCGCTGCGAAGGATCGGGGTCCGAGCCCGGCACCAAGCCCAAGCGCTGCCCGACGTGCAGCGGCTCGGGCGAAGTGCGCCGCGCCCAACGCTCGTTCTTCGGGCAGTTCGTGAGCGTGGCGCCGTGCCCGACCTGCGCAGGGCAGGGGACCATCATCGACACGCCCTGCAAGCGCTGCAAGGGTGAGGGCCGCGCCCGCGCCGAGCGCACGTTCAGCGTGTCTATTCCGGCAGGCGTTGCGACGGGCCAGTACATGTCGCTGCGCGAGCAGGGCAGCGTGGGCCCCCAGGGCGGCCCGCGCGGCGACGTGCTCGTGGTGTTCGAAGTGGAGGATGACGCGCGGTTCGAGCGCGACGGCGCCGATCTCTACACCGAAGTCCTGGTCACCTATGCCCAACTGGTGCTCGGCGCCGACGTCGAGGTGCCTAACGTAAGCGGCGCGATCTCGCTCCGCGTGCCCCCCGGCACGCAGAGCGGCCAGGTGTTCCAGCTGCGCGGACGCGGACTGCCGCGTGTGAACGCGTCGGGGACCGGCGACCTCCACGTGCGCGTGCAACTGTGGACGCCGCAAACGGTGTCGCCCGAGCACCAGACGATGCTCCAGGAATTGCAGAAGCTCGAGGGCGCGGTGCCTGCCGGCAACACACGGTCCAAGGGCCTGTGGTCGAAGATGAAGGAGGCGCTCGGTGCGTGACCCGGCGCCGGGCTCCATGCCTAACGCCGGAGCGCGGTGACCTGGACCGAGGTGCGGGTGCGCCACGCCGGTGAGGACACGCGCGAAGCGCTCGTTGCCGCGCTCATCCACGCGGGCGCACCGGCCGTGCAGGAATTGGACGACGCACTGCTCACCCATCTCCCGGCTGACGCGGACGTCCTCGCACTCGAGTCGGCGCTGCGCGCCGCCGACACAACCGTCACCATCGAATCGCGCGATGCAGGACCCATTGATGTCGCGCGCGCATGGCCAACGGCGGTTGGCGTGCAGCGCGTGCGGCGCATCGCCGTGGCACCGCCCTGGCGCGCCGCCGAGATCGCCGGCGACGAGTGTCCCGTGATCATCGAGCCGGCCATGGCGTTCGGCACCGGCGAGCACGAGACCACGCGCGGCGTGCTCCGCCTCATGCAAGAGGTCGTGCAGCCGGGTGACACCGTCATCGACCTGGGCGCCGGCAGCGCGATTCTGTCCATTGCCGCGGTCAAGTTAGGCGCGGCGCGCGCCATCGCCATCGAATCGGACCCGCAGGCCATCGCCAACGCCGAAGAGAACGCGGCCGCCAACGGGGTCGCCGACCGCGTGCGTGTGATCGAGGGCGACGCGCGCCTGATCCTGCCGCTGGTCGCGCCGGCGCGCGTGATGTTCGCCAACATCATCTCGTCGGTGGTCGTGGAGCTTGCGCCGGCCATGCGGGCCGCGCTCTCGCCTAACGGACGCGCCGTGGTGAGCGGCATTCTGGTGGCCGAGCGTGCCGCGGTGACGACGGCGCTCGCGGTCGCCGGGTGGCGCGTCGATTCCGAATACGTCGAGGGAGAATGGTGGAGCAGCGTGATCGCGCCGCGCTAGCCGCGTTCTTCTGTCCGGACCCCATGGCCGTGGGCCACACGGTGATCCTGGGTGAGGGCGAGGTCCAACATGCACGCGTTCGTCGCGTCGGCATCGGCGAGCGCGTCCGCCTGCTGGACGGTGCCGGTGGCGTCGGCCTCGGCACCGTCGTTCGGCTGTCGAAAGCGCAGGCATCCATCGAGATCGAATCCGTCGAGCGCGTCGATCCCGGACCGGTGATTCACCTCATGGTGCCCGTCGCCGACCGCGATCGCATGCTCTGGGTCGCCGAGAAGGCCACCGAGCTCGCGATCTTCTCGTGGCGACCCGTGATATGGAAGCGCTCGCGCAGCGTGAGCCCGCGCGGTGAGGGCGTCACCTTTCAGGCCAAGGCGCGGATGAGAATGTTGTCGGCGCTCACGCAGTCCGGCGGCGCGTGGCTTCCGGTGCTGTATCCGGACGCGACCCCGGATCGGGCCATCGCATCGGCGCCGTCGGGTGCACGGTGGTTGCTCGACCCCGACGGCGAGCCGGTGCCGAGTGTGTCGGTCACCGCACCGCTCACGATAGCCGTCGGACCGGAAGGCGGTGTCGAACCGGAGGAGCGAACGCTTCTTACGGGCGCCGGATTTCTGCCGGTGCGCATCGCGCCGCTCACGTTACGCTTCGAGACGGCCGCGATTGCCGGACTCGCCATAGCGCGCGCGGCACTGCTCGGGACCATGGAGAAATCCCGTGTCTGAAACCTGTTTGTTCTGCCGCATCGTACGTGGCGAGATAGCAGCCACGGTCGTCGCGTCCACCGACGACGCCGTCGCGATTCGGGATATCGATCCGAAGGCGCCGGTGCACGTGCTGGTTCTGCCGCGAGCGCACTTGAGTTCGCTCAACGACGCGGAAGACCCGGCGCTCGTCGGACGGTTGGTGGCATTGGGGAGGGAAGTGGCGCGGAGTGAGGGAATAGCCGACAGCGGATATCGGCTTGTGATCAACACGAACGAGCACGGCGGGCAAACGGTGAATCACCTGCACGTGCACGTACTCGGCGGACGTACGATGCGCTGGCCACCGGGTTAGCTCACGCAATGCTTGACACATTGTCACGGAATTCCATAAGTTATCGCACCTTGCAGACTTAACGGACGCGCACCGCTACCAAATCGGGGAAGACGCCTCTTGTCGGAAGTCATCATCCACGACGATGAAAACTTCGAGCGTGCCCTCAAGCGCTTCAAGAAGAAGTGCGAGAAGGCGGGCATCCTCTCCGACTTGCGGAAGCATCGGCACTACGAAAAGCCGAGTGAACGCCGCAAGCGAAAGGAGAACGCGGCGCGTCGGAAGAATCGTCGCCCGCGGACGGTCTGAGCGTGTCCGAGCTGATCGCACGGCTGCAGACCGATCTCAACACGTCGCGTAAGGCGAAGGACAAAGCGGGCACGCTGCTGCTCGGGACCATTCTCGCCGACATCAAGAATCGCCGCATCGAGTTGATGCGCGACCTCACCGACGACGACGCGCGCGAAGTCCTGCGGAAAGGCATCAAGCGTCGTCGCGAAGCAATCGAGATGTACGACAAGGCGAACCGCACGGACCTCGCATCGCGCGAGCGCGATGAGGTGACGCGCCTCGAGTCGTACCTGCCCGCGGCGATCGGCGACGACGAGATTCGCGTCGCCGTGCGCGCGGCGATCGCATCGGGCGCGACGACGATCGGCGCGCTCATGGGGAAAGTGATGCCGCAGTTCAAGGGACGCGCCGACGGCTCGGCCATCAACCGCATCGCGCGCGAAGAGCTGCCCAAGTAGGGTGCGTCGCGGGAGACGAGCGTGAATCGCCACACGCTGGCGGTGCTCGAGTTCCCGGCGGTGCTCGCCGTGGTGGCCGAGCGCGCGGCCTCTCCGTTAGGCGCCGCGGGGGTGCGGGCGCTGGCGCCGCTGGACGACGAGACCGCCATCGCGGAGGCGCTCGCGCGCGTGGCCGCGGTGCGCGCGCTGCTCCCGGGCTCGAACGGCTTCCGGCCGGAGCCCATTCCACCACTCGAGGACTCGCTGGCCCGTCTCCGCGCCGCGGGGAGCGTGTGGAGCGGCGAGGAGCTCGTGGCCGGCGCGATGCTCCTGCGCTCCTCCCGCCTAACGCGAGCGGCGTTGACCGATGCGCGCCATCCGGCGGCGGCGCTGGGCGTGCTCGCGCCGCTCGCCGGCGCGCTCGTCGAGCGAACGCCGGCCGAGGCGACCATCGAACGCGCCCTCGAGCCCGACGGTACGGTAAAGGACGATGCGTCGCCCGCCTTACGGCGCATGCGGCGCGAGCTGCGCGGCGCGCAGTCGGAACTGGTCCAGCTGCTCGAGCGCATCGTGTCCCGGCTCGAGGAGCGCCATCGCGTGAGCGACATGTCGGTCACCGTCCGCAACGGGCGCTACGTGATTCCGGTGCGACGCGAAGCGCGGGGCGCGGTCGGCGGCATCGTGCACGACGAATCCGCCACGCGCGGCACGCTGTTCATCGAGCCGCCGGCCGCCGTGGAATTCGGCAATCGCATCCGCGAGCTGGAGGCCGACGAACGCCGCGAAGTCGAGCGCATTCTCGCGGAGCTGACCGATCAGCTGCGCCCGCTGCGCGAACCCATGGCCGCGTCGCTCGAGGCGCTCATCGAGATCGACTCGCTGTACGCGCGCGCCCGCTACGCCGACGACTTCGCCTGCGCGCCCGTTGCGTTAGGCAGCGCCCGCGAGGGCATGGCCATCCACGGCGGCCGCCACCCGCTGCTCCTCGCCCACGGCGGCGCCGTGGTGCCCTTCGACCTTGCGTTAGGCGGCGCCGAGCGTACGCTGCTGCTGTCGGGGCCCAACACGGGGGGAAAGACGGTGCTCCTCAAGGCCATCGGGCTGATCGCCGCGATGACCAAGGCCGGCATCCCCGCGCCCGTGGGTCCCGAGAGCCGCGTCGCGCTGTTCGATGATGGCTTTGCCGACGTCGGCGACGAGCAGTCGATCGAGGCCAGCCTGTCTACCTTCAGCGCGCACTTGAAAAACCTGGCCGTGGTGCTCGAGCACTCGACGCCCGACTCGCTCGTGTTGATCGACGAGTTAGGCTCCGGCACCGATCCCGCCGAGGGCGCGGCGTTAGGCGCGGCGATCGTCGAGGAGCTCACGCGACGCGGCGCGCTCACCGTGGCCACGACACACCTGGGCGACCTCAAGCTGCTCGCCGCCGAGCTCCCCGGTGTGGTGAACGCGTCGCTGCAATTCGATGAGCAGGCGCTCGCACCGACCTACCGCCTGATCAAGGGAATCCCGGGTCGCTCGTACGGTCTCGCCATTGCGCGCCGGCTGCGGCTGCCGCCCGCCATTCTCTCGAGGGCCGAGGATCGGCTGTCGAGCGGCGAGCGCGACCTGGCCGCGTTGCTCGCAGACCTCGAGCGGCGCGAGACCACGCTCGCCGATCGCGAGGCGCGCGCCGCCGAAGCGACGTCGTCCGCCAACGAACGTCTCGATAACCTGACCGAGCGCGAGCGCGCCGTGCGCGAAGCGGAGCGGCATCACGAGCGCGACGCACGCGAGCAGGCGCGGCGATACCTGCTCGAGGCGAGGCACGAGGTCGAGCGCGCCATCCGCGAGGTTCGTGAGCAGGCCGGCGCCGACGCGGCGACGCGCGATGCGCGCCGCCGCATCGAGGAGCTGGCCGGTGAGCACAGTGACGCCGTGGAGCGCCTCGATCACACGACACAGCGACGAACAGCGGACGAGCCGGGAGCAACGCCGGTTGGCGTAGGCGACGTCGTGACCTTGTCGACGCTCGATGGACGCGCTGGCCAGGTGGTTGAACTGCGGGGCGGGGACGCAGTGGTGTCCGTCGGGGCCATCAAGCTCACGGTTCCCGTCGCCACCCTCGCCAAGACCGGGCGCTCCGCCGTGGCGGCGGAGTCCGTTTCGATACGCGGTGACCTCCCCGAAGAGCACGCCGCGAGCGAAATTGATGTACGAGGCATGCGTGTCGACGAAATGGAACAAACCGTCCTGCACGCGCTCGATGCCGCCGTACGGGGCGACCTCAAGTCGCTGCGCATCATTCACGGCAAAGGCACGGGCGCGTTGCGCGAGCGGGTGGCCGAACTCCTGCGCGGCGACCCGCGCGTGTCCGCGTTCCGCCTTGGCGCCTGGAACGAGGGCGGCGCAGGCGTGACGGTGACCGACCTCCGGTGACGATGATCAGCGACGAGACGGTTGACCGAGTTCGCGACGCCGCCGACATCGTGCAGATCATCGGCGAACACGTTCCTCTCCGCCGCACGGGCACCGACTACCGTGGGCCGTGTCCGTTCCACCAGGGCACACACCGCAACTTCTCGGTGTCTCCCAAGAAAGGCATCTACTACTGCTTCGTGTGCCACGAAGGCGGCGACGTCTTCACGTTTCTGCAGAAACGGTTAGGCATGGACTGGCCGGGCGCCGTGCGCTACGTGGCGGAGAAGGTGGGCATCCCGGTGGAAGAAGTGCAGCAGCGCCGAGAGGGACCGCATCCGGATCAGCCGCTGTGGGACCTGAACGCCGCGGTTGCCGACTGGTTCCGCACGCTGCTGTGGGACGAGGAGGAAGGACGCGCGGCCCGCGACTATCTGGCGCTGCGCCGCGTGAGCCGAGATGTGGCGGACCGGTTCGGCCTCGGCTTCGCCCCGCGCGACCCCGACGTACTGCGCCGCCACTTTGCTGCGTTAGGCTATGGCGACGACCGGTTGCTCGACGCGGCGCTGCTGGTGACGCGCGAGGAAGGCGGCGAGCCGCGCGCGCGCTTTCGCAACCGTCTCATGTTCCCGATCTTCGACGCGGCAGGGAACACGGTCGGATTCGGCGGCCGACTGCTGGGACCCGGCGAGCCCAAGTACCTCAACTCGGCCGAGTCGCGGGTGTTCTCGAAGGGCAGGCTGCTGTACGGGCTGCACATGGCCAAGCATGCCATCCGGCGAGACGACCGGGTGATGGTGGTGGAGGGTTACTTCGACGTCGTGCGGCTCGTGTCGGCCGGCTTCGACTGGGTGGTCGCTCCGTTAGGCACCGCGCTCACGGAGCAGCAGGGACAGATCCTGCGCCGCTACGCCAGGAACGCGTTCCTCCTCTACGACAGCGACCGCGCCGGCCTCAAGGCCACGTTCCGGTCGGGCGACGAGCTGCTCCGGCACGGGATGACGGTGCAGGTGGTCACCCTGCCCGAAGGCGAAGACCCCGACAGCTTCGTCGACCGCCGCGGTGCGCCGGCGCTCGCCGCCGCGTTAGGCGACGCGCTCGACGTGTTCGAGCGCAAGGTGCAGCTCCTCGAGCGCGCCGGCTGGTTCGCCGACCTGCGGCGCAAGCGCCGCGCACTCGACCGCCTGCTGCCTACCATCCGCGCCACGCAGGACCCGATCACGCGTGACATGTACCTCACGCGCACGAGCGAGACGGCCGGTGTGACGCGCGAGGTGTTGGAGCGCGAGTTGGCGGCCACGCGCGACCGCGGTCGCGCGGTCGCGCGCGTGCCGGACGAGGCGCCGCGCGCCCGGCCTGCGCGCGCCGCGGCGCGGCGCGCACCGGCCGGTCCCCCGCCGCCCCCGGTCGAACGACGCCTCGTGTGGATCCTCGTCCACGCCCCGGCCCTCCGCGATCACATCGGCGAGCACATCGGCCGCGACGACCTCACACACCCCGCGCTGGGCACGATCCTCGCGGCGATCGTCGCCGCCGGCGCGGATGCGAGCCCGGCGGATATCGTCGCGTCGCTCGACGATGAGGAGGCCGAGCTCTTCCGGACACTGCAGGAAGAGCCGCCAGGCGATGGCTTCGACATGCAACGCGAAGCGGACGGATGCGTGGCCGCGCTCAGAGCCGCGCCGCTCCGCCGCCGGCTCGTCGAGAACCAGCGCGCCATCGACATCGCGTCCGACGCCGAGAAGGATGCGCTCATCCGCGACAAAGTGCGGTTGCAGCGCGAGCTGACTGCGTTAGGCGCAGGCCGTATCAAGAGCTTTGACCCCGCACAGTGACTTAAGGAGGCACGCGTGCACCCAGATCTCGTCGCATTGTTGACCCTGCAGGACGAAGACACCGCCGTCGCAGGCCTGGAATCCCGCCGCCGCGACCTCGACATCCGAGAACAAACCCTCGACCAGGAACGCGCCACCGCCGAAGCCAGCATCACCCGGACACTCCAGGCCGCCGACGCCGAAGACAAAAAGCGCCGCGAGTTGGGCATGAAGGTGCAGGAGCATCGCGCGCTCCAGGAACGCCACCTGGCCGCCCTCGATTCCGTACGCAAGGACCGCGAAGCCTCGGCCGCGATGGCGCAGATCGAGATCACACGCCGCGTGCTGGCGCAGGAAGAAAGCGAGATGCAGACGCTCGCTACCCGCATCGCGGACCTGCACCAGGCCGCCGAGCTCGAGCAGCTCTCCCTCGGCGAGCTCGAGGAGCGCCAGCGCACCGAACGCGCCGAGATCGATAGCGTGCGCGCCGAGTTGGAACGCGATCTGGCCACCGCGCGTGCCCAACGGACCGAAACGGCGGCGCGCGTGGGACGGCCGCTGCTCCAGAAATACGAACGCATCCGCGGTCGCGAAAACTCCAACGCGCTGTACGCGCTGCGCGGCGCTGCGTGCGGCCGCTGCAACACCGCGATCCCGCTGCAACGCCGGAACATCATGGCCGCCGGCCGGTCAGTCGAAGTCTGCGAAGGATGTGGAGTGCTTCTATACGCAGCGGTTTGATGCTTGTCGCTGTCTGACGGTGCTCGTACTTTTCGCGCGTGAGTGTTCCCGCCGCACGAGCGCGTCCCCGGTCTCGCTGGGTACTTCCCGCGGCGCCTGATGACGGCGCCGTGCGCGCGCTAGCCGCCGAGCTTCATCTCCCAGATACCGTCTGCCGGCTGCTCTGCCAGCGCGGCTTCGTCGACATCGAGCCGGCTAAGCGTTACCTGAGACCGAAGCTCGATCACCTCCACAGTCCGTCGCTCATGCTCGGCATGGACGTGGCGGTGGATCGCTTGGTGCGCGCCGTGAAGAACGGAGAGGTGATTCTCCTGCACGGCGACTACGACGTGGACGGCATCTCGTCGACCACGATCTTGATGCGCACGCTGAGTGCCGGCGGCGGGCGCGTGGTGCCGTTCATACCGCGCCGCCTCGAGGATGGCTACGACCTCACGATGAGCGGCGTCAAAGCGGCCATCGACGCCGGCGCGTCCGTGCTCGTGAGCTGCGACTGCGGCACCAACGCGCTCACGCCGACCGTAGCCGCGCGCGATGCCGGCATCGACGTCATCATCACCGACCATCACTTGCCGAGCGGTCCGTTGCCCGAGGCGCTGGCGGTGCTCAACCCCAAGCAACCCGGCTGCGCGTACCCCGACAAGGATCTCGCCGCCGCCGGTGTCGCGTTCAAGCTCGCGATCGCGCTGGCCAATGCGTTAGGCGTGAACGAAGACGTCGTGTACCGGATGCTGGACCTGGTCGCGTTCGCGACCATCGCCGATGTCGCGCCGCTCAAGGGCGAGAACCGCGTGCTCGCCCGCTACGGGCTCAAAGTGCTCAACGACACCACCAACCCCGGCCTCCGCGCGCTGCGGCGCGCCGCCGGCCTGGATGGGCGCCCGATCACCGCAGGCCGCATCGGGTACGTGCTCGCACCGCGCTTGAACGCCGTTGGACGGTTAGGCCACGCCATTCGCGGGGTCGAGCTCCTCACGACCACCGACGAATCGCGGGCGAACGCACTGGCGCGCGAATTCGAGGAGCTCAACCGGCGCCGCCAGGAGCTCGATCGCGACACATTCTCCCGCGCGGCCCGCCACGTGGACGGCATGAACCTCGACACGACCTACGGCGTCGTGATCGCGGAGCAAGGCTGGCACCCGGGCGTCGTGGGCATCGTCGCGTCGCGCCTGGTCGAAGAGGTGTGCCGGCCGGTGGTGCTCGTGGCGCTCGACGGCGCAACGGGCCGCGGCTCCGGCCGCTCCATTCCGGCGTTCGATCTCCACGGTGGCCTAACGGAATGCCGCGACTTGCTGTTGCGCTACGGCGGACACCGCGTGGCCGCCGGCATCAGCATCGAGACCACGCGCGTCGAGGCGTTCAGCGACAAGTTCAACAGCGTTGCCCGCGAGCGCCTGACGCCGGACGACCTCGTACCCAATCTGCGCATCGACCTCGAGATCGATCTCGCCGATGCGACCATCGATCTCGAATCGCTGCTCCGGCACTTCGAACCGTTCGGCCCCGGCAACGCGACGCCGGTGCTCGTCGCGCGCGGTGTGCACCTGGATGTTCCGCCGCGGGTCGTTGGGCAGGGATCGGCCGGCGGCTCGGGCGATCCCGGCGGCCATCTCAAGCTGCGTCTTGCCGGAAACGCCGGCGCGCCGCTCGACGCGATCGGTTGGGGCATGGCATCGCGCGCCGCCGAGCTCATACCCGGCTCGCCGGTGGACGTCGCATTCCGACTCGAGCGCGACGAATGGAACGGCGAAGTGCGGTTGCAGGCGCACCTCGCGGACATCAGGGTCTAACGTTGCGCATCGTAAGTGGCCGGTGGCGTGGCCGCACCATCGTGCGCCCCGCCGACCCGCGCGTGCGCCCAACGGCCGACCGCGTGCGCGAAGCGTGGATGAGCATTCTGCAGCACGACATCCCCGATGCCCGCGTCCTTGATCTCTTTGCCGGATCGGGTGCACTCGGCTTGGAAGCACTGTCGCGGGGCGCCGCGTTCGTCGATTTCGTCGAGATCTCATCGCGAAGCCTCGACGCCCTCCGCCGCAACGTCGAGACGCTCCGGGCCGCAGGCGAAACGCGCGTGCATCGCGGCGACGCGCTGCGGTTCATTGAAAGGTTGGACGCGGGCGCGTACGATATGGCGTTCGCGGACCCGCCGTACCGCCTCGGTCTCGCCGCGCAGGTTGCGGCGCGATGGCTCGACGTCCCGTTCGCGAGCGCGCTCGCCGTGGAGCACGACGTGCGTGAGTCGCTGCCCGAGGGTGCGACACGCCGCACCTACGGCGACACCGTGATCACCATTTATCGTGACGGCGCCGACGACGCGCCGCGAAGCGTGTAGCCTCACCGCCGGTCACCCTGTCGACACGACCACCCATGCGCATCGGCATCTACGCGGGCAGCTTCGACCCGATCACGTACGGACACGAAGATCTCATCACGCGCAGCCTCACGTTCGTGGATCGTCTCGTGATCGCGGTGGCCACCAACATCTCCAAACAGCCGCTGTTCTCGGTCGACGAGCGCATCCGATTCATCCGGAGCGCCGTGGCTGACGACCCGCGCATCGAAGTGCGGCAGTTCGATGGACTCCTCGTCGATCTCGCTCGCTCGGTGGGCGCCACGCTTTCCATTCGCGGGCTTCGGGCCGTAGCCGACTTCGAGTATGAGTTCCAGATGGCGCTCATGAACCGCCACTTGAACGCCGACATGGAAACGGTGTTCATGATGCCGAGGCTCGACCTCACGTATGTGAGCTCGAGTCTCGTGCGCGAGATCGCGCGCTTCCATGGCGAAACCGCCGATCTCGTGAACTCCACGGTGCACCGCGCGCTCCGCGAGCGATTCGGCGCGGCGTGACGTTCCTCGACGACGTCCGCGAGCGCGCTGCGTCGGCGGCGCGTCGCATTGTCTTCCCCGAAAGCGACGACCAACGCACGCTCGACGCCGTACGCGTCCTTCGCGACGAACGCATCGCGCTGCCGGCACTCGTGCTCGCCGGTGGCGACGAGGCGCGTCGCCGTGCGCTCGCGTTGGGCGTGCCGGTTGTCGATCCTGCCACCGATGCTCGGCGAACACGAGTGGTCGATCACATCGTGTCGCGCCGCTCGCACCGCGGCATCACACGCGACGCGGCGACGGCACTCGCGCTCGATCCCCTCGTGTTCGCCGACGGACTCGTTGCGCTTGGCGAAGCCGACGGTTGCGTGGCCGGCGCGGCACACACCACCGCCGAAGTGATGCGCGCCGCGCTGTCCACCGTTGGGCCTGCGCCCGGCGTCACGACCGTATCGAGCGCGTTCTACATGGTGGTCCCTGCGTTTCGCACGGCGCCCGCTGACTCGACGCCCGATGCGGGTGCCGCCGACGTGCTCACGTTTACCGACTGCGCGGTCGTGCCTCGCCCAACGGCCGAGCAGCTCGCGGACATCGCGATCGCCGCGGCGCGCGACCGTCGTCGCATCGTCGGCGACGAGCCGCGTGTGGCCCTCCTCTCGTACAGCACCCTCGGCAGTGGCACCGGTCCGTCGGTGGAGATCGTGCGTGAGGCAACGGCGTTGCTTCGCACGCGGGGGGTGCCGTTCGCTGTGGACGGAGAATTGCAGGGTGACGCGGCGCTCGTCGCCGCAGTGGCCGCACGGAAGGCGCCGGCCAGTGCGGTAGCCGGGTGGGCGAACGTGCTCGTGTTCCCGTCGCTCGACGCCGGGAACATCGCATACAAGCTCGTGGAGCGGTTGGCGCACGCGCGCGCGATCGGACCGATCGTGCAAGGGCTCGCGCGCCCGTGCTCCGATCTCTCGCGCGGCGCCTCCACCGATGACATTATCAATGTGGCTGCGATCACTGCGTTGCAGTCGCTCGATCCGGGCGACACGGTGCCGGCAGCTGACGCACACCCTCGGGGTGCGCGTGAATTTCGACGGGAGACCGAGACATGAGCTTCGCACTCAGGAAGCAGGGAGAGATTGTCGTGGTGGACGTGGAGGGTCAGCTCATTGTGGGCAACCGCCAGGAGCTCAAGCAGAAGGTCCTCGACGAGCTCGAGCGTGGCGAGAAAAAATTCTTGATCGACTTCAGCCAGACCGGATACATCGACAGCTCGGGGTTGGGCGTCCTCGTGTCGTTGTCCAAGAAGATTCGCGAGCAGGGCGGGGAGCTGCGGCTCGCCAACCTGAACGACGATCTCAAGACGTTGTTCGAGCTCACCAAGCTCGACACGTTGTTCCAGATCGCGGACACACGCGAACGCGCGCTCGAGTCCTTCTAGCGGCCGTCGAGCGAAACGTCGCACGTGCGCATGACGCCGGATCGCTCTCCCGGCCTGCCAATCGGCAGTCTGCATCTGGCGTTGGAGCTCGAGATCCCGAGCGACGTGCGGTACATCGAACGCGTGGTCGAGATGGTCACGCGTCAGTGCGAGCAATTGGCGTACAGCACGCGACAGATGTCGCTGAACGTTCCCGTCGCGCTCACCGAAGCATTGTCGAACGCCATTCTCCGCGGCAACCGGGAACACCTCACCAAGCGCGTGCAGGTGCGGTGCGATGTCAATCGCGAGCGGCTGGTGCTCGAAGTGGTGGACGAAGGTAACGGGTTCGATCTCGAGGAATGTCTGGTCGACGCGACGAGTCCAGAGAACGTGGTGCGTGAGGACGGCCGCGGTCTCTTTTTGATGGCGCAGCTCATGGACAGCGTGGAGCGGTTTGCGAACCACGGCAACGTGGTGCGACTCACGATGCGCCGGCATGACTGATCTGCAGACGGTGTTGACCGCGTTTCGCGACGCGACGGGCTGCGCCGCCGCGGTGTGGTCGGAGGAAGACGGTCACTTGCCGTCGCGCCTCGCCGCATCCACGCCGGCCGTCGGCGTGCTCGGCTGGACGCCGCCGTTGGACGTCGGCCCGCCTGGGACCGTGCAGTCTCCGGGCGGTCCCGCGATCGTGACGACATTGCCGGGACCGCGCCGCTGTTGGCTGGTGATCGGCCCGTCGTCGGATTCCGCTGCCCCGCTCGAGAACTACCTCCGCTTTCTCCTTCCCGTCGTTTCGCAATACCTCCAATCGGCCCTCGAGGTGGAGCACGCCGCCAACGAGCTGGCGGAGCGCTACGAGGAGATCAACCTTCTCTACACGATCACCGAGATCCTGGGCCGCACGGTTGCGTTAGGCGAAGCGGCGTCGACCATCCTCAAGGAAGTCTCGGAGACCGTCGGCGCGCGCCGCGGCTCGATCCTCGTGCACGACCGCGTCACCGACACGCTGCAGACCGTGGCCGCCCTGGGCGTCCCGGCGCTCGACGTGCCGCCCATCGCGCTCACCGACGAGTGCAGCGTGTCGGCGCGGGTGTTCCGCGACCAGCGCGCGATGGTGGTGGCCGAGGATGACTCGGACCCCTGTCCCGCAGAGGCCTCCTACCGGCGTGGCACGATGCTCTCCGTGCCGATCATGTGGACGGCCCCCGGCGGCAGCGCCGAGCCGTTAGGCGTGGTGAACCTGTCGGATCGGGCGTCGGGGCAGGCGTTCAGCGCGGGCGACCAGAAGCTGATCGCCGCGATCGCGACGCAGATCGGCACGGCGATTCAGAACACTCGTCTGGTGCGCGCGTCGCTCAGCCAGCAACGGTTGGTGCAGGAGCTGGAGCTCGCGCATGACCTGCAGATGAAGCTCCTGCCGCGCACGGAGATCGTGGACCCGGTGGCGCAGGTGGCGGCGCGCGTGGTACCGGCCGAGAGCGTGGGCGGCGACTTCTACAATCTGTTTCAGTTAGGCGAAGAGCGAACGGGCGTCATGATCGGCGACGTCTCGAGCCACGGCTATCGGGCCGCGCTGATCATGGCGCTGGTGATGAGCGCGTCGGCCATCCACGCCCAGGGTTCCAACGACCCGGGGCGTATGTTGGACGCACTCTTCGGCACGCTGCGGGAAGAGTTGGTCACCACCGAGATGTTCGTGTCGACGTTCTACGGCGTGATCGACCGGCGCGCCGGGATGCTGCGCTACGCGAACGCCGGCCACCCGCACGCCTACCACGTGAGCGGCGACGGCACGTGCGAGCGGCTGCCCGCGCTCGACCCTCCGTTAGGCATGGTGGAATCGGCGCACTCCGCGCGTACGCGGCCCTGGGTGAGCGGCACCGACCTCCTGCTCCTGTTCACCGACGGCGTGAGCGATGCGCGCAACCGTTTCGGCCGCCGGTTCGGCGAGCAGCCCATCGTCGACACCGTGCGGCGCATGCACGCCGAGCCGCCGTACACGATTCTGCAGCAGGTGTTCGCCCAACTCTCGGACCACACCGGCACCGCCGTGCAGCGCGACGATCTCGCGGTCGTGCTCGTGCGCAGCTGACGGACGGTGAGCCCGCGCCGCCGGCCGAGCAGCATCTCGCCGGAGCCGCCGCCGCACCGCCCGCGCAAGCGATTCGGCCAACACTTTCTCACCGACCCGCACATCCTCGCACGCATCGCCGACGCCGCGCTCCTCGAGCCCGGCGATACGGTGATCGAGATCGGCCCGGGTCGCGGCGCACTCACCGACGCGGTCCGCGCGCGCGCGGCGCGCGTGATCGCGGTCGAAGTGGACCGCGATCTCGCCGCGCGGCTTCGCGCACGATACGCCGGCGACGCCGCGGTGTCGGTGGTGGAAGCCGACATCCTCGAGACGCCGTTGGCTGCGTTAGGCGGCGGCACGCCCGGCGGCTACGTCCTCGTGGGCAACGTACCGTACTACATTACCACACCCATCATCTTCCAAGCGCTCGAAGCACCGCGACCCAAGCGCGCCGTGTTCCTCGTGCAGCGTGAAGTCGCCGAGCGTATCGTGGCGCCACCGGGCGGAAAGACCTACGGATCGCTGTCCGTGAACGTCCAGGCGTTCGCGCGCGCCGAGTTGCTGTTCGGAGTCCGCGCCGGAGCGTTCCAGCCTGCGCCGTCGGTGGAGAGCGCGGTGGTGCGCCTCACGCCGCTCCAGACGCCACTCGTGCCGCCCGCGCTAGAAGCATCGTTCCGCGCCTTTGTGCAGGATGTGTTTGGATTGCGTCGGAAGCAGATGCGGCGCGTGATGCGCACGATCACAGGCCGATCTGTGGAGGATGTCGACGCGCTGCTCGCGCGTGCGGGAGTGGACCCCGCCGCGCGCCCTGAAACGCTCGAGAGCGAGCGGTTCGCGGATCTGGTGCGCGCCGTGCACGGCGCCCCGCCTGCCTAACGCGGGAGCTTGGCCGCCAGGATATCCACGGGCTCGATCACCGGCGACCCTGCCAGCAGCTCAGGCGCCTGCGCCATGAGAGCAGCGGCCACAAGCCCGGAAAGATGCGCTTGCCGGCCGGCCTCATCCGGGAAACTGTCGAAAATGCCGAACGTGGATGGACCGATCTTCAGAGCGTACCACGTGATGGTCGCCGGCTCGTGCTCAACGATCGACAACCCACCCTCGAGAAATCTGGCCACGTCGGCTTCCTTGCCGGGCTTTGCTTCGAGTCGCACCAGCAGCGCGGTGCGAACGCGTGCAGTTGACATGTGACCTCCGCCTTGAGGAATCGGGCGAGACGAGCCGACGCTCATCACCCGTTCGTCAAGGCAAAAGAAAGGCCCTCGAGTTCCATCGCCATGTTCACGGCTTTTACCGCGACCGACTCGGGCACCTGCAGCTGGTGCGGCGCGAAGTTGAGGATCGCACGGATGCCCGACTTCACCACCATGTCGGCCACTTCCTGCGCCGCGGTCGCCGGTACCGCAAGCACGGCGATATCAGGCGGCTGTCGCTTCGCCTCGTCGGGCAAGGAAGAGAGCGGGCGGATCACCAGTCCGTCTACGGACCGGCCGACCTTTGCCGGATCGGAGTCGTACACGGCCACGATCCGGAATCCGCGCTGCGCGAATCCGTGGTACTGCGCCAAAGCGGCGCCGATCTTTCCGGCGCCGATTATGATCACCTGCCACTCCCGCTCCAGCCCCAGAATCTGCCGGAGTCGCGCGGACAATTCGGCCACCGAATAACCGAGGCCGCGCTTTCCGAAGGAGCCAAAAAAGGAGAGGTCCTTCCGGACCTGTGCCGACGTCGTCCCGCCGCGGGCGGCCAGCTCGTCGCTCGAGATTGTCGCGATCCCGCGCTTCTCGAAGTCTTCAAGGAAGCGCAAATAGATCGACAAGCGACGAACCGTGGAGTCAGCGATCCGTTTCACGGGTGGCGGGATTGAACTTGTGAATTTCTTCACAAGTTACCAGAAATCGCGCTCTCACGCCAGCCGGAAAACTCGACCCGCGCTATGGCAGCTTCACATGCGGTCGCGTTAGTTTGCTCTATCTATGCCTGTTCACGTCACTTCCGAGATCGGCTCGCTCCGCTCTGTCCTGGTCCACACACCTGGGCCGGAGCTCCTCGCCGTGACGCCGGCCAACCGCGAAGACTACCTCTACGACGACATCGTCGACCTCGAAAACGCCGAGCGCGAGCACCGCCGGTTCGTGGCCATCCTGGAGCGATTCGCGCGCGTCCAATACGTACGCGACCTCCTCGCCGAGGTCGCGGTGCTGGACGAAGCGCGCAACCTCCTCGTCCGCGAAGCCACCGACGTCGTTCCGTCGGGTCCGTTAGCCTCCAAGATCGGCGAGCGTCCGCCCGAAGAGCTCGTGAAGATGCTCATCGAAGGCGAGGGCGAAGAGCCGGGCCCTTTGGCCAGAGCGCTCAACGAGTCGGGCTACATGCTGCCGCCGTTGCCCAACTTGTTCTTCACGCGCGACACGGCCATGGTGATCGGCGGCCACGTTCTCATCGGGTCGATGCGCTACGGCGTGCGCTGGTCCGAAGAGCTGATCATGAAGGCGCTGTTCCGGTATCATCCGCTACTGGCCAACCAGGGCATTCTGTACGACGGCGCCGCGGAGCGACGGAAGAACTACACGCTCGAGGGCGGAGACCTGCATCCGCTGCGCGCCGACACCGTCGTCATGGGCTTCAGCGAGCGCACGAGTCCCGCGGCCATTGACCACGTGTCGGAGCTCCTGTTCGCGAACACCCCGGTTACGGAAGTGATCGTGGTCGTGATGCCCAAGGAGCACACCGCGATTCACCTCGACATGATCTTCACGCAGTTGGACCGCGAGCTGGCCGCGATCCATCCGCCGCACTTCGTGGGCGCCGAGCGCCTGGCGATTCTCCATCGCCGCAAGGGTCAGCGACACATGAGCGAAATGCCTAACATTTTCGCCGCGCTCCAGAACGTCGGGCTGCCCATGGAGCCGGTGTTCTGCGGCGGCGAACATCGCACCGTACAGGAGCGCGAACAGTGGTCGAGCGGCTGCAACTTCGTGACGACGCGACCGGGCGTCGCGATCTCCTATACGCGCAACGAGGCGACGTTGTGCGAGCTGCAGAAGATGGGATTCAAGATCGTGCCCGCAGTCAACTTCCTCACGGGGCAGGAGCGCGTCCGCGACGGCGAACGCGCGGTGATCACGTTCGAGGGCGCGGAGCTCGTGCGCGGTGGTGGCGGACCGCGCTGCATGACGCTGCCGCTCGAGCGCGACGACCCGTGGTCCTGAGCGTTCGCTTCCGCACACAGCCGCGCGGGTGCCGGCCATGACGCCGGTCGAGGGCGTGTCGACACGCCTGACGGACACGGTGCTGACGCGCCGCGCGTGCGAATTGTTAGGCAACGGCCCGGCCGACGCCGTGGCGCTCATCGAGCACGTGTGCCAGCTGCCCGGCGCCCCGCGCGTCGTGGCCGAGCAGATGGCGTTCGCGCTGTTCGCCGGCCGTCCCGAGTTCACGCGCGATGCAGCGGGCCAGTGGGCGTTGGCACCGCGCGGCGTCACCATGGCCTCGGCGCACGCCGCCACGCGCGCGATCCTCGCCGACGTCGCGCCGCCCGGGCACGAAGCGTTAGGCGACGTGAGCTACGTCGTCGTCGACACCTAGACGACCGGTATGCGCGCCTGGCACGGCGACCGCGTCACCGAGATCGCCGCGGTGGTGGTGCGCAACGGCGTCATCTGCGAACGGTTCGAGACGCTCATCAATCCCGAGCGCCCCATTCCGCGCATGATCACGGCGCTCACGCACATCGATGCGTCGATGGTCCGCAACGCGCCGGTGTTCGCCGACGTGTGCGACGAGCTGCTGCGCGTGCTCGAGGGTCACGTATTCGTCGCGCACAACGTCGAGTTCGATTGGCGGTTCCTGAGCGCGGAATTGGTGCGTGCGCGCGGACGGCGTCTCGTTGGGCGAAAGTTGTGCACGGTGCGATTGGCGCGACGGGTGCTGCCATATCTGCGAAGCCGGCGGCTCGATAGTCTCGCGCGCTACTACGACATTCACATCGTCGATCGCCACCGCGCCGGCGGCGATGCGCACGCGACGGCGCACGTGCTGCTGCGACTGTTGGATGCGGCGCGCGCGCTCGATTGCCGGCATTGGGATGACCTCGAGCAGTTGGTCGCGATGGTGCCCGGTCGCGGTCGCCGGCGCCGCGGCCGCAGGTCGGCACTCCCGCGCTCGTCGGATGGGTGGGGCGAAGGACAAGGGTAGGGGATAGGGAGCGTTATCGCATCATGAGCACACCACAGGTTCTCACACGAACCATCGGCGCGTGGACGGTGCACGCGATCCAGGCGGGACCACTCAAACTCGACGGCGGCGCCATGTTCGGCGTGGTGCCCAAGCCGCTCTGGGAAAAGCGCCTGCCGGCCGACGAGCGCAATCGCATTCCGATGGGCATGCGGTGTCTGTTAGTCGAGCACGATTCTGGTCTGGTGCTGATCGACACCGGCGCCGGCAACAAGGAGAACCCGAAGTTCTACGACATCTACGGCATCGAGAACGCGGGGACCACGGGACCGACAGCCCTCGAGGACGGCATCCGCGCGGCCGGGCATCGCCCGGAAGACGTGTCGCTCGTGATCAACACGCACCTGCACTTCGACCATGCCGGCGGCAATACCTACCGCGATGCGGACGGTGCGATCCGTCCGTCGATGCCCAACGCACGGTACGTCGTGCAGCGCGGCGAGCATCACTTCGCCACACACCTCAACGAGCGGACCGCAGCCAGTTACTTCGCGCACAACTTCGAGCCGATACGCGAAGCGGGCCGGCTCGATTTGGTGGAAGGCGAGCGCGAGATCGTTCCCGGGATCACCGTGGTGCCGACGCCGGGTCATGTGCCGTTCCATCAATCGGTGCTCCTCAGGTCGCGAGGCGACACCGCGCTCTATCTGGGCGATTTGGTGCCGACGACGACGCACCTGCCTCTGCCGTGGATCATGGGTTACGACCTGGACCCGCTCGTGACGCTCGAGACCAAGCGCCGGATTCTCTTGCGCATGGAAGCAGAGGGCTGGCTGGCGCTGTTCGAGCACGACGCGTTCCATGCGTGGGGTCGCATCGTCCACGATGGTAAGGCGTACGGATTGGCCAGCGATTCCGGCTGAGGGCCGAGCCGGGCTTCCTCGACAACGGCTTCAAAGGATAACAAAAGTGAAACGGAGGATGACGAAAGTGATCGTTCTGCGCGGAGGCAGGGTGCGTTGCCTAACGGTTAAGAGAAGTGTTTTTGTTGTTGAAACAACAACAACCTTTACTCGGCCACGTGCGAACGTGCTCCCCTCCGCGCAGAACGATCACTTTCGTCATCCTCAGTTTCACTGTTGTTATCCTTCAAAGCCTTTTTCGAAGCAGCCCGACTGACAGCGATTGCAGAGCTAACCGGAGCTGGAGACCGCGATGCTGCGTTCGATCGGTCAGCCTGGAGCCGAAATCCGTCACGCGGCCAATTGACTGCCCGCCCCGGCGTCGATAAATTGTGTGGTGACAATCAACTAAAGCAGAGCGGGCGTACCGCTCTCACCCTCCGGCCCTCGTGTGGTATGTGCGAGGCGTGCTGCAGGAGTTCAGTGCACGAGACGCCGCCCGGGACAGGGCGGTCGTCGGGCATCGCGGACTCCTTACGAGGCGTCCGCGATTTTCGTTCTCACGCTAGGAGGAACCTCGCCCATACAGGACAGCACGAAACGCGTCCGCGTCAACCGGCAGATCCGCATCAGCCCCCTGCGGGTCATCGCTCCCGATGGCTCTCAGTTAGGCATTCTGGATTTGGAGACGGCCCTCGCGCAGGCGGAAGCGCAAGGACTCGATCTGGTGGAAGTCGCCCCGTTGGCCCGGCCGCCCGTGGTCCGCATCATGGATTACGGGAAGTTCAAATTCGAGCAAGCCAAGATGGCCCGCCAGGCCAAGAAGAAGCAGCACGTGATTCACCTCAAGGAGGTGAAGTACCGTCCGGGCATCGATGACCACGACTTCGATACCAAGACGCGCCACGCGCGGCGCTTCCTCGCCGACGGCAACAAAGTGAAAGTGACCATGATGTTCCGCGGCCGGCAGGTCGCGCACCCCGAGTTAGGCAAAGAGGTTCTCGACCGCGTGTCCAACGAGCTGTCGGACATCGGGAAAATCGAAACCGACGCCAAGCTCGAGGGCAAGAACATGACCATGATTCTCGCTCCCAAGTGACACGGAACGACTGACCATGCCGAAGATGAAGACGCACCGGGGTGCGGCCAAACGCTTCAAGAAGACCGGATCGGGCAAGGTCCGGCGCTACAAAGCGTACAAGAGCCACATCCTCACCAAGAAAACGTCCAAGCGGAAGCGCAGACTCCGCCGCGCCGGCCTCATCGCCACGACCGGTGACACCAAGCGCATCAAGCGCCTCATTCAGGCCTAAGGAGATCCCCCATGCCTCGGGTCAAGTCCAACGTCACGCGGCTCAAACGCAAGAAGCAGGTGATGGAGCACGCGCGCGGCGCGTTCGGCGCACGCAGCAAGCTATGGAAGGCGGCGAAGGAAAACGTCGAACGCGGCTGGAAGTACGCCTACCGCGACCGCCGCAACAAGAAGCGCGAGTTCCGTCGCCTCTGGATCGTCCGCATCAATGCCGCTGCGCACCAGAACGACATGAGCTATAGCGTGTTCATGGACGGCCTCAAGAAGGCCGGCATCGAGGTCGACCGGAAAATTCTCGCCGACCTCGCCGTGCACGATCCAGCGGCGTTTACCGTCCTCGCCGAGAAGGCGCGGGCGGCGCTCTCCGCGGCCTAACCGGCCGCTTCGAGCTCGGAGCTGCGGTTTCGGTTCGCCGCGACGGCTCCATGCGCTTCGGTTCCTCTCGGCGGCGAAGGCCTGTGGTTGGCTTTCGCCGCCGCGTTGTTGTCATCCACTCGTGATCCCGACATGACGCTCGACGAATTCCTGGCGGCGGTCGCGTCGCTCGAATTCACTTCCCGCGCGCGGGTCGAGGCGGCGGACTCGCCCGCCGCGCTCGAGGCGGCGCGTACCGAGCTCCTGGGCCGCAAGAGCGGACGCCTAACGGAGCTCATGCGCGCGCTCCCGACGCTGCCCGCGGATGCACGGCGCGACGCCGGCGCCGCCGTCAACCAACTCAAGGCCACGCTCGAGTCGGCGCTCGACCGCCGCCGCGCCGCGCTCGACGCGCACGCCCCGTCCGCGCCCGCGCTCGACCGCACGATGCCCGCCCGCCGCGAGTGGCGCGGCGCCAAGCATCCCGTCACGCTCGTCGTCGAGGAGAT
The DNA here is from genome assembly GCA_035496295.1 of Gemmatimonadaceae bacterium. Lineage (GTDB taxonomy): Bacteria > Gemmatimonadota > Gemmatimonadetes > Gemmatimonadales > Gemmatimonadaceae > JADGGM01. The sequence goes on from DATJET010000036.1 coordinate 47,054, forward strand.
CGTCGAGATCTTTCGCGAGTTGTCGTTCACCGTCGCCACAGGTCCAGAGGCCGAGCACGACTGGTACAACTTCGGCGCGCTCAACTTCCCGCCCGAACACCCGGCCATGGACCTGCACGACACGCTGTACCTGGCCAAGGGGGCGCTGCTCCGCACGCACACGTCGCCGGTGCAGGTGCGCACGCTGCAGTCGTATCCGCCGCCCATTCGCATTCTGGCGCCGGGCAACGCGTTCCGCCGGGACTTCTTCGATGCATCGCACGCACCCGTGTTCATGCAGATCGAAGGCATGGCGGTGGACGAAGGCGTGAGCTTCGTCGACCTCAAGGCGACGCTCACGCATTTCGCGACGCGCTTCTTCGGCAAAACCGAGACGCGCTTCCGTCCGAGCTACTTCCCGTTCACCGAGCCCTCGGCGGAAATGGACGTGCGCTGCACCATTTGCGGCGGATCGGGATGCGCTGCCTGCAAGGGAACGGGATGGATGGAAATCCTGGGATCCGGGATGATCCATCCCGCAGTGCTCGAGTCCGCAGGCGTGGATTCCGAGAGGTACACGGGTTGGGCGTTCGGCATGGGACCGGGGCGCATCGCCGATCTGCGCTACGGCATCCCGGACATCCGGTTCCTGTACGACTCGGACGTCCGCTTCCTCGAACAGTTCGCGACATGAACGCGTCACACGCCTGGCTGCAGTCGCTCCTCACCGTTCCGCTCTCCGCCGAGCGCATGCGCGAGCTCATCACCGCGCACTGCTGCACGGTGGACGAGTTGGTGCGCTTGCGCGACGACCTGCGCGGCGTCGTGATCGGACGCGTCGTGGAAGCGGCGCGCCATCCGGACTCCGACCACCTCTGGGTGACCAAGGTGGATGCGGGCCTCGGCACGCTGCTCGACGTGGTGTGCGGCGCGCCTAACGTAAAGGTCGGCGCGGCGTATCCGTTCGCACCCGTGGGGACCACGCTCCCCGGCGGCCTGGTGCTCGAGCGCCGCAAGATTCGCGGCGCCCTGTCCAACGGCATGCTGTGCTCGGCGCGAGAGCTCAGGCTGAGCGACGATCACGAGGGGATTCTGGAGCTCGAGACGAGCGCCGCGCCCGGCACGCCGCTCCTCGACGCCATTCCGTTAGGCGACACGCGCCTGGTGATCGACGTCACGCCCAACCGGCCGGACCTCTTGTCGCACGCCGGTCTGGCTCGCGAGCTCGCAGCGGCAGTTGGTGCGCAGATGCGCCTGCCGCCGGTGCCTGGCGCGGCGTCGTCGGCGGTCGCACCGGCGGTGCGCGCCGATAGTGAGATGCAGGTGGGCGGCGTCCGCGTCCGGCTCGAGGATCCCGAAGGGTGTCCGCGGTACATGGGCGTCGTGATGCGACTCATCGCAGTGGGCCCGAGCCCCGCCTGGCTCGCCGAACGGATCGTCGCCGTGGGCGGCCGGTCGATCAACAACGTGGTCGACGCGACCAACTACGTGCTCCACGAACTCGGCCAACCGGTACACGCGTTCGACGTCGCAAAGTTAGGCGGAAGCGAGATCGTCGTACGGCGCGCGCGGGCCGGCGAGACGATCGTCACGCTGGACGGTGTGTCGCGCACGCTCGACGCGAACACCACCGTGATCGCCGACGACGACCGCGCGCAGGCAGTCGCCGGCGTGATGGGCGGCGCCGAGAGCGAAGTCACGGCTGAGACCACGGCGATCTTCATCGAGGTTGCACACTTCGACCCGGTGGGCGTCCGTCGCGCACGCCGTGCACTCGGTCTCTCGACGGACGCGAGCTACCGGTTCGAACGACACGTCGACATCGAGCTGCCGCCGCGAGCGCTCGCCCGCGTGGTCGAGATCGTGGCCGCGGTGGCAGGCGGACGTGTGGATGGCGCACCCGGCGATCTCTATCCCGCGCCGCACGTCCCGCCCACCGTGTCCTTGCGGCCGGCGCGCGTCGCCACCGTGCTCGGTGAAGCCGTGCCGCAGAACGAGATCGTGCGGCTCCTCACTCCGTTAGGCTTCGAGGTCGATGCGCGCGCCGGCACGCTGCAGGTCACGGTGCCCTCGTGGCGGCCGGACGTCGTCCGCGAAGTCGATCTGGTGGAAGAGGTCGCCCGTCGCCGCGGCTACGACACGTTCTCGAGCGAGCTGCGTCCGTTCAGACCGGGTACCGTACCCGAGTCGTCGCTCGAGGCAGTGTCGCGTCGCGTGCGCGATGCGCTCGTCGCGCGCGGTCTGCTCGAGGCACGTCCGCTCCCGTTCGTGAAGGGCGCCGACATCGGATTCGTGCGCGTCGCGAATCCGTTGTCCGAGAACGAAGCACATCTGCGCCGCGACCTCCTCGACACGCTCGCGGGCCGCGCCGAATACAACCTGGCGCGCATGCAGCGCGACGTACGCCTCTTCGAGATCGGCTCGGTGTTCCTGCCGTCCGCCGACACGCTGCCGTTGGAGGAGCTGCGCGCTGCACTCATTGTGATGGGCCATCGCCGGCCGGCACACTGGACCGAGACACGGCCGCCCGATTTCGACGAGTGGGACGCGAAAGGACTCGCCGAAGAGCTCGCGTCGGCAGCGTATCCGGCGGCCGAGATTGCACTCGAGTCCGATGCGGATCCCGACTGGCTCTGGTCCATCAGCACCGACGGCACACGCCGCGGCGGCGTTCGCCGCGTTGCACTCGATGCACCGGTGTGGGCCGCGCCCGCGTTCGGCGTCGAGCTCACGTTGCTCACCGTTCCGTCCGGCTACATCGCGCAACCTGGCTCCGCGCGCTACGACGCGATGCCGCCCGAATCCAAGCCACACCACGTGCAGTATCGCGCGCTGCCTGCTACGCCGGCCGCCGAATTCGACCTGGCCCTCATCGTGCCGAATGACATGCCGGCGGCGCGCGTCGAAGACGTGATTCGCGCCGCGAGCGGCGAGTTGCTCGAGCAGGTGACCTTGTTCGACGAGTATCGGGGCGACGCGGTGCCCAACGGATTCCGCAGTCTCGCGTGGCGATTGACGTTCCGTCATCCGGAGCGCACTCTACGTGACAAGGAGGTAGCAGGTCGTCGCGAAAAGCTCCTGCGCACTCTCGAAGGAGAACTCGGTGTCCGACAACGAACGTCCTGATCTCGCCGCGTTTCAAGAGCTCGAACAGCTCATCCATGCGCTGGCTGAAGAAATGGCGACGTGGCGACGCCGGGCGCACGAGGCGGAATCACGATTGCGGACGCTCAGCAACGGATCGGGCGGCGGCGGCAAGGCGAGTGGGCGCTCGGACGCCGAACGCGAAAACGAAGAGCTGAGGCGACGCCTCGATAGCGCGCAGCAGCGCACCAAACAACTGCTGGACCGGCTGCGTTTCCTGCGGCAGCAACACGAACTCGGAGCAGACCGATGAGCGTCGCCCACAAGTCGACTGTGAAAGTGACGATCCTGGGCGAGGAGTACGCGATTCGCAGCGACGAAACACCAGACCACACGCGCGCCGTGGCCGAGCACGTCGATGCGACCATTCGCGCGCTCATGAATGCCGGTGTGGTCGTCGAATCACACAAGGCCGCAATACTGGCGGCGATGCAGATCACGTCCGAGCTGTTCAAGTCGCGCCAGGGTCCCGAGGAGCTCGCTGAGCGCATGCGCAACATCTCGTCCGAAGTGCGGCGCATGCTCCCGCCGCAGAAGCGATAAGGCGGACAGACCACGGACAAGGCCGGACACTACCAGATGGTCCGGTTTTGTCCGGCCTTGTCCCTGATTTGTCCGCCTTAACACTTGCTTGAGGACACCCGGGACGCGTAGTTTGTGTAAGTCCTCAAGGGTTTTCTCCTAGTCGCATGTGCCGGTTGCAGTTAGCGTTGTCCGCCTCGCACCCCACGTCGGTGCTGGGCCGACACCCGCTACGCGATTCGCCGCGACGACCCGGGGCATTTCCACGATCGCGTGACGCGTGCGTCGCGTTGGAGCATAGATCCAATGAGCGTAACCGCGCTGTATGCCGCGTTTGGCGTAGTGCTCGTCCTCGCCGTCGCGGTTTTTTTTGTGCTCGGACGGGTGGCAGGTCGCGCGGCGGAGCGGCGCGCGTTAGCAGCGGCCAAGTCGACGGCTGAAGAAACCGCAACGCGCATCACCGACGAAGCGCGGCGTGAATCCGAGACCCTGAGAAAATCCGCGATCGTCGCCGGCAAGGAAGAGACGATCAAGTTGCGCGAGGCCTGGGAGGGCGAAGCCGGCAAGCGTCGCGAAGAGCTCGAGCGCGCCGAGCGGCGCATGCAAGAGCGCGAAACCGGCCTCGATCGCAAGTACGACATCCTCGATCAGCGCGACAAAGAGCTTGGCCGGCGCGGCAGCGATCTTGGACGCCGCGAGAAAATCGTGGGCGACCGTGAAAGCGAGCTCGACAAGTTGGTCGCAGAGGAGCGACGACGTCTCGAGCAGTTGGCGGGCATGTCCGCGCGCGATGCGAAAGCGGAACTGATGAGCCGTCTCGCCGAGGAAGCACAGGCCGAGGCGGCAAATACTGTCCGGGAAATTCGCGAGTCCGCGCGAAGAAACGCCGAGCGCGAAGCAAAGAAGATCGTCGCGCTCGCCGTGCAGCGCATCGCGGCCGAGCATACATCCGAGATCAGTGTGTCGTCGGTGTCGCTGCCCAACGATGAAATGAAGGGCCGCATCATCGGCCGCGAAGGTCGCAACATCCGCGCGTTCGAGCTCGCGACGGGCGTCGACGTGATCATCGACGACACACCGGACACAGTCGTGGTGTCGTGCTTCGATCCCGTGCGCCGCGAAGTCGCAAGGTTGGCGCTGCAGAAGCTGGTGGCCGACGGCCGTATCCATCCGGGCCGCATCGAAGAAGTCGTCGCCAAGTCGCGTAAGGAAGTCGAAGCGGCCATTCAGGAAATGGGCGAGCAGGCGGCGTACGAAGTGGGCGCGCACGGTCTGCACGCGGAGCTCGTCAAGCTCGTTGGGCGGATGCATTATCGCACGAGTTACGGGCAGAACATCCTGCAACATTCGAAGGAAGTGGCGCACCTGTCCGGCATCATGGCGGCCGAGCTCGGTCTCGACGTCACCATGGCCAAGCGCGGCGCGCTGCTGCACGACGTGGGCAAAGTGCTCACGCACGAGCACGAGGGCACCCACGTGCAACTCGGCGTCGAGGTCGCGACCAAGTACGGCGAGCATCCGCTGGTGGTGAACTGCATTGCGGCACACCACGACGACGTGCCGCACGAGAGCGAGGTGTCGGTGCTCGTGCAAGCGGCGGACGCGATCTCGGGCTCGCGCCCCGGCGCGCGTCGCGAAGCGTTTGAGACCTACGTCAAGCGACTCGAGGGACTCGAGCGCATCGCAGCCAGCTATACGGGCGTCGACAAGGTGTTCGCGATTCAAGCGGGGCGCGAGATTCGCGTGATCGTGAATCCCGACGACGTGGATGACATGCGCATGACCTCGTTGAGCGAGGAAATCGCGCGCCGCATCGAGGGTGAATTGCAGTATCCCGGGCAGATCAAAGTAGTGGTGATTCGCGAGCAGCGGGCGGTGGACTTTGCCCGCTGAGCTGATCGACGGCGTCGCGATCGCGCGCCAGATCCGCGACGAGGTGGCGTGCGACGTGGTCCGGCTCGCCCAACGCGGCATCGTGCCCGGCCTAACGGTCGTGTTGGTGGGCGACGATCCCGCGAGCGCCGTGTACGTGCGCAGCAAGGGCAAGGCCACCGAAGAAGCCGGCATGCGCAGCGCCACCATCCGGCTGCCCGCGGACACCGCGCACGCCGACCTGCTCGCCCACATCGATGCGCTCAATACCGACCCGGCGGTGCACGGCATCCTGGTACAGATGCCGCTGCCGAAGCAGATCGACGCCGACGCGATCGTCAGGCGAATCCGGCCCGACAAGGATGTGGACGGGTTTCATCCCGTGAACGTGGGCAAGAACCTGATCGGCGAGCGCGATGGGTTCGTACCGTGCACGCCGGCAGGCGTGCAGGAGCTCCTCGTGCGCAGCGGCGTCGAGACGCGCGGCGCCGAGTGCGTCGTCGTTGGGCGAAGCAACATCGTCGGCAAGCCGATGATGGCGCTCATGATGCAGAACGCGGCCGGCGCCAACGCGACCGTCACCGTTTGCCACAGCGCGACGCGCGATCTCGCGGCGCATACTCGTCGCGCCGACATCCTCATCGTCGCCGCCGGGCGTCCGCGCATGGTGACAGGTGACATGATCCAGCCCGGCGCCGTGGTGATCGACGTGGGCATCAACCGCGTTGCCGATGCGTCGACCAAGAGCGGATATCGCCTCGTGGGCGACGTGGACTTCGAGAGCGCACGCGAGGTGGCGTCGCTCATCACGCCCGTGCCCGGCGGCGTGGGACCCATGACCATCGCGCTGCTGCTCCGAAACACCGTGCGCGCGGCGGAGCGCTCGGCGTGACCAAGCCGGGTCCGCGGCACACGTCGCCGCCGGACGCGCCCGACCTCTTCGACGCGCCGGGTGCACCGCCGCGGCCGCGCGCCCAGAGGCGCCGCGAGGACTCGCCTAACGCCGGCGACGGCGGTTCGCCCGAGAGCGCCATCAGCGTGTCGACGCTTACGCGCACCGCGAAGGACATCGTGGAAGGCGCGTTCCCGCCGCTCTGGGTGCGCGGCGAGGTGACCAACTTCTCTCCGCATCGGAACGGCCACTGGTACTTCTCGCTGCGCGACTCCATGGCGCGCGTGCGCTGCGTGATGTGGGCGACCGATGCCCGGCGTCTCCCGGCGCCGCCCGACGACGGCATGCAAGTGAGCGCGTTAGGCAGGATGTCGGTGTATCCGGCGCACGGCGAGATGCACCTCATCGTGATGGCGCTCGAGGCATCGGGCGATGGACTGTGGCGCAAAGCGCTCGACCAGTCGATCAAACGCCTCACGGCCGAAGGACTCCTCGATCCGACGCGCAAGCGGCGGGTGTGCGCGCATCCACAACGGATCGCGGTCGTGACGAGCCCGGACGGCGCCGCACTGCGCGACATCATCGCGGTGGTCAAACGTCGGTGTCCGATCGTCGAGATCGTCGTGGTGCCGGCGCGCGTGCAGGGTGACGGCGCCGCGCGCGAGCTGGTCGCCGCCATTCGGCGCGTGAGCCGCTGGCGCGATGTGGACACCGTGATCGTTGGGCGGGGCGGCGGTTCGCGCGAGGATCTCTGGGTGTTCAACGACGAGCGCGTGGCACGCGCACTCGCCGCGTGCGCGATTCCGACGATCTCCGCGGTGGGGCACGAAGTGGACGTGTCGCTGTGCGACCTCGTGGCCGACCTCCGCGCCGCGACGCCGTCGGCAGCCGCCGAGGCGGCGGTGCCGGTGCTGGCGGACGTGCGCGCGCGGCTCGCGACGCGGGCCGTCGACCTCCGCGTGGCACTCGAGCGCCGCGCGATGCGCGCGCGTCGCCAGTTCGAGGACACGGCGCACGACATGCGCGACGCGCTCGAGCGACTCACAGCGCGTCGCCGCGCCCGCCTGGAGATCGCCGCCGGCCGGCTGGATGCCCTGAGCCCGCTGGCTACGTTAGGCAGAGGCTATGCGCTGGCCTCGGACGAAGACGGCCACACGCTCACCAACGCCGCCCAGTTCGAGCGCGGCCGAGCGTTTCGGCTGCGACTGCGTGATGGCCAAGTGGGCGCGCGCACCGAGAGCACGTCGACTGATGTCGCGCCGCAGCCGCGCCCAACGGAGCGCTGAGTCATGTCGTACGAGGAGGATCTGGCGCGCATCGAAGCGATCGTCGCCGAGTTGGGCCGCGACGACGTCGCGCTCGACCGCGCGCTCGCCCTGTTCGAGGAAGGCGTCGAGCGACTGCGCTCGGCGTCCAAGGCCCTGGAGCGCGCCGAGGCGCGCGTCCGCGTGCTCATCGAGCGCGCCGATGGAACGTTCGAGCTTGGCCACTTCGACGGCTGACACGGTCGCGGATCAGTTCGCGGCCGACCGCGCGGCGGTCGACGCCGCACTGCTCGCCCTCTGCGCGCGCAACCTGGACGGTGTGCCTAACGACGTATCGGCCGCGATCCGGTACAGCATGCTCGGAGAGGGGAAGCGGCTGCGCGCGCTGCTGCTGCTCGCCGCGTATCGCGCGTCGGGCGGTACCGCCGATGCCCGCGCGCTCGCCGCGGCCGTCGAAATCGTGCACGCGTACTCGCTCGTCCATGACGACCTCCCGTGCATGGACGACGACGACGTACGCCGGGGACGCCCAACCACGCACAAGGTCCACGGAGCGGTCGTCGCCGCCACGGCCGGCATCGCGATGGTGCCGCTCGCGGCGCGTGCGGCGTGCGACGCCGCGGCCGCGCTCGGGTTGCCGGTGGCCGCCCGCGGCGCCATTGTTCGAGAACTGATGCGCGCATCCGGTGCGGGCGGCATGGTGGGTGGACAGCTCCTCGATTTGGCAGGCGAGGGACACACGTTGTCGCTCGCCGATCTCGAGCGGGTGCACGGGGCCAAGACCGGCGCGCTCATCGCCGCATCGGTGCGCATTGGCGGGATCGCGGCGTGCGCGGATCCGACGCGTGCCGACGCGCTGGATCGATACGGCCGGGCTGTTGGCCTGGCGTTTCAAATCGCCGACGACGTGCTGGACGTGACGTCCACCACGGCGCAGTTGGGCAAGACCGCCGGCCGCGACGCGGCGTTGGGCAAGAGTACCTATCCCGCCCTCCTCGGTATTCCGGGCGCGGTGGCCCGGGCGGATGCGCTCACGCGCGAGGCGTGCGATGCCTTACGCGAGCATGGCCTGTTGACGCCCGCACTCGAGCGCCTGGCGCGGTTCGTGGTGTTGCGTACCTCGTAGTCTTTCGACAACCGACGCATGTCCATTCTCGATCGTATCGATACTCCGGCGGATCTCAGAACGCTCACGCGCGACCAGCTGCGTTCTCTTTCGGCGGAGCTGCGCGTGGCGCTGATCGACAGTTGCTCCCGCACCGGCGGCCACATCGGCGCAGGACTCGGCGTGGTGGAGCTGACGGTGGCGCTCCACTACGTGCTCGAGACGCCGCACGACCAGATCGTGTGGGACGTTGGGCACCAGGGCTACCCGCACAAGATGCTCACGGGCCGCAGGGACCTGTTCGAGACGCTGCGGCAGGAAGCGGGCATCTCCGGATTCCTCAAGCGCGACGAGAGTCCGTACGACGCCTTCGGCGCCGGCCACGCGGCCACGGCGATCTCGGCTGCGTTAGGCATCGCGACCGCGCGCGACCTGCGCGGCGAGGATTTTCGCGTCGCCGCCGTGGTCGGAGACGGCGCGCTCACGAGCGGCTTGTCGTACGAGGGGCTCAACAACGCCGGCGCGTCCGACCGCGACATCATCGTCGTGTTGAACGACAACGAGATGTCGATCGCGCCCAACGTGGGCGCCATCTCGCGGTACCTCGGATCTATCCAGCGCAACCCGATCTACAACCGGGTGCGCGGCGCGATCGGGTTCGTCGTGGACGAGCTGCCTGGACCGCTCTCCGGCATCGGCACCCTCGTGCGCCGGTGGGAAGAGAGCATGAAGAGCTTCCTCACGCCCGGCGTGCTGTTCGAGGAGCTCGGGTTCCGCTATTTCGGTCCGATCGACGGACACGACATCAACGTCCTCGTCGACACGCTCGAGGCGGTGAAGGGGATGCGCACGCCGCGGCTGGTGCACGTGATCACGCAGAAGGGGAAGGGGTTCCCCGCCGGCGATCACTCGGAGAAGTGGCACGCGCTGCCGCCGGGCCACGATCCCGCCACCGGCAAGCCGCGCCGCACGTCCACCGCCAACCCGGCGTACACCGCGGTGTTCGGCAAGGGCCTAACTGAGTTGGGCGCGGAGCGGAAGGACGTCGTCGCCATCACCGCCGCCATGCCGGCCGGCACGGGCACCAGCGTCTTCGCCAAGAGCTTCCCGAGCCGCCATTTCGACGTGGGCATCGCCGAGGGGCACGCCGTCACCTTCGCGGCCGGTCTGGCCACGCGCGGGGTCCGCCCCGTGTGCGCCATCTATTCGACGTTCCTCCAGCGCGCGTACGACAACCTCATCCACGATGTCGCCATCCAGCACCTGCCCGTCATCTTCTGCATGGATCGCGCGGGCCTCGTCGGCGAGGATGGCCCAACCCACATGGGGCTCTACGACATCGCGTATCTGCTCGCCGTCCCCGGGATGGTGGTCAGCGCACCCAAGAACGGCACCGAGATGATCGCACTTCTCCGCGCCGCACTCGACTACACGAAGGGCCCGTTCTCCATCCGCTACCCGCGCGACGCGGCACCCGACGCCGTGCCGGCGGCCACGACGATTCCGGCCGCTCCGTTAGGCACATGGGAGGTGCTGCGCCAGGGCGGCGACTACGCCATCCTCGCGGTCGGCACCACCGTGCTGCCCGCGCTCGCCGCCGCCGAGCTGGTGGCCGCCGATGATATCGAGTGCACGGTCGTCAATTGCCGCTACCTCAAGCCATACGACGAAGTCACGCTGACCGCGATCGTCGCGCAGCACAAGCGCGTGCTCGTGGTCGAGGAAGGCACCGTGATCAACGGCTTCGGCGCGTTCATGTCCACCGTGATCGAACGGGTCGACCCCGCCGTCCGCGTCGCAGTACACGGTGTGCCGGACCGGTTCGTCGAACAAGCGCCCCGCCAGCGCCAGCTCGAGCTCGCGGGCCTGGACGCCGGCGGCATCGCGCGCCGCATTCGTGCGCTGCACGAGACCGAGGCGCTCACCGGGTGACGCGCCTCGGCGTGGTGGGTAATCGCCGCTATGAGCGGCTGCACGACGTGCTGCTCATCCTCAAGCGGCGCGGCCCGGACCTCGGCATGACGCTGTTGTACGAGGACGAGCTGCTCGAGGCCGGCGCCGACGGCGAGCCGCTCGACGACCCGACCCATATCGACGCCCTGCTCACGCTCGGCGGCGACGGCACCATGCTTCGCGGCGCGCGCCTGGTTGCCGGACGACAGATCCCGATCCTCGGCGTCAATCTCGGACGACTCGGCTTCCTCACGGCGTGCGCCGGCGAGGAGCTCGAGAGCGCGCTCGAGCGATTCGCGCAGGGCGACTACACGGTCCAGCAACGCATGGCACTCGAGGCGCGCACGTCGCGCGCGCACTCCGATCGCCGACGCGCGCTCAACGACGTCGTGCTGCACAAAGGCGGATTCGCACGCGTCGTCCACCTGCGGGTGTCGGTGAACGGCGAAACGATCGGCGCCTTCGTGGCCGATGGCCTCATCGTGTCGACGCCCACCGGATCGACGGCCTACAGCCTGTCTGCGGGCGGACCCGTTGTGGTGCCGACGGTGGAATCGATCGTGCTGACGCCGATCTCGCCGCACACGCTCGCGGTGCGGCCCGTGGTCCTGCCGCCGTCCGCCGAGGTTGTCGTGCAAGTAGATGATGGGCCCGAAGAGCTTTTGGTGACGATCGACGGCCAGACCGGTACGACATTCGGCACCGGCGACACGCTTACCGTCCGGCGGGCGGATCGGCCGGTGCTCTTGGTGAATTTCCGTGGCGCAACGTTCTTCAGCCGCATGCGGCGCAAGCTGACGTGGGGCGGATTGCGGGAGCGCGACGAGAACGACAGGTGCTGACCGAGCTGCGCATTCGCAACTTCGCGATCATCGACAGTCTCATGCTTCCGCTCGAACCGGGCTTCAACGTGCTCACCGGTGAGACGGGGGCGGGGAAGTCCATTGTGGTTGGCGCGCTGGCCCTCCTGTTAGGCGAGCGCGCGAGCACCGACGTCATTCGCACCGGCGCCGACAAGGCAACGGTAGAGGGGGTGTTCGACATCGGCGCCGGCGCAGCGGTGCGGGCGCTGCTCGACGCCCACGGCATCGACGCAGACGATGGTCTGGTCGTCCTGCGCCGCGAGGTCGCGGCGTCCGGTCGCACGCGCGCGTGGATCAACGATGCATCAACCACGGCGGGTGTGCTGGCCGATGTCGGTCGGTCGCTCGTGAATCTGCACGGTCAGCACGAAGCGCAATCGCTGCTCGATGCCGACTCGCAGCGCGATCTCCTCGACGCGTTCGCCGGCGCGAGCGCTGCCGCTGCAACGGTGCGCGACCGCTACGACACGATGCACACGCTCGAATCCGAGATCGAAACGCTGCGCCGCCGCGCCGCCGAAGCCGAGCGGCGCGCCGACTATTTGCGGCACGTGGCGCGCGAGATCGACGAGGCCAGGCTCACGCCCGGCGAGTCGGAGGCGTTGGAGGAAGAAGCCCGCCGACTCGAGCACGCGGACGAGCTCCGCTCGCTCGCACAGGGCATGACCGACGCGCTGCAACAGTCGGAGAGCGGCGTCCTGCCCAACCTCGGACACGTGAACAAATCGCTGACTGCGATTCAACGCATCGACCCCAGCCTGTCACGTCTCCAGGAGTTGTTCGACAACGGCTACTATGCCCTCGAGGAGCTCGCGCGCGCGCTCGACGACTACGCGTCGGGTGTCGATCTCGATCCGGCGCGCCTGGCGGAAGTCGAGCGCCGTCGCGACGTCGTGTTTCGCCTAACGAAGAAGTACGGCCCAACGGTGGCCGACGTGCTCGAGGCAGGGCGCGTCGCCCGCAACGAGCTCGACCTCGTGGACACGGCGGCGCTCGACATCCGGCAGCTCGAGCAGCGTCACGCCGCCGCACGTGAGGCGTTCACCGCGGCGGCCGCCGAGCTCACGGTGCGCCGTCGCGACGGCGCGCGCCGCCTGAGCGCTGAGGTCGACGCGCTGTTCCCGGAGTTAGGCATCCCCGACGGCAAGTTCAGCGCGCGTCTCGTGGCACGAGCCGCCCCGGCAGCCACCGGCGCCGAGGACATCGAGTTCCTGGTCGCGCTCAACATCGGACACGACGCCCGGCCGCTGGCGCGCGTCGCATCCGGCGGCGAGCTCTCGCGCATCATGCTTGCGCTCAAGACCATTCTCGCACGCGTCGATCACGTGCCCACGCTCATCTTCGACGAGGTCGACGCCGGCATCGGCGGCCGCGTGGGGCTGCAGGTAGGCGACACGATGCGCCGAGTGGCGGCGCACCATCAGGTGCTCGCCATCACGCACCTCGCGCAGATCGCTGCGCGCGCGCACCATCACGTGGTGGTCAGCAAGGGCGCGCGCGGTGGAATCACCACCGCCGACACGCTCGTGGTGCGTGACGACGAGCGCACCCATGAGATCGCGCGCATGTTAGGCGGCGACGAAGGCAGCGATACCGCACTCGCACACGCGCGGGAACTGCTCGCCAATGCCACGGCGCCCGCGGCGGTGCCTGCAACGCCGCCCGCATCGACGACGAAGCCGCGCAGCGCGCCGCGCCGTCAGGGCTCGCGTCGCCGCTGAGTGCTGTCGGGGACGTCGCGTCGCACGATGCCGCGTCCCCAGAGTTTCTGATAGAAGCGCAGCCCCGCCGCCCATTCGCCCCGCGGGGGTTGGCCGTTCGTGAGGGCGACCTGCCGCCGATACTGCAGCGTAATTTCGAACGGATAGCCGCCGTGCCCCCTCTCGCTCGCGGCCACGCTCGAAAACACGAGGCCCAGCCCAACCCATTGGTTCGTGAACGCCGACGCCGGGCCGAGCGCGGCCGCGTCGAGGTGCGTCACGGTGCCCGCCGAGTCGACCACGTCGAGCGTGCCCGAGAACCTACCGGCGTTCTCATGCTCGTACTGGTAACGCGCGCCGATCGAAATGTATTCGCCTAACGCAAGCCGCGGCGTCACGTCGATCGAATAGGCATCGCCTAACCGACGGGTCGTGTTCACGGGTCGCGCGGCGGCGTCGAACGGATCGCCGGGCGGCCCGGCGCCGACGCGGAGCGAGCGCGTGTCCTGCAGATGGTGCTCGTAGCGCAGCGCCACGCTGGTCCAGAACGATTGGCCGGCGAGAAAGTCCCAGAACGAGCCCGCCTGCAGGCCGGACTCGCCTTCACCAGTGCCGATGCCGAATTGCTCGAACGGCTTGGGCGGCAGCCCGGTTCCGATCACCGCGCTCGCCGAGAGCGCGCTGCGTACGTGCAGCCCGTGCTCGGCGATGCGATCGTGCTCGCTCTGCTCGCCGAGCCACACGAGCTTGAGCGTCGCCATTGCATCGCCGATCCCGCTCCGCTTGAAGGAGCGGATCGAGTCGGCGAGGTCGCCCCGCGCGGGGTTGGAGAAGTAGATCGCGGATTCGGTGGTGCCCACCGACGGCACGGACGCGGTGAACATCACGCGGTCCGTGAGCCCAAAGTCCAGCGAAAGCGGCGTGATGCGCGCCTGCGAGCGTGTCTGAATGAACACGCCCGGCGCAGCATCATACTGCTGGAACCAGCGCGACCACGTATTCAACAAGCCGATGCGGAGGGTACCGCCCGGCAGCGTCGTCGCGTCGTCGCCGTAGCCCAACACGCTCTGCGCGCCGAGCGGCATCACCGCGAGCACCGAGATCGCGATCGACAGGCGTGCAACGCGCCGCCACCCGGGCGCAAGACGAAGCGAGCGAGACGACAAGCGGTGGCGGAGTGGTGTGTCCGACAGTGACGGTGTGAAGTCGGGTCGACGGGCGACGTGTGCGCGCAAGTCTGTCATTACACTCCAAGGTTGTCAACGTTCGGCGCGATCGTCGCCTCCTCCCGCCGTCTCGTATATTGCACGCATTGCAACGCCTGTGCACGCCGCGCGGGCACCGACCTCTCGCAATGCGTCGCTCGTGAATTCAACTCCGAAGTCCGTCATTCCGTGGCAACTGACCGGCAATCATTGGCTCACGTTGCCGTGCATCCATCCGGCTGACGGCGCACTGCACGCGCTCGGGGTGCTGCATCGCGGAGCGCGCGCAGCGGTGGAGTTCGCCGGCGGCGCTGATTTTCTCTCAGGGAGCGGCCCGCCGCTGCTCAAGCCCACGCTCTACATCGACGGCGCGCGCCGCGAGCTTGGCGCCCAAGGACTGGCGTGGGAGCGTGCGATGAGTTGGCTCCCGACGTTCACGTGCTCCATCGACGGTCTCGTGATTCGCGGAACGCTGTTCGCGCCGTACGGTCGCGATGCGGACATCGCGGGCGCGGTGTACGCGTTCGCATTCGAAAACCGGACGGCGCGCGAGATCGCCGTGGACCTCGCGCTCGAGGGCGTGCTGGGTCACCGGCAGCTCCGCGTGCGAACGGCTCGCCCAACGGACGACGCGCATCGCATTGCCCTGGCCGACGACGGCGTGGTGGTGCTCGAGGGCAGTGCCCAACCGGGGTTGGCCGCACTCGCGGTCGCGGCCGACGCCGACAGCGTGAGCGACGTGCAGGGCGGGGACGCACCGCGCTTCAGCGTGCGTCGCTCGCTGCGCCTCGAGGCCGGCGCTCGCACGGGCGCCGCGTTCTACATCGCCGCCGGTCCCGAGCGCGATGGCGCCGAAGCCACGGTGGCGGTGATGCGCCGCCGCGGCTGGAGCGAGCTGCTCGCGATGACGCGCGATGCGCTGCAGGAGCTCGAGCAGACCGTTGGGCACGACGGCATCGATCGACTGATCAATCGCAACCTGTTGTTCGCGTACTTCTACGGTGCCGGCCGCGCGTTGGACGACGCGCACTTCTACCTCGTGCGCTCGCGCGCGCCGTGGAACGGCCGCGGCGTGACGACGCGCGACTGGGATGCGTTAGGCTGGACGCTGCCGGCGATCCAGCTCGCCGACGCGTCGCTCGCGCGCGAGCTGCTGCTGCGCGCGTGCGAGCTGCACGGCTACGCCCCGGGCAGCGGCGTGCACTACCTGGACGGCACGATGTTCGAGCCGGGATTCTCGCTGGAGGGCGTCGCGTCGTTCGCCATCGCCACCGATCGGTACATTCGCGAAACCGGCGACGACCAAATCGTCGATGAGCCCGCCGTCGCCGACGCGCTCTACGCATCGTGGGATGACCTGTCGGGCCGCCGCGATGAACACGTTCCGCTGTACAGCACCGAGGTCACGCTCTCGGGCGCGCCCGCGGGCCACCCCTTCACGCTGCACGGCAACGCCGTGGTCGCGCAGGCCCTCGACGTCCTCAAGCGCACGCTCGACGAGGAAAGTGCGCGCTCCGTAGAGGATCCCGAAGCCGTGCGCGCCGCGCTCCGCCGCCACTTCTCCATCGAGCGCGATGGCAAAGTGCTCTTCGCCACGTCCATCGACCTGTCCGGCAATTCGGGCACCGACGGCGACCCCAATGCGTCGCCGTACTGGCTGCCGTTGTACGAAGCGGTCGAGCGCTTCGATTCGGTGTATCGCCGCACGGTCCGCGGGTTAGGCGCCGAGCCGGGCGCGTTGGCCGAGCAGTGCGCGCGTCTGTTAGGCCCGGACGCAGCCGCGGTCCTGCAATGGCTGCGGCGCGCGCCGCTCGACAACGGCATCGCCGCGGAGCTCGTCGACGCCGAGGGCCGCGCGACGGGCAACGGCGGCGACGCGGCGCTCGCCGGTCTGCTCGCGTGGTCCACGTGGTACGCGGTGCACGCACTCGGCGTGCGGCCCTGATCGCCCGGCGCACGCGCCGCGCTGCCCAACTGCACCTTTCCCGGCACGCCCGAGCCTCGTACTGTTATGCGCGCCCGCGCCGCCACTCGCGCGCGCGACCACTACGATGGAGGACGCCCAATGAATTTGTTCCGTGCTCCAACGCTCGTGATGCTCTTGGCCTGCGGCGCCGCGTGCGGCGCGCACGCGCAGGGCTTCCAGTTGAACGAAATTGGAAGCTGTGCCGTCGCGCGCGGACAAGCAGTGACCGCGTCGACGTGCAAAGATCCGTCGGTCATTTACTGGAATCCCGCGGCCGCCGCGTCGCTCGAGGGATGGAGCATCTACGCCGGTGCCGCCGCGGTGATCGTGGGCGGCGGGTTCACGGCGGACACCTCGCGCCGGGTCTTCGACGCCGACGTTCCGCCTTCGTTTCCACCACACCTATTCGTGAACTACGGCTCCAAGGATGATCGTTGGGCAGCCGGACTCGGCGTCTACGTGCCCTACGGACTCACCTCGCAGTGGCACGACGATTTTCCGGGCCGCTTCGAGGCCCTCAAGGCGTCGCTCACGTCGGTCTACTTTCAGCCCAACTTCGCCTTCCGCGTTGCGCCCAACTGGCAAGTCGGCGGCGGTCCTGTAATCGGCTACTCGCGGGTCGAGTTGCGCCAGTCGCTCGATCTCGCCCAACAACAGGCCGCGCCCGGACTGACGTTCGGCCAGTTGGGCGTGGCCGCACAAACCGAGTTCGCGCGCGCCAAGCTCTCCGGCAGCGGCACCGCGTTCGGCTTCGACGTCGGCGTGCACGGCGCGTTAGGCGCCAACTGGGAGATCGGCGCGCGCTACCTGTCGCAGCTCGACTTTCATTACGACGACGCCGACGCGACGTTCTCGCAAGTGCCCACGAACCTCGTCTTGTCCGCGGGCAATCCGCTCGGTCTGCCGCCCGGCACCCCCGTCGACGCCGTTCTCGGCACCGAGTTCGCTCCCGGCGCTCCCCTCAGCGCGCAGAAGGTGTCGACCCGCATCAAGCATCCCGCGCAGTTCCAGGTCGGACTCGGCTATTCCGGTCTCGTCAACACGCGTCTCGAGGGCGACTTCGAGTGGACGCAGTTCTCGTCGTTCGACCAACTGCCCATCAATTTCAGCGGACCAGCGGGCGGCCAGAGCCGGACGCTGCTCGAGGACTATGAGAATTCGTGGTCGATCCGCGCGGGCGCCGAGCACGCCTTCGCGGTGGGCATCAAGGGACGCGTCGGGTTCACGTACGTGAAGTCACCCGCGCCCGATGAAACGGTGACACCGCTGCTGCCCGACATGAATCGCCGCAACTACACGGTCGGGTTGGGCGTCCCGCTCTCGCCGCATTACACACTCGACGCCGCCTACCTGCACGTCGACACGAGCGGACGACGCGGCCGCATCGTCGAGCGCACGAGCGCCGGCCAGACTGCGTTAGACCTCAACTCCGGCTTCTACACGCTCGACGCGAACGTGCTGTCGCTCAGCATCCGCGCCAACTTCTGACGCCACCGATCACGCACACGGGAAAATCTTCCATGTCTCGAGAGCGAAATCTCGTCGCCGGCGCGGTCGCATCCGTCATGATCGTGGCTGTCGCGGCGTGCAGTCCCACCAAGGATCTGGTCGTGCCGACGCCGCCGGTGAATCCATTGTTCGCGAGCTACGTCTCGCTCGGCAACAGCCTCACCGCGGGATTCCAGTCCGGCGGCATCAACGACTCGACGCAGCACCAAGCGTATCCGGTATTGCTCGCGCAGCAGATGAACACACCGTTCACTGTTGCGAGCCTGCTCGACCCCGGCTGTCCACCGCCGATCGACAGTTTCCCCAAAGGCACACGCGTGGGCGGCGGAACGTCCACGACGTGTTTCTTCCGCTCGCAGGTGTCGGGCGTGGCGGTGCTGAACAACGTCGCGGTCCCGGGCGCCGCGTCGTTCGATCCCGCGAGCCCGATCGGCACCGGTGGCGGCGGTCCGCTCACCACGTTCATCCTTGGCGGCAAGACGCAGGTGCAGCGCGCGCTGGATGCGAAGCCGACGTTCGTGAGCATCTGGATCGGCAACAACGACGTGCTGCCGGCTGCGCTGAGCGGTGTCCTCGATTCCGTTCCGGGCCTGTCGCCGGGCGTGACGACCGAAGCGGCGTTCGAGACCAACTACACCGCGATGATGACCGGTTTGGACGCCGGCGGTACGATCAAGGGCGGCATCTTGATCGGCGTCGTGAACGTGGCTAACGCACCGGTGTTCTTCCCTGCGGCAGCAGTGTTCGCACCCGGCGTGTTGCCTGCGCTCGAGGCAGCCGTGGGCGCGCCAGTTACGGTCGACACGAGCTGTACTCCCGCCACGCAGTCGATCATCAACTTCGAGCTGTTCCAAGCGATGCAGGCCGGCACGGCTCCCGACACCATCGCGTGTCACGCGCTCGCCAATCACGCTAACGGACTCGGCGAGTTGTTCGTGCTGGACGCGACGGAGATCGCGGCCGTGACGCAGGCCGTGAACACCTACAACGCGTTCATTCAACAGACTGCGGCGACGAAGGGTTGGGCGTACTTCGATCCTAACGTGCCGCTCGCTCAGTTGCGCGAGGGCGGCCAGATTCCCGTGCTGCCCGACCTCACGCAGCCCACGAAACCGTTCGGCGATTTCATCTCGCTCGACGGCATTCATCCATCGGCAGCCGCGCATGTGTTGCTCGCCAACCTGATGATTCAGGCGATCAACGCACAGTACAGCACGAGTATTCCTACGTTGGCATCGCCGTGAGTGACGGGCGTGCCGGGCGCAGCGTGCCCGGCGCGTCCTCTTGTTCGCTCGCGGAGCTTCGGCTAGGTTTGGGACGACTGCGGGAATAGCTCAGTTGGTAGAGCACAACCTTGCCAAGGTTGGGGTCGCGGGTTCGAGTCCCGTTTCCCGCTCTCCACGATTCGACAGACACGATCACAGGGACATGGGGCGGTACGCCCGTGTCCCTGTGTTGTTCGTAGGGGCTCGTGCGGCATTGGCCCGGGTGGCGAAAAGGCAGACGCGAGGGACTTAAAATCCCTTTCCCCTTGCGGGGAGTGCGGGTTCGATTCCCGCCCCGGGCAT